>NZ_JAOWDG010000069.1:0-401509 GCF_030334745.1 Citrobacter sp. Cb080 | reverse complement strand
ATTATCCCTTCCCTGAAATGTGAACGCGATGCCCGCATGAAATAAGTCGCTGCGGGTTGGCTGATTAGCTGCTGATCGAGGGAGATTCGTGTTTCAACATAATCTGCCGCAGGTGAAGGAAAGCCCATGTTTACGCCCTCTCTTGAATACCGGATAAAAACACAGTATAAATACTGTATATACATCCAGTAAAGAGGAAATGAGCAATGTTCGTGGAACTCGTTTATGACAAAAGGAATTTTGATGGGCTGCCTGGTGCAAAAGATATCATTCTGGGCGAATTGACCAAGAGAGTGCACCGGATTTTCCCGGATGCTGATGTTCGGGTTAAACCGATGATGACACTGCCGGCGATCAACACTGACGCCAGCAAGCATGAGAAGGAACAGATAAGCCGTACTGTTCAGGAAATGTTTGAAGAGGCTGATATGTGGCTGGTAGATGAATGATGGGCATCGACAACATAATTATTTCCGGGATTAGAATTTACTTCCCGCCAGATAATGTGCTTCCAGAGCCATCAAAGGACATGCTCACGTTTGCCGTTGTTTTCGATGCTGATACCTTAAAACAATATTTACTGTTAGTTCACAAAGAAAACAAGTGGCAGATGGCAACGCAGCAACTGTTCGGCAGTACAGCACAAGCAATTACAGCCGCGACAAAAATAGGAAAAAGAATCTGGCAATAACTTCATGCGCTTATACACTCATCACTGCGCCATGACATGAAAACTAAACCTAGCCGCGCCCAGGGCTCGCATATGCAGGTCGCGGCAAGTAGATCATTCAGGGGCATCGGGCCAATCAATATTTGGTGCGGTGCCGGTATCTATTGCTGTCACAGCATCGATATAATCCATCCATATATTCAGGCTTGCTGATTCAACATCCGTTAGCGCACGCCCCATCAGTAGCTTAGTTTGCCAGACGGTAATCTTCTGCCTGGACTTCTCCAGCAAGAATTGTTTATGCGTCTCAGCCTGAGCAATATATTGTTCTCGCGTCGGTTCTGGAACAGGAATGACAGTAACAATTCCGGAGTCATCGACTGAAAATGTGGAACCGGGGGCGCGGCCCATTGCTTTTCTGTACTCATCCTCTGATACATCTATCGCGCCAGCAGGTATTGACTCATAGCTGCCATCTTCAGGATAAAACAGCCCTTCAAAATATTTATATTTCATTTTAGTTCACCTTATTACCGGCCAATTGCCCACCAAAAACAGTTCTCCGGTACACCACCTGGTGCATAGTTCTGTATTCTTATTTGTTGAGTGCCCTCCGGGCTCACCCCCATTCCGGCATTTGAGCCTGGAGCGCCCCGGCCGCCACTGGCCCACAAAATTTCATTTGGAAACGCTTCATTGACGTTATATGCAGCATTACTGCCCGGAGCAGTAGCAATTATGCCCCACTGAAATACCAGTTTCTGTTTGCCTCCCCCGGCACCGATAACATCTATCTTAAAAACCCCGTTGGGTAGCACAGTAGCCCGAAAGCTGGCCATGTCTGGAATGCCGTTAATTAGCCCTGCATCAACATTGCGTTTTGCCGCTGTTCCCAAACCAAGGTTTGAGAGAGCCTCTGCAATTGCTGCAGGCCCGTCTGCTTTGATATCTGCAAAAGGATGTGCGCGGATTAACATCAGCGCCTTCAGGGCTGTCAGTAACTGGTTATGCTTTGACTTATCCAGATTAACGCCGGTTGCTTCTACAACTCCCGCCAGTTCTTCCTGCAACATATCAAAATAATCGTTATCAAGATCTGTGGCCGGGGTTCCTGTCTGGGGGTTACCTGCAGTAAAGCCGTTCTTGCCCGCGCCGAATTTATCTTTTTGCGCAGTAGGTGTGTCAATGCGATGCATAATGTCTCCGGTTACGGATATTTGAATATTACGTAGGTATGGGACGGGCACAGTTTATTGATAACGCACTCGGCAACAGTATCGCCCCAGTAACGAATGGGCGTTTCGCAATTGTCTGAGCAGGTCATCCAGGTGGCGTCCGTTGAAGCAGGCATATTTACCTGCCAGTAATAACGCCATTCAGTTGAATAGGTCGCATCCATACACGACGACGTACATTTGAAAGGTCCCTTGTTATAGCGCGTGATAGTGGCGCCGGGCTTCCCCAGAGCGGCCAGTTGACGAAGATAGAAATCTTCGTTGATTCCTCCGGTAAGATTAACTTTTGCGTCCAGCCGTTGCTGTCGCTGCCGTAACGTCTGTGTGCCTGATGGTATGCATTCATCAGGCAGACCGCAGCACCGCTCCCATCGGTCAATAAGTTCTGTTGTGGTACGCGGATCAAGCTCCTGCATGAGTTCATCAGCACGCTGATGCACCCTGAGCAAAGAAGGCGCTACGCCACTTATTGCAACATCGTCAACTGACCATGCAGGTCCGGGTGGAAGCAGCGCACTCAGTAACTGGACATAATCATCATTACTCACGCCCACGTTATTACCCCCAGTACAGCCAGTTCATTTTTTGCAACTGGCGTATCAACTGTTGGAGAAAGTAGCTTATGGCTGTACTCACCGACAGCTATAGAAATCGCCTCGTTTGTACGGGATAGCTCAAGCGTCCCTTCCGGATAGCCGTCACGCAGCAGAAATGAACGAAGCTCGGCCTCAACTGCGGCGCGTATTTCAGGAGTATCCGGGTTCAGGTCAATGGTGTAGTTGACCGTTTTTGGCGTCCCCTTAAATACATAGAGGTCTGAACCCGCTACGGGTGCCAACGGTTCAATATGTGCCTGAGCCGCAGCAACTGTTGCATCATCAAGAATCGGGTTAATCAGGTCGCTACTGGCAATCATAACGCCGACCGTTCCCGTCCCCATCCAGTGCCGGTAAGTCCACGCGCGTGTTACGCCGGGCACTTCTTTTGCCCAGACAACATAATCTCCGTCAGCGCCGCCTTGCGGGGTCCAGTAGTAGCGTTCCAGGACACGGGCACGCCAGACATCAAGATCTTCAATATCAAAACCGCCAGTAACCGTATCGGCCATGCCGCCGGAAGGAAGTCCGTTAACCGGCGTAACCAGTGAGAGCGCCTCACCATCATCCATATTTCCGGTTATACCTGTCATGCTGCAGACAACGGGTACACGAAGCACGCCACCGGCACTTGTTGCGTCTGCCTGAACGATGTACTGGACGAGATCGTCACGCTGAATTACCGAGCCGGCGCTCACCTTCAGCCCGTTCGTTACGCCATCCCAGCGCATAAAACCTGATGCGGCTACGGCATCTTTTCTCGGGCATCGCTTCATAGCAGCATGCCGATAAAGCCATGACTCATCGCACAGGTCAGGCAGCATATTCATCGCCAGATAATCGATATAGCCATAAACCGTATGCAGCGCCCCGGCATAAACCTTGGCCCTGACATCTTCATCCATGCGGCGAAGCTCATCATTGATGTCAAGGCGTGCAAAAAGGTCTGTGCGGATCATGCTGATGTTTTCGGCCAATGTTGGCCGCTGAAATTCACTGTCCGCCATTGGTGATTACACTCCACAGATCGTTAAAAGAAATCGTTACCGGACCATCCCGTCGCCAGAGAACAATCTTATTCCCCAGTTCATTAATACCGGTTCGCTGGATATCAATGTCGATACGAGATACCACACCGTCATCCAGCATCCATTGAAGAGCTTCACGCAGATAGTTGCGCACGGTATTCACCAGGGCGTTCGTGAGCTTGCTCCGCTGGAGTAGCCACAATTTCGAACCATAACGGTCGTTCGCGACAACCGGCCAGGTATCGCCCCACCACCCCATCGGAACATCAGCGTTATCATCAGGATCGGCGCGGCGGTGGGTGAATAAAGAAATCACTACAGCGCGGGTGAGCGGATCAAGCTGAGAACCAGCGCTTACCCGTTTCCCATTTACCGTAAGCCAGAGTTCCATCACACCTCCATTTGTTTATCAGGTGTATCGGTGTTATTGCCCTGCCCGTTTTCTCTGTGTTTATGCCCGTTATAAGCAACACGCATCGCCGACATTGTCTGGCCAGAAGTATCACAGAGGTCTTTGATCTGGCCCGTTGACTCAATATCCATTTCAAAGCGGGCTTTAGGCGCGTTTTTAAACGTAATCACCTTGCCACCACCATCAACAACAATCCCGGCGCGTGTCAGCGTGACTGACTGCCCCTGGTCATCGTAGAGAGCAACCTCCCCCGTTTTGAGCCCCTTCATGCGATAGCGACGATCAGACACGGTGATCGCAACGGCGTGAGAACGGTCACCATCAGGAAATAAAACAACAGCCTCAGCCCCCGCTTGTGCACAAGAAGTGAAGCCATAGGGTTCAAGGTGCTCAATACCCGCCTTTTGCTGCCCAGCCAGTAACTCAACATCTATCATCTGGCACTTGGAAGCTGCGTTGATACTCTTCACAACAGCGCGTCCAATGAGTCCCAGAACCTGTCTCTGAAGGCTTTGCATTACTCCCATTAGAACGGGTCCTCTTTGACTTTGCGTTTTTTAGCACGCTTCTGACTGCTCTCTTCGGGCTCAGGAAGATAGGCATCCGGCGGCCCGACGCGTAACTCTGTCAGGGTGCCGTTATTGTCTTTAGTGAATGAGACTTCAGAGATGAGGAGTTCGCGGTTGTTGAAGCCGCAGATCGGATCGAAAACAATAACCCGCTGGTTTGGCTGCCACAGAGAACCATCCCCCTGTCGCCAGCCCCACACCGTGTACGTGGCTTCATCGGTACGTGCAGCGCGTTGTCGCGCCTCGAATTCGGCGCGCGCAATGCAACTGGCGCCAGTCGACTGCCCCGTCTGCTGTACTGCCATGGGACGATAGCGGCCAATTGATGCGTCTGTTGTTTTTGCGCGAAGCGCCGTTGTTGTCGCAGCCCCAAAATCATCATCGTTTCCGGCACGCTGTCCAGATACCTGGTAGGTTGAAAAACGTTCACGGATACTTTTCTCGGTATCGCAGGAAATAACGTTTTTACCCAGCACCAGAGCTGTATGAGCGCGCGTGCTACCAATGCCGCCGATAACAAGCCTGCCTCGAGGGTCGTCGTAGGCCAGCGCCTGCTGTTGTCCAAGCATCTTGTTGAGGACTTCGATAACCGTTTCACCGTGATCGGGTTGTACACCGGGAATAGCGCCACCCGGCGCACCAGCGTTTACAACCGCTATACCGAAAGGTCTGGCAAGTGCAGCGGCCACCTGAACGAGTGATTGCCCATTGAATTGGGTCGGCTCAGCGGCACAATCAATCAGATCGGCGGTCAGACTGCGCCCGCTGATTCCGACACTGATTGATCGCGCATCATAGCGAACCGGCGTTGCTTCAACCCAACCGGTAACCACCAGGTCATCACCAATTAGAACCTCGACTTTGTCGCCGTTTTTAACCCTGGGATGAAGTGACGCAACACCATCACCACCGGGCCACTGTCGGGTGATCTCTACACTAAAATCTCGGGCCAAACGCTCAATCCCGGAACCAATACGAATTGACGTCCAGCCCCCCCCACTCACGACCGTTAACACGGAGAGTTACGTTATCGTTCATCGTACAGGAACCCTCAGTGGAGATACCGGCACAAAGCCCGGGTGAGCCACAGCATTACGCCTGACAATGTCAGACTCCCGTGCAGCGTTATCGAACCAAGTGGCAGCCAGAACCAGTGCCGGAGTTACCTCATCAGGGGTTCTGATAACGGTCTTTTGGGTCTGCACCAGGCGGTGTTTTATGTCGTTGTTAAGGTCAGACTTCACCCGGCGCAAAGCCAGAAACAAACGGTCATCGGTCGTGCGGGATAGTTCTTTATCAATCGCAGTATTCAGCGTGTCACGGATATCGACCAGATCATCCCATGTAGGCACGTCGACAACTGTCGCTTCATCAGGAGCATTATTCAGCTCAGGATGAGTAACAGAAGGCCAGCCAGTGGACTGCTGACTTTGCTCGCTTGTCGTGACAACTGGCGCGGGTAACGTCGTGACAGCATAAGCCGCTTCGCTTATTGCCGTTGTACGAACCGCGCTGGCAACATAATTACTTTGCTGTTTCTGGCTCTGCGTCGTCTTGCTGTCCGTTTTCCATACGCCACGCGGTGCCAGATCACTCCCCATGGAGATACCTGAAAAGTTTTTAATCATTGTGAACAGGTCGCTGGCATTACCAGAGAGCCGATTCCCCGAACGCCACATTGCCTGCAGCTGGTCAACGAAGCCTTTTCCTGAAGATGGCGGCGGGAGCAGAACAGAGATATCCCCCTGCATTAGACGTGCGGCGGCGGAAATGCCAGAATCGACCATCGCCATTTTGTCAGAGACATAGCCCAGCATGTTGGTCGCATCGTCAATCACACCGTTCTGAACGAAATCAGGCATGCCGTCCATACCGAACGTCTCAAAGTTATCGCTGATACAGTCATCCAGTGCAGAACATGAGGACACCAGCGTATTCGCCGTGGCTGCGCCCGCCGTTGGATAGGAAAGCTCACCCGCTTCGACAAACTGCAGATCAAAGCGCACCATGCGCCCTTCGCTGCTCGTCGTGCTGACTTTAACTTCACCATCGACACAAACACTCGACTCGCCATAGGTCGGGTGAACAAGCGTTCCCGGCCCCGGTTTGTTGAGCGCTTCAATTAGTCTGTCGCGCTGATCGAAACAATCATCGCCTATGACATAGGCGGTGATATTCGGCCGGAAGGTGACCTTACCGAGATCTTCGGTGTAGGGTTTATCGCGGTTGGGGTATTCGTGTGTTTCAACTCTACGACCAACTGCGGCACCTTCGCCTTCGACCTTAAATGGTACGCCACGGAATGACGCATCCTGAAGCCTGTCTTTCCACGCCATAGAAACTCCGGACATAAAAAAACCCGCCGAAGCGGGCTTATGCTAATGAATTAATTACTTCGTTAAGAAAAGTGCGTTTTGATAGTTTTTTTGTTGGCCGTCGATAAACTTCTTAATGTTTTCGTGTGAAAAATCTTTGATGTATGAGCCTTTAACCATAGGTATTTCTTGCTCATCCAGTGTTAATGTAAACAAAGGCTGATGTTCACTTGTATAACGTACCGCTGAGGTAACTTCCAGTTTGGCATCATCAATAACACTAAGATTTTCTGCTGTTAAACGCTCATCATCTTTACTCTTCCCTGAATTAAGGGTCTTGAGTATCTCCGTTATTTTCGCATCCAATTCATTTGAAAAATCATCTGGATTCCCATTGGATATTAAAACTTGTTCACCTTCTTTAAATATTAATCTAGCACTCAGCAATTTTTCCTCTTTGTATACATCACCTAATTTTACAGAGCCTCCAGCAAGGGGAATTACATGCTCATTCTTAAACGAAATGTTATCAGAGATGATAAGCGCAGAAAAAACAACCGACACACCAACTATTACACTGGCAATTATATGATTTTTCATGATGACCTTGAGTGATTAACTATTATTGTTCGCTATATACAAGATAGCGCTCTCAAAATACATCGTTCTATCCACCCATGCCAATCTTTCCTATCCGGGTGTAACCAACATCGGTACTCACGTTGATACCTCTGGATTTCGACTCTGTCACTGTTGTTCCAGGTTGAGCACCTTTTAGCTCAACAACAACTCTGGCCTCTGGCTGTGAAGGTGCCCCCTTATTAATCTGATAAGGGTTATAGCCACTGCTAGCAACACCAGTACCATAAGCACCGTAACCACCAGCGCCCCACTGCGCAGCGTTAGCAGCAGCAACAGTGTCACTGGCTCCATCAGAGAACCATTCAATAATAGGTTTGAGCTTATTCCACATATCCTGGAACCACTTAACAACTGGCCCCCAGTTATTGATGATCAATCCTAGTGGTGTCCAACCAAAGACTGTTTTCATCAACTCCCATCCGACTTGGAAATATGGCCCAATCTTATTCCACATTTCTTTAAACCACGGGCCTACCGTACTCCAGTTGGCAATGATATAACCTGCGGCCATTGCAATAAGTCTGAACAATATCCCCCACGGGGACATTGATATAGTCTTACTCACCAGACCTAAAGCAAAGTTAACTCCCATAAACCCAAGCTTTAAAGCAGCAAGACCAGCAACAAGGCCGACTACTCCCCTGATTACATCGGGATTTTTCTCGGCAAAGTTAGAAAATTTTTCCCCGAGGTCACCAAGCCAATTAACAATCTGTTTGGTGTCCGATGAAAAAGCACCACCTATAGCTGCGAGTCCATTTGTGGCCGTCCCTGTCATCGCCTCCCATAGGTTGGTAAGAGTTCCCAACTGGGCTTGAACTCGATTATTCAGACTGGCCTGTTTATTCATTTTTTGCTGGATCTGATCGTAGCCGTCTTTACCTTTGTCGATCAGGGCATTCACAACCTGCAGAGTTTCAGCATCATCGCCAAAGAGAGTTTTCAGTACTGAAGTTTTATCCGTATCTGTAAGTTTGCGTAGCTTGGCCAACTGGCTGAACATTTTGTCAAGACCACCAAAACCTCCTTTTCCGTCCGTAAAGTCCAGCCGAATACGTTGTTTCCTCAATCCTTTGTTAGTCGCTCTGACTTTTTTAAGATCAAGGCCAGATTGAATGACTTTTCGAAGGGCGTTACCGGCTGACTCCCCCTGCATACCCATCTGGTCCATCATGACGCTGATCGGAGCAAGTCCCTGAGCGGCTTTCAATCCGTCCTTATTAACCATCTTCAGAACTGAGCTGGTTTTTGTGAAAAACGACAACATGTTGGTGTCGTCGACACCAAGGTAAAACGCTTTCTGGATGGTATCAAACAGCCCCATCATGTCATCTGATGCGGTCCCAGTTGCGTCCTGCATTTTTGCGGCGAATTCTGCCGCTGCTTCAGGTGTTTTTTTAAGCTGTACGGCAAGGTATGCAGTCGCTTTGCCTACCCCACCCAGAATGTTTTCTGCCGGAATACCCTGTCGAACAAGCATCTGCATCATGTTCTGAAAATCAGCAGTCGTGCCAGGTAACTGATTCCCAAGCCCAACAGCCAGTTTGTTTATTTTTTCAAAACTATTGCCGACTTCTCCGTTCGTCTGCATCATCGCGACCTTCAGCCCTGTAGCCGCATTCTCCTGATCCGCATAGGCTTTCAGCGATACAGTCAATCCAGCAGCCAAACCACCAGCCAGCGCTAATCCACCCTTTGAAGCTTCCTCTGCCTGGCGCTTGAAACCACGGATGTTTTTCTGCATCCGTGAAAGTGCGGGAGATAACTTATCAACGCCAGTGATTAGCGCTTTAAGTTCAAATTCAGCCATTACGTTTTTTCTCCTGCTCAATCCTGTTCGCCTGACTAACCAGCAGAGGAATCTCACTGATTGGCATTTTCAGCAGTTCAAATGGGTTAATGCGCCAGTAGCTGGCGCAGTCAAAAAAACGGTCAGTGAGATAATCGGCTGTCAGGCCTGGAGGAAAAAACCTGCAACCAGCCAGCCTGCACTATTCAGATCGCCGGGTTTCATCTGATCTACCGTGCTCAGCGGTACATTTGCCAGCCGCACAATGTACTTTGCGATAATATGCGCCTGCAGTTTGATGGATTCGTCCTGATTCATCTGGTACGGATAACCAAGTTCGCGAACGTCTTTACCAGTCGGTTCGTTAAATTCCAGGACGCTGATCGTTTCACCATGCGCAGTTACTGGATGCTTCAGTTCAAGCTCTTTCATTACTGGTAATCCCCTTCTTCACCATGGAATTCAAGATCAGCCGTACCTTCTTCGGCGTTGTGGTTTGCCTCACCGTGTAGCCAGGCAGACGACAAGACATAAACCTGACCGTTTGCCAGTTCGGCGGTAATGGTCATCTGGTCTGAAGTCGTTACTTTGCTAACCGGAAAATCTTTCGGCACTTTGAAGGTGCCTTTGATATACGGCGCGCGGTGCGTTTCTTTACGATCCACCGAACCATCAAGGCCAATAACATCATCATTGACCTTAGTATTCATCGGCACCTCAATACCGCCGGTCATGGATAATTGCTGACCATCAATTTTGAAATAACAAGTACCTGCAATGCGCGGCATTATGCGGACTCCTCTTGATACTGAAGGCGGAACTGGTTAACGACCGCAAACACTCGCAGCTGGTTAACGTAGTCAGGCGGGAACAGGGTGTTGATACGGTTTGGGTTTGTCGCGTCACGTTCAACCTTCAGGTATTGCTTGAACAGGTCGTAATTTTCTACGATCCCGGCGCGCTCCATCTGTCGGTAAGTCGCCAGCAATTCCCCTTTGATAACTGCCGGGGTAACAATCGCCTGACCAGGACCAAAGCGAGTGCCGTCGTTCGCCAGTTTATGGCGCCCATATTTACTGGTGATAACCGATTTCAGCCTGCGCAAGACATAAGCGCTGGTATGCAGCGTCTCGCTGTCGAGATAGCTGTTGTCTGCAACACCGTAGGCGTTTTTCTTGTACGTTGTAACGTCGCGCTGAATGCGCAGCGTGCCGCTTTCAACGTATGAGGTTGCAATCCCATGTGACAGCAGAGACTGCTGCTCGGTCATCGTGAAGCGCTTCCCTTTTGGCGCTGGTAGCATGTCCACGAGTTCACCTGTCTGGGTTGGGCGCGCCGGATCATTGCGGATAAATACCGCATTGCGCGCGGTACGACTGGCCGCTAGCTCATCTGCCGGAGTCTGCGTTTCTTTCTCGTAGCCCGCCAGAGTAATGTGCTGCTGGTTAAGCTGATCCCCTGCGGCAACCAGCTCAGAAAGCGTTCCGAGTTTTGCAGTATAAACGTGGCCATAAAGCTGGCGCGCGTAGCTCCAGCGACCGCTGGTATCGTTCATTTCGCTGACAAATGCATTAACCGAGGCCAAATCATTGAACGGGTGGCCAATATAATCAAACGGCTCATCGGCCATAGCGGCAATAGCGCCATTGAGCACCGGAGCCCCCGTTCCGGCAGCGCCAGCAGCGACGGCTACCGCTATGCCTGCAGGCAACACTTCCCCACCACCGTAACCGTAATAATTCAGAACGACAGGGATTTCATTCCCGCTCAGACCTTTGTGACGTGCTGTCAGCGTGACCACGCCAACAGCAGACGAAGCGATAACCGGCAACGTAGGATCGGCATTGATTGCATCTTTAATGCTTGATGCCACAGCCTCAACATCATCACCGCTTACAACTGCTGCCTGAATACGAGTACGCCCGACATAAATATTCACCGTGCCGCTCTCAGTTGCTGCGCCAGTTACGGTCAGGGTATACGTGGCCGCCACTCCTGCCGCTGGCTCAGGGACAGCAATGATGTAAAGCTCACCAAAAGGATCGGTTTTACGATACGCAGCAACCATGCGTGCAAGCTGACTACCGGGACCACAAATTTGCTTTGCGTAATCTGCGGACGGCATCAGCACCAGTGAATCAGGCTGAATTGAAGCACCTGTATTCGCATGGCCCAGCAGCAATGATGGCGCTGACTCCTGACTTGTATTTGCCGCCGAATTATCCATCTCAGCATAAAACAGTGGCACCAGCGTATTTGCCGGGATAGTGCTGAAACTAACGGTCATTGGTTTCCACCTTTTTCTGTTTAACTTTGTTCACGCGCCTGATATCGCCAGCGGCTTCCCGGCGCAGCCAGTAGCTGCTTTCTTCAACATTTCGCCCTTCAACAGGCAAAAGGTCGCCTCGGGCAGGGTCATGTACTGACCGCCCTTTTAGGGGTTTTACAAACATGGTTTTCCTCAGGTGGGGAGAGTTATCTCTGTATGATGTTCGGGGTCCCCATCGGGGCCATGTCCCGGATCGATAAAATCAACATCGATAGCCAGCGTTTTGAATTCGTCCAGATTGTTGAGGTCATCAATCTGCCGCGTATCATCACTGCCGAGTTCGTTCTGCACTGTAAAGTCGAACTGGTAGCTCAGTTCGTGACGGTTCACATCGAGTAGCGTGCCGCCAGCATAGGTTATGGGCTCACCTCGCTCTTCCGGGTTCCACCCCAGCAATGCCTTGAACAACATCTGTCGCACGTCGTGAACCACGTCATAAGAAGCAAACTGCCCGCGCTCATCGCGACCGTTACTGACAAAAACGATTACGGAAAAACCTTCGGTCAAATCCTGCCAGTAGTCCGTCTGACTTTTCTGCTCGCCGGGTGAATCGTCACCGGACACCACGTAGGCCGCTGGTAGTTTCATTTTCCCGACTTCTGGCAAATCCTTAAATTGCGCAGCGCCAGCAACGCGATTTTCAAAAATGGGGCAGCGCGCACGTAGCGCAGCAATAATCGGGGCCAGTTTCATCAGCGCCGTTTCTCCGGTTTGAGTGAGAGCCGTAATTCCCGCGCCAGGTAATAACGCGTCCAGGGGCTGTTTTTATTGAGCGTTTCAACCATAAAATTATTACGCGGGGCCAGCCGCCAGCCGCTACCACCAGAAGCGCCACGGTGATGACTGCGCCGACGTTTTGCGCCACCGCGCACACCGTAGAAGAGGAATGCCGGGTAAAAATCGCCGGTGATGAGCCGGTTACCCTGCCCGTTCCTCTGGTTCGGTGCGATTCGAGCCATAAAACCTGGTCGTTTAGCACTGGCTTTAGGCACCATGTAACCGATGGATTTAGCCAGGCGGCCTGTCTGGTAACCGGGGTTTTCACCTGGTTCAGAACGACCACGGCGCATCACCAGACGGCGTGCGTCGCGCATATGGCGCTGGCCGATGGTGACAAAGGCACGCCGAACGCGCGCGCGATTGAAGCGCATTTCGTTCGGCTGCTGAAAATCAACGTGTAAAAAGGGTTCCGCCATTGGAATTACCTCCAGTATTTACCGGGAACTCACCAAGCTCAGTGCATTCCAGAAGTAAAAATCGGCGCTTGCTGTTCAGATCACGTACTCTCTTAATCCGGTACACCAGGTCGCTCAGAACCACTTCAAAATCAGTAGTGATCCCCCTGCGCCAGCGGATGGTGATGTAATGCGTTATCGCATTATCAGTCTGTGCCGTCTCCTGGTATGTGGTAGCGCTGGTCTGAACCACCTTTGCCCAGGCAGGGAACTGTACCGGATACGTTGGCTCCGTCCCCATGTCACTGCTCGGAGAATCGACGCGTTGCCGGATACTCACTCGTTTATCGAGTTCTCCGGGGTCTGGGAGCAAGTAAGTCGCACTTGTATTTGTCGACCGTCTTTTCATATTAATACCCCGATACTGGTAAACGTCGTGGGTATAGCAGGAACTCAAAAGCCTGGGGCGTCTCTGACATCTCTACCTCTGATACCGAGCTTCGATTTTCATACCAGTGGCTGATCAGCATCAACATCCCCAGTTTGATATCATTGGTGATCTCAATGCCATCTTCGTCCAACTCTGGAATATCCGCTTTTGTGGCGTAAAGATTACGGTTGAGGTAGGTTGTTGCTTTTGCCTCTGCCGCTTCAGCAAGTAAAGTCAGCAGCGCGTTTTCTTCCGTAAAATCTTCCTCAAGACGGCACTGAGCTTTTATTTCTGGAAGCGTAAGTAACATCCTGCCCCCTTATTTTTTACCCGTTCGTTTTTTGGCCTGCTCTGCCTGCTCTGCCTGCTCTGCCTGCTCTGCCTGCTCTGCCTGCTCTGCCTGCTCTGCCTGCTCTGCCTGCTCTGCCTGCTCTGCCTGCTCTGCAGGAGTATCCTCACTCACAGATTCTGCATAACCTTTTTTAATCAGCTCTCGACCATGCTGCTCCAGCGTTTCAAACTCACTGCCTTCATCCTGCACTGTACCGTTGAAATAAACCGGTTTAAGGGCTCGCATTTTCATTTCTGCTTCCTCAGGGTAAAAGCGACCCGAAGGCCGCTGTTATGAATCATTCGCCGCCAGGTGCCGGTGCAGTGAAGGTTCCATAGATGAACGCCTCCGGACGTTTGACCGCCAGCGCCAGACGCTCTTCACAGCGGATCGAAATCATGTTTTTCTCGAAGTCGTCGGCGTTCTCTGTGGAGATGACCACGTTCGCATCTTCACGGTCGAAGATCTGCGCTCCAGCGTTGAATGCGCCTGTCAGGAATTTACCCTGGAAGGCAGCAGCTTCGGTGGCAACAACCGGAAGTCCCCAAAGTGTCGGTCCCGTCAGTGCAGCAGGGTTGGCCAGGATATAGCGACCCAAGCTGTCTTTAGTCAGTTCAATCTTCGCCCAGTCAATGAAGTGCAGAACGTGACCGGAAGCAGGGAAGCGTGCCAGTTGCGCCTGCAGCATTGCAAGACGCAGATCATCAATACCGTTCTGCTGTGCAACAGCAAACGCCGCAGCATAAGCTGAAGCCTGAGGAACTATGCCATCGAGGTGAGCACCAGTGCCATCACCGAAGAGTATTTCCTGCTCTTCGACATACTTCAGACCATAACGAAGCTCAGCATCAATAGTGGACTGAAGCTGTGGCATATCGTCTAGGATCTGTTTCGCCGCTTTGAACAGATGGGCAACGGTGCGAACCGGCGTAATTTTTTCAGCAAACGCAATATCGCTGTACGGCTTGGTAGTATTTTCCGCCACCGCTTTAGCATTATTGGTAAATCCGGTCTGCTGCACCCAGTAAATGGTATTGGACTCGGTGCGCCCAGGCGCGATCAGATCGCGAATAAAAAGGCGCTGCTTCGGCTGTGCATCAATGCCAGGAAGACGGTCAGGCGCAACAATCTGACCAGGCACATTCACTGACAACAGAGCGGCACTAACAGGAATGCTCAGTCGCTTGTTGCCTTCAACACTGGCAGCAAAAGTTTTCAGCGCTTCAGCAGAAATAACCTGCTGGCCAACAGTCTCGACAACCTGTTTTGCATTTGCCAGTGGCATCTGCGCGACATGTTGTTCAAGGTCACCAACGGCTGCTTTTAGTGTTTTTTCAGCTTCACGAAGGGCATTAAATTCAGACGCCATTTTGTCGACAGCCGCCTTCGTTTCTTCTGAAAGCTGACCGGATTTTTTTGCCTCTTTCAGCGCATCTTCGGCTTTGGCATTAAACTTGCCTGTCGCCTCTTCGATGCTGGCGGTGACTTTTTTCAGGATTTCATTAACTTCAGACATAAGTGTTCCTTAATTGGCGAACGCAGCCAGGGCGTGTTCGAGTGAATTGATGGTTTCTGGTTTGATGTCGTCGGCAGCGCCCGGCGTACCGTCATTGGTTGTGGCAGCGCCAGGCATACCACCTGATAAGGCTTTAATGAGTTTTCGGCGCTCAGCGCGCGGTGTATTGGTTTTAGCCAGCAATGCATCTAATTTGCGGAGCGCGGCCGCCGGTGATTCGTCTCCGTCCCTGACTGCATCAGCAGAAAGCAGGCTGTCAGCCAGCCCTTTCGTCACAGCATCACTTCCGCCGATATAACTTTCTGCATCCATCAGCTTCTGCACGGCGGCCATATCAAGGCCGGATCGCGCTGCGTAGATATCAGCCATTGCGGTATCGAATGGCTCCAGTGACTGTGCCAGTTCAGCAAAGTCATGGCGGTTTCCCATCGCGTATACCCAGCAGTTATGGATCATCAGGAAGGCACCACGACCAATCTGAATATCATCCCCGGCCATCGCAATTATCGAGGCGGCACTGGCGGCAATGCCCAGCACCTTCACAGTTACACGGCCTTCGTATTCGCGGAGAAGGTTGTAAATGGCCAGGCCTTCGAACATGTCGCCGCCCGGTGAGTTGATATTCACCGTAACGTCGGCACCGTTCATCGCCCGAAGTGCACCGGCAATACGTTTGGCTGTCACCCCTTCGCCCCAGTAGTCCTGTCCGATAACATCAAAAACAGAAATGCTGTTATCGTCGGTGGCTGAAGCTTTAATCCCCCCGTCCCAGCGGTCCAGTGCAGAAGGTAAGGTTTCACAGGTAACTCGCGCGCAGGGTCGCCCCGCCGGAGCTACCGGAAGTTGTTTTTTACTCATCAGGGAAGTACTCCTAAGCGGCCTGTTTCAGCGGAGATTGCTCAAAGGGAATATCGGGGAATAAATGGCTATGCAACTCTCTAAGGGCTAAAGCCTGAACAGCAAGATTACTGTTTTCGAGATTTTTCAGTTGCGTCAGGTTGAGCTGAACGGTGTAAATATCGCCACCTTCTATCGGCGGCATGTTCTCAAGACGGCGAACGTCATTTCGCGACATCCAGCCGTTTTGCAGTGCGGTGGTGTAGTACGCAGCACGCCCAGCACTGTCGGCTCGGAGCAGACCTTCAACCGAGAATTCTGCGAACAAATCCTCATCACCGTTAAGCAGGCAGCGCGCGATCTCCTGCTCAATGTTCACCAGCATTGGACGCAGCGTATTAGTCAGAAATAGCAGGTTCATGCCTTCAACGCTCGATGCCCAACTGCTCTGCTTGGTCATGTGCCCTACCATAAAGGGAGGCACCCGGAACCAGCGGCAGATTTCCTCAATACTGAATGAACGTGATTCCAGCATCTGAGCATCTTCAGGATTAAGGGTAATGCCCTGGTATGACATGTCCCCCTCGAGAACCATCACCTTACCGGCGTTTTTAGAACCGACGAAACGATTGAGGTTTTCACGGTTTTTTTGACGCTGTTCTTTGGTCAGAAGGTTCTTTGACAGGAAAAATCCGGATGTCTGAATACCATTTTCAAATATCTTTGCCGCCGACTCTTCGACGGCCATCGCAGCACCAAACACATCACGCCCGGTGCGCATTGGCATCATTCCGCACACACCGTCCAGGCCAAATCCGCGAATATGCATCATGTTTTTAACCGGGATAATGCGCGCTACGCCCTTTTCTGTATATGTATACTGCAACTCACCGCTGTCCAGCCTCTCCACCTTCATGCACTGAGGCAGCAACGGAACCAGTGAAACCAGCTTGGCGCCAATCATTTTTTTTCTACATAGGCATTACCCCGAAGGCAGATGCTGGCTACCACCATCAACATAAAGCGCGATGGCGTCATTTCACTGTTGGGGCGGCGACATAACACCTGATAAGCAGGATGATTAAGTGCCAGTTTGCGGGAACCATCATCCGCCCGTTCGTATACCTTCATCGGCAAGGTGGAAACGGATTCACTCAGCAGACGCACGCAAGCCCAGACAGAAGCCAGAGCCAGAGCTTTTTCTGCTGTCACAACTTTTCCGCTACTGCTGGTTCCGTACCACTCCTGCCAGAAAGCAGCGTCATTCAGTCCAATCGTTTCGCCAAGCCAGTTAACAATCGCACTTTTGATGCGGCCTGGCCGTTTTTTTTCCTTCATCAGATACCTACCATGATCGGATCATCGAAAAAGTCATCAGGGTCGCCAGTCTCTGTAAGAACCGCATCCGCCGCCGCGCCAATGGCCATAGCAGAGGCCACCACGCCATCTATACGGCCAGTGCTCTTCTTCTTGGCAAAGATTCGGTTGTCTTTCTGGTCGGCCTCCAGAACAGCAGAGGCCGCATTCCAGCGCAGACAGGGGTTAGTGCGGATAATCAGTTCGCCACTGTTAAGGTGCTCTTCAAACAATTCAATGGACCGAGGCATCCAAAGCCCCGACTCCTGAGCTTTGTAAAATCCCTGTCCATGCGGAACCAGTTCAACATCAACAGACTGGTTCGCCAGTTCAACTTCGAGATATTTAATACGGTACTGGTCGCAGGCAATGCACCTGACACCGTACTTTTGTGTTAACTCCCCGATGCGGTCAGCCACAAACCCGTAGTTAACAGCCTTACCCGGTGGAGCATGAATAAACCCGTTACGCAACCAGGCATCATAGGGAACATGGTCGGTTTTGGCGCGCTCTAGTAGTGTGTCTTTTGGCGTCCAGAATTCGACCAGCAGTTTTTTGAATTTTGGAAAGTAAAGTGCCAGCGAGGTAAGGTCGCGGGAGCCGGAAAGGTCCAGGCCGCCATAGCACTCTTCACCTGCCAGATCTTCAGGGTCGAAATCCTGTTCGCATTTCATCCACGTATCGCTGTCCACCCATGGATCAGCAGATTCCACCCACTGACAGAAATTAAGGCGGCGGACGATACTCTCTTTTGACGGCATCCCGCGCGCCTGCGTCACCTGCTCACGTAAATATTTCTCGGTGAAGGTGTGCCCCAGCGACGGGTTAGCTTTACCCCAGCAGGATTCATCTTTAAACGGGTCGTCTCCTTCATCCAGAGAGCAGATGAAGCTGAAGAAACTGTCATCCTCCAGATCACCGGAGGCAACTTTGCGTCCGTACTCGTGATACTCAAAGCAAACACTGGTTTTATCGTGGCCGCTGTTGGTAATAAGGAACATCAACGCCTGCCGACGCCCCTTCGTTCCAGCGCGCATCATCTCAACGACCTGGTTGCTTTTATGTTCGTGAACTTCATCAATCAGGGCACAATGTGGACGGGGACCTGACTGACCATCATCAGAACTGATTGGCCGGAAAAAAGAACCAGTCTGAACAAACGCCAGATTCCATTCTTTTCCAGTACCACCTGATTTATCAATTCGCTGAGACAAAGCGGGAGACTGATCCACCATAGCCACAGCATCCCTGAATAGGATCATCGCCTGGTCTTTTTTGGTGGCGGCGGCATACACTTCAGCGCGTGGTTCTTTGTCGGCGACCAGACAATATAATCCGACTCCACCAGCGAGAGGGGATTTACCGGAACCCTTGCCAGACTCAACATAGACCATGCGAAAGCGTCGGTATCCATCACTGGCCTTCCAGCCAAAAATAGAACCCACAATGAAACACTGCCAGGGTAGTAGAATAAAGGGCTGCCCCTCATGCTCACCGCCGTTGAGCTTTAAAACTTTTGCAAAAAAATCGATTCCTCGTTGCGCGGATTCAATGTCCCAGGTAAGTCCCCGCGCCGGCCCGTTTTCCAGATCGCGGAGGTGACGTGCGCAGGCATTACGGATATCCGGCCCGGCAAGTACCTTCCCGGTTGTGACATCCAGCGCATACTGTGTGGCTGGGTCAACCGAAGAACTGGTTGAGCGAGTCTTCTTCTTTTTCTCCACCATCAACTTTCACCTTCGTTCTGGCGGCTGGGGTAAGACCGAATTCGACCAGGTAACTTTTAAAGCGGCGATCAGCGTCAGCCAACATGGCCACTGCAGGGTTTGCCTTAATCAAAAAACCGCCATCCGTCTGCACTGTATACGTCCTCCCCTCGTCAGCGATCGTAAGGCGCAACTGGAGTATGTCGGCGTAAATATCACAAAGGCGCTCCAGCGCCAGCACATCTGCAACAGTGAGGACCCCCATACCATCAAGCAGCACGGTCAGTTTTCCCCAGGCAACTTTTCCCCAGTCAGTGAGGTGTGCAGGAGGGCTTGGGATTTCTCTTATCGGGGTGGGTTCTTTGTCGTTGAGTTTACGTTTGCCCGGGTTACCGGTTACCACCTTCAGGTGGGACGGTTTCGGGCGTCTTCCTGCCATCGGAACCTCCCGGAAAAAAACTTTTCATTTCGCGGTTGTGCATAAAAAGGGGGGCTGGCGGTCAGGGAGGCGATGTCTCCTGAACTCTTTACCCGCCCTCCCCTTCGCGCTCGTGTCATCTCACCTTCGCCAGTGCGACTGTGGGTCGAGTGGCAGCCCGTTCTCATCACATCCAATCACGTGACCGCGTTTCTCTTCACGTTGTTTGGTAGAGTCGTGGTGCTGTTTACAGAGGGGTTGCCAGTTATCCTTATCCCAGAAGAGCTTCCGTGCCTTCGCTATATCTTCCTGATTGCCACCCTTCAGTGCTTCCTTCAGCTTATGAGGCCTTATGTGGTCAACCACCATTGCAGGGATTGCCCTGCCCTGACGACGACACATGACACATAGAGGATTAGATTTCAGAAATGAGAGCCTGGCTTTGTCCCAGCGACTGTTATAGATACGCGGCTCGGACATGTCTTCTCCTGTATTTGATGTGCGCGTGCGATGCGCATAAAAAAGCCCCGCAGGTGCGAGGCTATTGTTTCGTTGACTACGTAGAAGCTATTAATCCAGTTTATTCCTGTGATCCTGAAGCTTGCGACGTAAATAGCCTTCAAATGTTGGTGGGACAGAAATATTAACCGACTTTTGAGGGCCACCGATGTCATATTCGATTCGGTAATTTTGTTGCGTCACTTCAAACTCATCAACTTGATTAAGTATTTTGGGTTCAGCTATCCCCTTCGTTTGCTCATCGAACACTTTAACAATATAGTCATCGGCAGATTTCTTAATCACATCATAGCGAACAAGCCGTTGATTATTTTCACTGGTTATATAAAACGTTATTATGTCGGTATAGATCACAAGTATCTCCTTTCACTCATATTGAAGAGGAAACATTATACCTACAGGTAGCGATGTTAAAGCATTATCGCAGACACTCAGTGAATGCCTGCTGTAATGCTATTGCCGTTCCTGTTCGATCCGGCGTATTCCTGCCAGTTGGTTATTCGCTTTTTCAATAGCAGCCAGCAACGACTTAATCCATAGAACAGCCTGGCAATATGTCAGGGTGCTGGCGGTAGTGGCGTTATCACTGGCTGCGTCAGCGCTCCCGGAATCGGTGTGCATTGCCCCGGTACGTAAACGGTTCGCGTAGTCGAGCAACCCACCAGCGACATCAGCAGGAACAGGCAGGTCACAAGTTTTTTCACGTCGAAGAATCTCCCGGTATTCGATGACAGTCTTTTCGGTACCTGCATCGATCAACGAATTAAGGCGGCTGGCATTCTCAGCCACCTGATTGAAGCGGTTGAAGTTGAAAGCCTGCACCGCGATAACCCGTCCCTGTAGCGCGTTATCATGCTCCAGAACTCGCTTATCGCTTTGCGCTGTGCTCAGGTCAGCCTGGCTGTTTGCCAGCAGAACACCGAGAATAGCGACAGCGCCAACGACAATAACCACCGCGATAATTACCAGCCACCAGCGCCATGACGTTTTCAGTGATGCCAGTAGAGCTTCAATCATGATTCTTTCACCGAACTGGTGCCATTCATCAACGGTAACATGCGGCTATCCCTCGGCTCGTTAACCGGCCAACGATAACCCGTCACGCGGGAACGTGAGAATGCACGAATATTGATAGCGTCGGACTGATTACCACCGAGGACCATCAGGTCACCATTCTGGTGCTGCCCGACCACAAATCCGACATGGCCGCCGCCGTCGCGACTGAATACCACCACACATCCATAGGCTGGCTCGCGAAGTTCGACGCCCCAGCTGAGATAGGATTTTGCAGACTCGAAACGGGTGGATTTGATTCCGACGCGCTCAAGCATCGACCCGACGTAAGCGGCACACCAGGGCGTTTCATCATCTTTAATTCCACCTCGTTTAATGTCCTTCCAGAACTGGAGGATTAACGGATTGTGTCGCGGGCCTTTAATTTCCATCTGCCCCATATATTTACGGGCTTCCACCAGCCAGCGCGGTTCATTGCTGATTGTCATCGTTCACTCCTGCCCGTTTTTTAAGTGCGCTGATAGCGATTTCGCGCAGCTTGTCTACGCCAACGAATCCAATCACACCACCGACGAACGGTGATATCGATACCGGAAGGCCAACCACATCAAGCGCGCTGGTGATGCATAAAGAAAGGGCGCCACAAAGGACGCCCTCAAGCCATTTATTTTTTCGTGTTGCACCGTCATATATCAGACGACCATAGGCAATGAGTCCGGCCATTGACGCCCCCAGAATCTGGGGCCACGCATTTTTGAGTCCGGTCAAAACCGCAGCCCAGAATTCAGGGTTCTTGTCATTCATTTTCATAGCCTCACCTCGCATAGTTAGCGGGTGCTGTTTGTAGTAAGGGAGCAGGCTTCACGGGCTGGATTTATCAACAAAGCACGTAGCGGATGATTCCCGTGAGCCTGAAATAGAAAAGGCCACGCAAATGCGCAGCCTGTAACCAGAAATCAATATTGTCTTTACATCAATTTTTCTTAAGGTTAAATTCTTCTGACAAGTTGATGAAAGACAACTTGAATATTAGCTATTTGTTCTCTGTTATGCCCGCAACCCAATGCGGGCTTTTTTTCGCCCTGCTAAAAGTTCCACCGTTGTGAGCCTTTTTGCTATGCAATAATGGATGCGTGGTGCCGGGTGTCTCCCGGTGATCCTTTGGCTGACAACCCATGCCTCACGAACATTTCACAACGGGATATAGAAAAGGCCATGCATTTGCATAGCCCTGAAAGATGTTTATGCTTTATTAATTCGCTGGAATATCTGGCATGGCGCGATCCATAGAAGAGCTAATTAACGCCTTAATAGCGTTGCATACCTGATAAAATCCACCCAACTGAGATGAGACAGAAAAACGGGAGACGTCGTCTCCTGAGCCTACTTCAGCATAAAATGATGAGTTCTCATACCAGAGTGAGATGCTTACGCCCTGCCTGTAGCCACCTGTTAGCGGAGAATCATCAAGAGTGGTTGCAATCACGAAATTCAAGTGGTAACGGCTATCCATATTGAGTTGGGGGATTAAGACAGGAAAGAACTTCCCCTCCTCCTCCCAAATACCAATGTCCACATAAGGCCATCTTGTTCCGTCAGAACCAGTCCACTCACGAGATGTAAGATCAAGAGAACCTGAATACTCTCGTAGTAGTTCGCTCGCCTTCTCCTGAAGTTTATCCTGTAACTTCCATTGCGCCTCGACCAGTTTAGTGCGTTTTTCTTTCAGATCCTTAAATGTTAATTCCATGCCACTCTCCAGACAACTTTTGAAAGGAATCTGCATAGTAACTCACCCTGAAAGCACATGGTTATATTTCACTTACACTGAGTGCGAAAAGCAAAAACCCCGCCGAATGGCAGGGTTCATAATCAGTTTCATTTGGATGCACGTATCCATGATTAGAAGCATACACGACAACTTCGGACAAAATCAAGCCCTGCGTCACGAAAATGCTAAATATCACGCGTATCGTCACACAAACTGGTAATATCCTGAAAAGCTGAATCAGCTTTACCTTCTTCCTTGTGACAGATATCTACCAGCGATTCCATAAACGGTTTCCAGTTGCGGGTCCATGTTCTGACGTGCAGATCCGGGACACGCTTTAGAATCGCTTTATATGCCGCAGTAGACGGCACCGATGAAAAACCGTTTCCAGAGCAACGCTCACACGTTTTGAAAACCGGCGCACCACGTTCTTTTGTAGCAATGCGGTCAAGCACCTCACCTTTTCCACCACAACGGCAACGGGCGCTTATCGTTCCTTTCCCTTCACAAGCGTCACAGACAGCAGGCACAATCTCTGTAACTTCTGTCCACAACTCCCAGTCTGACGGACGAACTGCGCGCGAACGACTGGCCCAGTACGGCGCGTTACCCCACGGGTAAGATACTTTGCGCGTGGTTTGTGTGCGGGATGTTCTCCCGCTACCGTTGCAGGTGTGACACGTCACGCTGGTTGCCGCGGAACGGGAGTATTCAGCAAAGGCAAATTGCGCCAGCGTCAGCATGCACCATCCCAACTCACCACCGGCTGCTTTGCGCACATTCTTTGGTGCTGTCTCCATTGCGTGGCGGGCCAGCGCCTGAACCGCAAGTTGCTCATCGCTTTTGCTGATCCCGGTTTTACCAAAGAAAGCTGCCAGACCGAATCTCGCGCGGCTGCTGGTGGTGCCAATCGCCGCCATTACATCTGTTCCTGTAAGGCGGTCCGGAGAGGTTCCTTTCACGTCGTCGCTGATGTGCATTCCCTGAGGGCTGAAATGTTTGAGTGCCGCTTCCAGTTTCATTGAATGGTTTCCCCCTTTTCAGCAGTGCCAAACCAGCCAGGGTGCGCCCACTGGACATCAGTCACTTTATCGCCGTTACCCCACAGCGTCAGAACACGCATAGCAACGTAGTGCATAAGGATTTTTTCATGCTCTCGCCACTCATCATCAGGCTTATCTTCAAGAAACTCATCGATTGCATCAGCAATAAGGCCAAAGCATTCGGGATAGTCGCTATGACTGATAGCTATGTCTCGTGCAGCACCCTGGAGTTCCATGAAGCGCTTTTGGGTGAATAAATAAGACATTTCGTGAATTAGACGATCCATTATTGGTTCCTTAAGCTTTTGCATACCGACGTGGTTGTGATTTTTGCTGCGGGGCTGATTTTGATTTCGCTTCTTCCTGGTCAATCGGCAGAAAATGCCCATTGTAGAAACGGCGGTATACGGTCCCAAGAACGCCGTTACGCTGTTTGGTGATGTTAATTTCCGCGATCCCTTTTGCCGGTGATTCGGGGTTATACACTTCATCGCGATAGAGCATCATGATGATGTCAGCATCTGCCTCAATTTCGCCGGAGTTCTTCAGGTCTGAGTTCATAGGACGTTTGTTAGGTCGGGATTCCACGCCTCTCGAAAGCTGGCTCAGCGCCAAGACGGGAGTGCGGTTTGTTTTGGCGAGGCGCTTTAATCCCTTCGACAATTCACCCACCGCGAGGTCATAGCGTGCCGTACTCTGGATCTTAATGAGTAACAGATAATCGATAACTACCAGCGCGGTTTCAGGATGAGCAATCTGATGACTGGTTGCCGTTTGCTGGATCTGTTCAAGCGTCAGATCTGTGGCATCGACCATCCAGATATTGCGCCCGGTAAGATGCCCGATACCTGTAGATAACCTTGCCCAGTCTTCATCTTCAAACTTCGCGGCCTCTTTGAGCCTGGACACTGACATGCCACCAGCAGCAGATACCATTCGCTCGCCAATCTGGATGTTGGCCATCTCCATGCTGAAAAACAGTACGCCATGCCCCTGCTCTGATACTTTATCGATAATGTCCAAGGCAAACTCGGTTTTCCCCATCGACGGACGGGCGGCAATGAAGACCAGATCTGTCGGTTCAATGCCACCGGTTTTTACGTCCAGTTCTTCAATACCGGTCATCAGAGGTTTGGCCTCTTCTAGCCCCTGATTTCTTGCGTCTACCCGGTCAATTACCGCAGGTAAAATTTCATCAATATGCACAGGTTGAACGGTATCAGGAGTGAGTGAGATTGCAGCCATAGCCCCCCTGTGCGGCCTTCAACGCTTCGACTGCGTTATCACCATTGGCAGCATTGCGAATGCCAGCCAGCGCCGTCTCGATTACAGCCTCAGCGTCACGAACGGCAGCGTTACGTTCCAGAGTGGAGACGTAATACGTCAGCGCTGATTTAGCCCAGGCGATACGACTTGATTCGAGTATCGTTGCGCTGTGTTCTGGCATGGCCTCACAAAGCAACAGCGGATCTATCACTCCGGTTCCGCGAGCCTGACGACAAATGCCAGAATAAATTTCACGGTACTGACGGACGGAGAATACGCTCGCCGGCATACGGGAAAGAATGCCCAGAACCTCAGGATCGGTATTGCGCAGAAAAATTGCGCCAATTACCGCACCTTCCAGATCATTATTTTTCCATACCGGAGTCATCATGCGGTTATCCCTGCAGCAATTGCGCGATAGCTTTCCCAGCCAAACGCCAGACGGTTTCGCCCACCATCGGTAACCCTGTCCACGATGCGCTCACCGATGGACTCCTTCAATTGCTCAAAGGTCAGGTTACTTATCAGGATTGTCGGAAGTACGCTCTCATAGCGGGCGTTGATAATTTCCTGCAGAATGGTCATTTCCGTCGGACTACCGAATTGCACGCCCACCTCATCAATAATCAGCAGATCCAGTGATGCGAAACGTTCGATAACGTCTTCCTCGGTACTGTCAGCACCGTGGCGCCACGTGTTTTTCACAGCCCGGGTCAGACGCATAACATCGGTGATTTCAACCCTTGCGAGATAGTTTCGAATAATGCTTTTCGCCATCGAAACAGCCAGGTGGTTCTTTCCTGTCCCGCAGTTCCCGGTCATCACCAGCCCCGTTCCTGCGTTAAGACGCTCCGACCAACTGTTGACGTAGCGCTGGCAGGCTTCAAGGTTTTTTGCAGCACCCTGATTAACCGCTTGATAATTACTAAACTCACAGCCCTCAAATCGGCGGGCGATCCCGACGTTGTCCAGCAGGTCAGATACCTGCAACGCATGCAGCCCGGCATCGACTGCCGCCAGCTCATCGCGCACGCACCCCGGGCACAGGGAATGTTTAACATTTTCGGTACCACGAAACGCTTTACCAGTGAGCGACATGCGCTCATAGTCGCCATGTTTTTCGCAGACTGCGGTATGGACTTCTCCTGACTCCCAGCCCCTCAACTGCCACGGAGTTTTATGTTCTACAGCGAACGCTAGTTCTTCACGAAGCCCCTCACGTTTCGCCAGCAGAGAATCCCTTTCTTCGCGTTGTTTGATGTTCAGCATTGTGTTTCCCCTTGTCACCAGTTGCAGTCTGATTGGCCGTAATCCTGTTCACTGAAGCCAGATACCGGAAGCGCACTGCGACGCCCACCTCCGGGAGCGGATGGAGTTTGCCAGGCTTCTTCGAAATGACGATCGGGCCCAAAGAACGTTGCCGCCTGTTTGACGTATTCAGTACCAAGCTTGCCCGTCGTGCGGATGTAGGCCGCGTAGCGCTGCACGCCCGCCAGCAGCTCTGATGCCGTTGCGCCGTCGGCGATGCGAGCCTTCCAGTGTTTGTAGGCCGTTGCTTTTGGATTGCCACCAGCGCGTTTTGGGTATGCTTGCCAGGCGGTTTCGAACTCTGGAGAGTATTCCTGTCGCGCTGCTGGTTTCGTACCACTGGTTTTCCCAGATGATTTACCACTTTCGGAAATGGCCGTCGGTGTAGCGGCGCCAGCCGATGCACCAAGAGTGTTTTTAATCTCTGTAGTAGTCTTTGTTGTAATAACCATTAGAGAGCGGGCGTTTTTCCCCTCATCCATCGGTGCATCCTGCACTTGTCGATCAGGGCAACTTGCCCCGTTCGATGAGGGCACCTGTTCCGCATCATTAAGCAACTCGCAATCATGGTTGATGGTGTAATAATTTGTCCGGTCATGCTGGGACTTATTGAGCTGCTCGACATCGAGACATCCCTGTTTGACGAGTGATGTAAAAGCGCGTTTAACGGTATCTGCTGACCAGAACGGGAATTGTTTTACCCACGACTCATAGCTGTTGAATACCCAGCGACGACCAGAATGGATAACTCCCTGCTCTTTGTCGTTAATCCAGTAGTTAACCTGCTGCAATACGATCGCTTCGTTCAGACCGATACGCGTAGCAAGCTCAGGGTTGATGACTAGAGGGCGAAAATTAAAAAGCATGCTCATGCTGCACCCGCTAACTCAGTATCGTGAGTAAACTTGCCATCCCAGCGCTTCTTCATCGGAAGGTGCCCCTTGAGATAGTGTCGGTAAATCCACACCGCGCCTTTGCGCAGCAGGAGCGGCTTGAATGTGTCGCGCATATCGCCGTCGTCCTGCTCTATCTGCCCGGTACGCTCACTGAGGTAGAGATCGCGTGCATAGTGATGAACCCGCCAGCGCGGATATTTAGCATTTGGCTGGTCGTCATAGAGCCAGTTATGTTCGAACAAAAACGCATTAACCTGCTGGACGTTGACGCCGTTCAACTGCTTACAGAACTGGCAAGGAGACATACCCGGCTGAAAAAGGTTTTCGAGGTGCTCGATATACTTTGCCTGGCGCTCGACGTATCCAAGTGCTCGACGGGCAGCTTCACGTTCGTCTGCCCATGCGCGGGCAGCAGCCACTTCATCTGAAAAATCAGGGAGATCATTGGACGGAGTAAGGCTGTATGAGCCAGTTGCTCTGATTGATGGCAGCACATCAGCAGTGACCCAGCGTTTGAAGCGCTTAGCCTGCTTTTTGCGACTTCCCATGATTGCGGTATACAACCCGGATTCATTGATAACTGATTGATTTGTATAGTTACATCCTATAAGGATGGTTTGATTATCTTTATCCTCATCATCAATCAGCTTTGTCATCGCCTGCGTCTGGCTGTAACCAAGCGCAAGGGCAACATCCGCGGCCACAAACCACGGAACATTGTTAATCAGCAAGGTCCGAACTGAAGCCAGCAGCTCACCAGCATCAGACTTAAAGTCGAATGTTTTGATAGTGGTATTCATTATTAGCCCCCTGTTGTTCGTTGTGACATGTCACACCTCTGAGGAGGGATGTGGGAAAATTTCTTCGATAAAAACCTTGCGTTCTGTTGTGCTCAAAGCGGTGGCGATGAGATGGCATGTCTCAATATCAGGAACTCTCCGGCCAGATTCGTAGTGGCAAATGGAGCTTTGTGTGTGACCTATACACTTAGCTAGCTCGCACTGAGTTAAGCCACTGGCAATACGCAGATTTTTAAGATTGCTCATTTTGGTCTCCCGTAGTTTAAGGAGATATTACATATTGTATTTGAAATCATCAAGGAAATATTACATCATGTGCATTGAAACTTTATCACATACTGTAATAATATGAGCCTATGAAAACAGAATGGTATGAACTGGCAAAAGCCAGAATGTCTGAGGTGGGGATTACACAAGCCCAACTTTCAGAGGAATTGGGTGTTACACAAGGTGCTTTGAGCCACTGGCTTAACGGCAGGAGATCGGCTTCGCTTGCTGAAATAGGATCGATTTTCCGAATTCTTGGCATTGTCGGTGCAACCCTCAACATAGATGGTTCCTTCACCGTAGGAGCTGGACAATTTGTTGAGCCTCCTAAACCTCATTATGAATACCCTGTTTTCTCTCACGTTCAGGCAGGTATGTTTTCGCCAGAGTTCAGAACCTTTACGGAGCGCGATGCAGAAAGCTGGGTTAGTACAACTAAAAAAGCCAGTGATCATGCATTCTGGCTTGAAGTTGACGGGCACTCTATGACAGCTCCTACCGGTTCAAGACCAAGCTTTCCAGCCGGAATGCTCATCCTTGTTGATCCTGAAGAACCGGTTGACCCTGGAGATTTTTGCATCGCCAGGCTTGGCGGGGATGAATTCACCTTTAAGAAATTGATTAAAGATAGTGGACAGGTCTTCCTTCAGCCGTTGAACCCTCAGTTTCCAATGATACCCTGCAACGAGCATTGCAGAATCGTTGGCAAGGTGGTCGCATCACAATGGCCTGAAGAGACATTCGGATAAAACATTCTGTAAAATACTCACTCCCGGCTCATGCCGGGATTTTTTTTGTCTGGATATCAATGCCACTAATTAAATACACTTTGAAATCAATCGCTTTCAATAAATAATTAAATTTTATTTCATTTTGTATAGACATAGTCAATTACGTTTTGTAATATCAGTTCATCGGCAAATTACGGAGCCAATGAGATGAACATAACCTCCCAACCAAAACCAACCAGCCAGGAATTTGATATTCACGCCAAGCTTAAAGCAGCTAATTCGCATTGGTCCTATTGTTATGCTGTTCAGCCTTGCGAGAAAGGATTTAATTACCAATTTAATACAACTTTTATTGGTGAGATGGAATTCGCTGTTTACGAACGTATCGATAATTATTTTGTTTTGGTTGATTTCTTTAAGTCATACGATGAAGCATGTGATGATGCTAAAAAAATCATTGATGACCACCCTGATCTTAAAAGAATGTTCTCTGCTATTTAATTAAAACATTAATTAAATCAAGAAATCATAAATAACACCTTAATCGGTGGGACATCACTCACCCTGAGGAAATGCAAATGAATATTATCGTCAGAAATGAAGTCGTGAATAACAAAGCCCATCCAGCCAATCAGGATGACGACATTCTTTACATAAACAAAGCCCACAAAACAGCAGAGTGTGCCAATAAATATGCACATGAACTCCGTGCTGAATTTACCCAGTTGCTTATGCCAGCAATCACACGCACTGATGTGAAGGTAGCGGGAAGATTCACCTCATTACTTAATGAGCTTTGCTTCATGACAAAAATGACGATGGAGAACACCTCAAAGGGGGGGGCAATAATGACGTTTCTGAAAGATAAAGCAGCACACAAGACAGCAAAACTTTTCGCCTCTTATGGAAATAGTTATCTGCATATTGCAAACCTTTTTCTGCGCAAGGCTTACGGGCGGTAGTGACAATGAAAAACAACACCATTGAAATTTATCGCCGCCGCATTGCTATTGCGACATTAAACCGAATGAAGCGCAAGACAGGAGGTTATTGTCTCTCCGTAAATATGCCCGATGACAATATTCAGGTTATCGAGATTAACGAAGAATCAATGCTGAAACTTTTGCTGCGCTTCGAAAAACAGGCTCGGACTGAATTCAACACAGAAGCGGAAACATTTCTTCGCCAGACGTATATGAAAAGCGTCGATATCAATGGACACACCGAATATCTGACCGAAACCGGAAAGATGATTGTTGACGAGATTTTTGCGGAGTTAATTAAACACGCGAAAGAGAAATACGTATGTGGAGGAATTAACTGATGACCTCACAACAAATAATTATGCCCGGGATTCAGATCCCCCCCCCAGTCCTCAACCCTCAACGTGGATCTGCACGTCCTTCCGGACTTCACCGGGCGTGTTGTTCTTTATATCGAAAACGGCCGTGTTACATGCGATCGCCGGCTTTTTGAAGATGAGCATATTTGCGCTCTGGACACTTTTATCAAAATGGCTCGCGAAGCCGGGTTACGTATACAGGAGCTAACTGGTGGCACTGACAGCAATTCGAATACCTGAACGCGTACACCTGCAGGCGATGCAGGTCCTGCTGCGATACCGACGGAAGCGAGTATATGCACGACGTATGCGACGCACCGGATTTCTCAGTCTGAAGGTTAATCCGCGCTGGCGGATGCTATCGAAAGACAATGGCCGCAACTGGGAAGTAATGAGTCATGAAACGTATAACGGAGAATTAAAACGATGAGTACCAACAAAAACGACAACGTAAAGCAGCTAGTTGCCCGACTGAAAGAAATACAGGAGCAGTCCGGTACGCACATCCCCGCGTGGATGCTCGATGAAAATCGTTACGGCAAAGGTACGCTGACAACTGAAGAGCAGCATGAATGGGCTGAAACCGTTTGTCACTCCATGCGCGGAACTGTCGCCCTTACCTACCTGATTGAATGTGAAAAACGCTGGGGCCTCCGTGACGGTGAGTATCAGTTTAAAACCGGTGAGTTTGTTTTCGGCTTAACGCGGGAGCTTATCGAAAACCTGCTGGTTGAACACGTTGAAGGCGCACTGATCGAGCAAAAACCACAGGAGCGATATCTGGCTGTATTCCAGTTCTACTCCGCCAACGATCAGCGCCAGAAAGAAGACGGTCATTCGTGGTTCAGCGGTTTTCTCGACGAGATGCTTATAGATCTTGCTGTTCGGTTACGTGTCGGCGAAGCAATACCCGTTCAACACATTTTGCACTGAGGTAAATGATGATGAAAAACCAACTTATGGCCTTTAGCTCAGAAGAACTCAATTTTTCTATGAGCGGAATTCTTTATGAGGGAAAACCAGCCTTTGACGCTGTAGAACTGGCTAAATCCCTCGGTTATACGAACCCAGCAAAAGCGCTGAAAGACCACTGCAAGGCGTTGATTAAACTTGATTATAACGAATCGTTAGAATTGGGTTTTGGTGAAAAACCGCGCGGTACTCAGCTGGCTGGTCAGGCCGACTTGTTCCGCCTTATCCTGCGAAGCCAGCTTCCATCGGCTGAACGCGTACAGGACTGGGTTTGTGAGGATGTACTCCCTGCCATCATGACCACAGGCACATACAGCAAAGAAGTGCCAGTAGCTAAATCACACCAGCAGGAAATCAGCATGAACCATGACATTCTTTCACTGGCCCGCGTTGTGGCCGAAGCAACCGCATCAGCGACGATGAAAGCAGTAATGGAAGTGAGTGGCGCCAACCTGGTTGCTGCTTCGCCTGTATCTTCCTCTCTACCACAACGGCGCATTAGTTCGACTGAATTCGTGAATACCGATGCCGAATTCGTTCCGGTACACAAAGTGTCATGGGAAACCAGTCTGTCCGATCCTTCGTGCCGTCGTCTTGTTCAGTTCGCAAACCTGCCCTCCAGACAGTTGCCGGGAGTTCGTGGGCTGTGCGTACATCGTGAATCGTTCATTCACGCATTTCAGGTGCTGCTGGAAGAATCCGTTCGCCCAAGCGGTAAACGCAAGCGCTGGCAACATCCTGAATTTGGTGGCTTCGTTCTGCGTAAGGATCCGAAAGAGATCTTCGTGGAGGTGGAAGCATGATCCTCCAGTCGAAACTCATTCGCGCAGCTCTGGTATGCGCAGCAAAAAATGATGTCCGTTACTACCTGAATGGTGTGCACATCACTCCGAAATATATCGAGTCGACTAACGGGCATGTAGCCCTGCGCATGGAGCACGGCATCCGGACGAAGAAAAACATCATCGTCCAGTTTGAAGGGCCGGTTCCGGCGAAAGCGGAAACCACTGAACTGGTATTTAACAAAGAAGCGTTTGCCATTCACCGCGACGCATTCGAACGCCGGATTTCGATCACCGGCATCAAACTTGTTGATGGTCGCTTTCCTGATATGGAACGCGTCATCCCGAAAAAAGTGGATTTCAGTATCAATCCGGTTATCCAGGCTGAATACCTCAGTTATCCGGAAAAGATGTTTGGTCGCGAGCGGAAGTTTATTCCCATCCAGTTACGCCCTTCCGGTGAGGCTGGAGCGGTTCGCATTCAGTTCGATCCAGTGATCAACACTGCATACGGTAATCCTGAGTTCGTCGTGATGCCATGCCGTGATGATGCTTTCAAAATTATTGAGGAGCATCTGGCATGAAAATCGAATATCAGGACTATGGCGCCGTAGCGAACATCGTGATCACCAGCACTGTGTTTGAGTTCCGTAAACATAACCGCGTGGTCGATACCACGCTTTTTTCAACCTTAGGAATAGTTGCAAACCGTAGTGGAATGTTCTTCATGAAGACGGTTTTTTCCGGTAAATCTCGCGACATGCTGCGGGCCTACAAAACAATCCAGCGAGAGGTGACAAGATGAAATCATTTCTCCTGTCCATGCTGTTTGCCCTGTTATTGGTGGCCGTCGTGTTCGGCGCGCTGATTGAATACAAATTTTTGATGGATTTCGGGGGTTAGTCGTGAAAACAGGACAACATTCAGCCTATCCATGCCCACGCATCGATACTCCCCGTGGCATGACTTACCGCCAGCACCTCGTTGTGCAGATAGCGCCGGTAATGCTCACGAATTTTTTTAGCAATGATGCCTGGCAGGATTACGACGACCTAGCCAGAACTCTGGTGATGGCTGTAGATGCCATCATCGAAGCTGAGCGGGAGACGGCGAAATGAGCAAAATCACTAACCCTGTCGTGCTTATCTATAAGCGCGAAAACAGTGACACCTACGCTGTTGCGATTACAAGTGGCAGCCAGGACTATCACGTCGCCATTCTCATGGCGACGATGGAACCGGATATGACCGGTGATGATGTGGATACCTGGAGCAAAACCGGTTACTACATGGCGGCGGAGATCGAGCGACTAAAACAAGCCCTGTCTTCTGTGGAAAGCAACCTGATTGATTCTGAATGCCATGTTGCCGAACTGGAAGAAGCACTGAGAGACAAAGAATTGCAACTGAATATTAAGTCAGGGCTGATTAACGATGTTACCAATGGTAAGCAATTGACCATCACCCTGCCAGATACTGGTTCAAAAGCATTCTGGAGCGGTACAGGCAAAAGCGAGGCTTTCCATCCGGAAACCTATAAGCGCTGGGCGAAAGAAGCTATAGAACGAGCCTGTATTATCGCCGGGATCGGCGTGGAGGTGAAGTTATGACCACTACGACGCCAATAATGACCGCCTCCGGAAGTGTGCAGTTTCGCCACTACATGGTGACCGTTCACGCTATTGAACGCTATATCGAACGCATTGGTGGCGACGTGGGGAATCTGATCCTCGACCTCAAAAACGCCTGGGTATTTGATGTCAGCAAGAAAGGAATTCCCCGCTCTTTATGCGCCTCAGTCGCACGCTGCGAACGTGAGGGTGGGTACGGACTCAGACATGACAAGGCTATTTTTCTGATAAAACCCAAGGCGCGCCAGCATGTCATTGTGACGACGTTATCTGCAGAGGTGAAGTAATGCACAAAGCATTTGAAATATGGGTGCGCCAACGGTACGGGAGCCGTTACGACCTTACGCGAGATTGCGACGGTTTTTACTGTAGGGAAGTGGTAAAGCGGATGTTTGATGTGTGGCGCCACTGCCGTGGCCTTGACTTGGTGTGAGGCGGGTATATGAGCAATGTTATTCAGTTAGCCCCCAACGAGTGGGTTTGTGAAAGCGTTCTTATCGCGGTTACCGGGCTCAAGCCCGGAACCATCACCCGCGCCAGAAAAGAATCCTGGATGCTGGGCCGCGAGTACCTGCACATTTCACCAGACGGCAATCCCAAGCCTTCTAGCGAATGCATGTACAACAGAAAAGCAGTTGATCAGTGGATCGAAGCTCAGAAAAAAAATCAACCGGGTGCGCATCGGACATGAAAAGAAGTACACTCGCCGGTGCTCCTGGACGTCAGGAGGGAATAATGGCTAATGCATCGTACCCGATAGGCGTCGAAAACCACGGCGGTTCACTCCGCATCTGGTTTCTATATAAAGGCAAAAGAGTCAGGGAAAACCTCGGTGTCCCTGATACTGCAAAGAATCGCAAGATAGCCGGCGAGCTTCGATCTTCTGTTTGTTTTGCGATAAGGATGGGGAATTTTAATTATGCAGAAAAATTCCCAAACTCACCGAACCTTGCCCGGTTCGGTCAGGATAGTAAGGAAATTACTGTGCTGGAACTTGCTGAAAAATGGTCAGAGTTGAAGCGAATGGAAATCAGCTCAAACACCATGAGTCGGTACGAATCCATCATAAAAAACATGCTTCCACGCATTGGCGAAAACAAAATGGTTTCTGCAGTGACCGCCGAGGATTTGCTGTATGTGAGGAAAGAGTTGCTGACAGGTTTTCATGTCATGAAAAAGGATCACCGGACACAGGTTAAAGGCCGGAAGTCATCCACAGTCAATAATTACATGATGCTAATGGCCGAGATCTTCCAGTTCGGAACTGATAACGGTTATGCAAAAGAAAACCCGTTTAGCGGAATTAACCGCCTCAAGAAAGCTAAGGGAGAACCCGATCCACTCACGTCAGACGAGTTCATCAGGTTTATCCAGGCATGCGGCCACCAGCAGATGAGAAATCTCTGGTCACTGGCAGTCTATACCGGAATGAGGCATGGGGAGTTGTGCGGTCTGGCATGGGAAGATATCGATCTCCATGCTGGTACCATTACTGTAAAACGCAACCTTACCCAGACGGATGAGTTCACCCTGCCAAAAACCGAAGCAGGGACTGACAGGGTGATTTATCTCATTCAGCCAGCTATTGATGCCCTGAAAAACCAGGCCCAGTTGACACGCCTTGGCCGGCAGTATGAGGTTGAAGTGAAACTGCGGGAGTATGGCCAATCAGCCATTCATCCATGCACTTTTGTCTTCAGTCCTCAGTGCGTCAAACGTGGACCTCGGACAGGATATCACTACGCGGTTAATTCGATTAATAAAATTTGGGCCCCAATAGTCAAGCGCGCAGGCATTCGTTATCGTAACGCCTACCAATCCAGGCATACGTATGCATGCTGGTCATTGTCAGCCGGGGCAAATCCAAATTTTATAGCAGCTCAGATGGGGCATACCGATGCCCAGATGGTGTACAAAGTTTACGGTAAGTGGATGTCAGAGAAGAGTGCTGAGCAGGTGTCGTTGCTCAACCAAGCGCTTTCGCGTTTTGCCCCATCCATGCCCCATGAGCTTTTAGCAGCACAGTAGAATTATTGAAAATCATAATGTTAGTAGAGCTATTACTACATTTTTATAACACGCGGCACGAATTGCCCTCGACCAGAAAGACAGCTTATGGTGTGATCGGGGTTCAATAAATCGCTAAACAAGGTATACTCCAGCGGTTTTCTTAGTTGTTTATTGTACTAAACGCTCCCGTGAGAGGATGCTACTGCGCACCTATGACACAATTCGCTTCTCCTGTTCTGCACTCGCTGCTGGATACAGACGCTTATAAGTTGCATATGCAGCAAGCCGTTTTTCACCACTACTATGATGTACAAGTAGCGGCTGAATTTCGTTGCCGTGGCGATGACCTGCTCGGTATTTATGCCGATTCTATTCGTGAGCAGGTGAATGCTATGCAACACCTGCGACTGCAGGAGGACGAGTACCAGTGGCTCTCCGGCCTGCCTTTCTTTAAAGCTGATTACCTCACCTGGTTACGTGATTTCCGCTATAACCCGGAACAGGTTTGCGTCACCAATGATAACGGTAAGCTGAACATCCGCTTAACCGGGCCGTGGCGTGAAGTGATCATGTGGGAAGTCCCGCTGCTAGCGGTTATCAGCGAGATGGTACACCGTTACCGTTCGCCCGAATCAGGCGTCCCGCAGGCACTCGATGAGCTGGAAAGCAAACTAGTAGAATTCTCTGCTTTAACGAAAGATGTCGATATGTCCCGCTTTCATCTGATGGATTTCGGTACGCGTCGTCGTTTTTCACGTGAAGTACAGCAGGCTATTGTTAAACGCCTGCAGCGAGAGCCCTGGTTTGTCGGCACAAGTAACTACGATCTGGCCCGCCGCCTGTCATTAACCCCAATGGGCACGCAGGCGCATGAGTGGTTCCAGGCTCATCAGCAAATCAGCCCTGAGCTTGCCACCAGCCAGCGCGTTGCCCTGGCCGCCTGGTTAAATGAATATCCTGACCAACTCGGCATTGCGCTGACCGATTGCATCACCATGGATGCGTTTTTACGCGACTTTGGCGTCGAGTTTGCGACCCGCTATCAGGGTTTACGCCATGACTCAGGCGACCCGTTGGAATGGGGTGAAAAAGCCATCGCCCATTATGAAAAACTGGGCATTGATCCGCTGAGCAAAACGCTAGTGTTTTCAGATAACCTCGATTTGAAAAAAGCGATTGAGCTCTACCGCCACTTCTCTTCTCGTGTGCAGTTGAGTTTTGGTATTGGCACACGTTTAACCTGTGATATTCCCCAGGTTAAGCCGCTCAATATTGTAATCAAGCTGGTGGAATGTAACGGCAAACCCGTGGCGAAGTTATCTGATAGCCCGGGTAAAACCATCTGCCACGATAAAGCGTTCGTGCGCGCGCTACGCAAAGCCTTCGATTTGCCGCATATTAAAAAAGCCAGTTAAACCTTCCAGGGAGCCAGTTTGGCTCCCTTTTCACGTTAATTTCCGAAATCTTTCACTCCAGCTACGAATTCTGCTTGTCTGATTGCAGATGCCAGGTAACATAGGTATCCCCCCCATTACGGGTGGACATGTGTTTATATATCCGACTATTAACAGAGAGAATATTATGAGCGTTGTGCCTGTAGCCGACGTACTCCAGGGCCGCGTAGCCGTTGACAGCGAAGTCACCGTGCGCGGATGGGTGCGTACCCGCCGAGATTCAAAAGCTGGCATCTCCTTCCTCGCCGTTTATGACGGTTCCTGCTTTGATCCTGTACAGGCCGTCATCAATAATTCTCTGCCCAATTACAATCAGGACGTACTGCGCCTGACGACGGGTTGTTCAGTTATCGTAACGGGTAAAGTCGTTGCATCACCTGGACAAGGACAGAGCTTTGAAATTCAGGCCACTGAGGTTGAAGTAGCCGGCTGGGTTGAAGATCCTGATACCTATCCAATGGCGGCTAAGCGTCACAGCATTGAGTATCTGCGTGAAGTGGCGCACATGCGTCCACGTACCAACATGATTGGTGCCGTCGCGCGTGTACGTCATACGCTGGCGCAAGCGCTGCATCGCTTCTTCCACGAGCAGGGTTTCTTTTGGGTATCGACTCCGCTGATCACCGCTTCCGACACCGAAGGTGCCGGTGAAATGTTCCGCGTGTCTACGCTGGATCTGGAAAACCTGCCGCGTAACGATCAGGGCAAAGTCGATTTCGACAAAGACTTCTTTGGTAAAGAAGCTTTCCTGACCGTTTCTGGTCAGCTGAACGGCGAAACCTACGCCTGTGCTCTGTCCAAAATTTATACCTTTGGCCCGACGTTCCGTGCAGAAAACTCTAATACCAGTCGTCACCTGGCAGAGTTCTGGATGCTGGAACCGGAAGTGGCTTTCGCCGACCTGAACGATGTTGCAGGCCTGGCTGAAGCGATGCTGAAGTACGCGTTCAAAGCCGTACTGGCTGAGCGTGCGGATGATATGAAATTCTTCGCCGAACGTGTCGACAAAGACGCGATTTCACGCCTGGAACGTTTCATTGAGGCTGACTTCGCGCAGGTGGATTACACCGACGCGGTAAGCATTCTGGAAAAATGCGGCAAACAGTTCGAAAACCCGGTTTACTGGGGTGTGGATCTGTCTTCTGAGCACGAACGTTACCTTGCTGAAGAGCACTTTAAAGCGCCGGTCGTCGTTAAAAACTACCCGAAAGATATCAAAGCGTTTTATATGCGCCTTAACGAAGACGGTAAAACCGTTGCAGCAATGGACGTACTGGCTCCAGGAATCGGTGAAATCATCGGTGGTTCTCAGCGTGAAGAGCGTCTGGACGTACTGGATGCCCGTATGCTGGAAATGGGTCTGAACAAAGAAGATTACTGGTGGTATCGCGACCTGCGTCGCTACGGTACCGTTCCACATTCCGGCTTCGGTTTGGGCTTTGAGCGTTTGATCGCTTACGTTACCGGCGTGCAGAACGTCCGTGACGTTATTCCGTTCCCGCGAACCCCGCGTAACGCCACGTTCTAACCCTGCATTTTTGATACAAAAGCCAGCATTGCTGGCTTTTTTTGTCACCGCTTCACGTTTTGGGATCCCCCTCCCGCGTTTAACACAACCCTTCGCCTTCCTCCTTCCTGTTACGTAATATTTCATCGCAACATATTTGAACAAAAAATAATCAGCATTTTTATTGTGGATTAGCATTTTCTGATTAAATAGTACATTTTCTGACCATTTGCACGGCATTCCAGACGTCCAGAAATAGCCATCTGTAAAGCAGGAACTTTATGGCAGAACAGAGAAAAAAGGAGTTTATCTAAATTAAATATAAGAAAATCATATAAATAGAAATAGAAGTGGTGATTTTTAGCGCACGGACATCTGAAATTTGAAGTTGTTCACAAAGTTGCACAAAAATAACATTTTGTTACACACTTTTTCTTTTTGAAACCAAATCTTTATATTTGTAGCACTTTGACGGTAGCGAAACGATAGTTTGAATGGAAAGATGCCTGTCAGACACATAAAGACACCAAACTCTCATCAATAGTTCCGTAAATTTTTATTGACGGAAATTATTGGCGGCAGTGGCAGGTGTCATATAAAAACCGATGAGGGTAATAAATAATGATGAAGCGCAATATTCTGGCAGTGGTTATCCCTGCTCTGCTGGTAGCCGGGGCAGCTAACGCTGCAGAAATCTATAACAAAGATGGCAACAAAGTAGACCTGTACGGTAAAGCAGTAGGTCTGCACCATTTTTCCAAGCACAACGGTGACAATGCCTACGCACCTAATGGCGATCAGACTTACGCCCGTCTTGGTTTCAAAGGGGAAACTCAGATTAACGACCAACTGACCGGTTACGGCCAGTGGGAATACCAGTTCAGCGGCAATAACTCTGAAGGCGGTGATGATGCTCAGAATGGCAACAAAACCCGTCTGGCGTTTGCCGGTCTGAAATTTGGTGACGCAGGCTCCTTCGATTACGGTCGTAACTACGGCGTCGTTTACGATGCACTGGGTTACACCGATATGCTGCCAAAATTCGGTGGTGACACTGCTGCTTCCGACCAGTTCTTCTCCCAGCGTAACGGCGGTCTCGCAACTTACCGTAACTCTAACTTCTTCGGTTTGGTTGAAGGCCTGAACTTCGCTGTTCAGTACCTGGGCAAAAACGAGCGTGATGACGTTCGTCGCTCTAACGGTGATGGCGTTGGCGGTTCTGTTAGCTACGAATTCGAAGGTTTTGGTATCGTAGGTGCGTATGGTGCAGCTGATCGTACCGATGCCCAGCAAAACCCACTTCTGCGCGGCCACGGCGACAAAGCTGAGCAGTGGGCGACCGGCTTAAAATACGATGCTAACAACATCTACCTGGCGGCGAACTACAGCGAAACCCGTAACGCAACCCGTATCGCTAACGGTTATGCTAACAAAACTGAAGACGTCCTGTTGGTTGCTCAGTACCAGTTCGACTTCGGCCTGCGTCCGTCCCTCGCCTATACCAAATCTAAAGGTAAGGACATCGAAGGAATCGGCGACGTAGACCTGGTGAACTACTTTGAAGTGGGTGCGACTTACTACTTCAACAAAAACATGTCCACCTATGTTGATTACATCATCAACCAGATCGATTCTGACAACAAACTGGGCGTAGGCTCTGACGACACCGTTGCAGTGGGTATCGTTTACCAGTTCTAATAGCAGACCTCTTTGTTAAATGCCTAAAAAACAGGACTTCGGTCCTGTTTTTTTATCTCTGCTAGCGGATTCTTGCGTCTTAAAAAAACACCTCGGCTTTTCGTCAGTAACGGTTGGCATTTTGTAAATCTACCGTTAACCTGATAGCGGACTTCCCTTCTGTAATCACTATGGAACCTCGTCATGTTTGAGAACATTACTGCCGCTCCTGCCGACCCCATTTTGGGTCTGGCTGATTTGTTTCGTGCCGATGACCGCCCAGGAAAAATAAACCTTGGGATCGGTGTATATAAAGATGAGACAGGCAAAACGCCGGTACTGACCAGCGTTAAAAAAGCCGAGCAATATATTCTGGAAAATGAAACCACCAAAAATTACCTTGGCATCGACGGTATTCCAGAGTTTGGTCGCTGCACTCAGGAATTACTGTTTGGTAAAGAAAGTTCGCTTATCAACGACAAACGTGCGCGTACAGCACAGACCCCTGGCGGCACTGGCGCACTGCGTGTGGCCGCTGATTTCCTGGCAAAAAACACCTCAGCTAAACGCGTATGGGTGAGCAATCCAAGCTGGCCAAACCATAAGAGCGTCTTTAACTCTGCCGGTCTGGAAGTTCGTGAATACAACTATTACGATGCCGCGAACCACTCATTAGACTTTGATGCGCTGCTGGCAAGCCTCAGCGAAGCGCAGGCTGGCGACGTGGTGTTATTCCACGGCTGCTGCCATAACCCAACCGGTATCGATCCTACGCTGGAGCAGTGGCAAACGCTGGCTCAGCTTTCTGTCGAAAAAGGTTGGTTGCCGCTGTTTGACTTCGCATACCAGGGCTTTGCCCGCGGTCTGGAAGAAGATGCAGAAGGTCTGCGCGCATTCGCTGCGCTGCACAAAGAGCTGATCGTCGCCAGCTCCTACTCCAAGAACTTTGGTCTGTACAATGAGCGCGTAGGCGCCTGTACGCTGGTTGCAGCCGATGCTGAAACCGTCGACCGCGCGTTTAGCCAGATGAAATCCGTCATTCGTGCCAACTATTCCAACCCACCAGCACACGGTGCGTCGGTTGTGGCAACCATCCTGAGCAACGATGCCCTGCGCGCTATCTGGGAGCAGGAACTGACTGATATGCGTCAACGCATCCAACGCATGCGTTTGCTGTTTGTGAATACGCTGCAGGAGAAAGGTGCGAACCGCGACTTCAGCTTTATCATCAAACAGAACGGCATGTTCTCATTCAGCGGCCTGACCAAAGAGCAGGTTCTGCGTCTGCGTGAAGAGTTTGGTGTCTATGCCGTCGCTTCCGGACGTGTGAACGTAGCAGGAATGACGCCAGATAACATGGCGCCGCTGTGCGAAGCGATTGTCGCAGTACTGTAATCTATCGCGTACTAAAAAGGCCGCAATAGCGGCCTTTTTCATTTATCTGCGGTGTTACCAGACAGGCATTTCATCCTGCAGGAACGGATTATGTAGCCGTTCGTTGCCCAACGTCGAAAGTGGGCCGTGACCCGGAATAAACGTCACGTCATCGCCCAACGGCAACAGTTTACGTTTAATCGAATCAATCAATTGACTATGATCTCCGCGAGGAAAATCGCTGCGCCCAACGCCACCTTTGAAAATCACGTCACCAGAAATTAGTAGCTTTGATTGTTCATCAAAGAAGACCACATGTCCCGGCGTGTGGCCCGGGCAATGCAGTACCTGCAATGTCACGTTACCCACGCTTACCCGGTCGCCTTCATTCAACCAGCGATCGGGCGTCAGCGGCTCACAATCGCCCAGGCCAAACATGCGACTCTGAGCAGGAAGTCCTTGTAACCAGAACTCATCTTCTTTTTCCGGACCAATAACCGGTACACCATAATGCTGTGCCAGTTCAGCCGCCGCACCTACGTGATCAAGATGACCATGGGTGAGCAGGATCTGCATTAGCGTCAGGCCACTGGCATCGACTTCCTGTTTGATTTTCTCAGCATCGCCGCCGGGATCGACCAGCGCAGCCAGACGGGTTTGCTCACACCAGATTAACGAGCAGTTCTGGGCGAATGCAGTGACCGGAATAATACGATAGTTCATACGGCTCCTGTTTCATTAAGCTTATGGATCACCAATGACGCGCCGGTCCGGTGTCAATATGCACAAAGTTACTGCGTGGGTAGTATCCTACACCACCTGCGCGCATAGATAACGCAGCTTTGCGAATATTACTTAATGCGATGCCTTCAATATGGAAATCCATGGCCTGCCCTTTCGTGTGGTAGCTTTTCTTTGCCACACCGCGGCTGTGCGCACGTAATTCATTATTGGTATCAATAGAGCGGTAACCAGAAATAAGCTGTACGGGTTTACGCGTGCCCAGCAGGCCCTGCAGACGGAAGAGTTGATCGAACAATCCCGGATCGATGGATTTCACTTTATTCGCACGAAAATCACGGAAAAAGTGATTAAGTTTAGCTAATTCGTCCTGAATATAGCCCCTGCCATCAAAAAACTCTGCTTTTATTGACTCACCGGTATGCAGGTTATTCAGAGTCAAAATGCGCGGACGTGGGGTAGAGAGTGTAGCAAACGCAGGCGTAGGCAGGATGGCAGCGCCGAGGGCAATGCCACCAAGCGCCAGCAGTTTGCGGCGATTAGCGTCAAATTTGTCCATGGTTTTAAGGTCTACAAGGTCAATGTTATCGTATGTATGCTCTAGCGCACGCGGGAAACCTTATCTGGCTAAGTAGTCCACGTCAAGGCTCCCAACCCCAGGAAATACGGGGCTTGCAGCCATTTCGCCCCGTTTCCAGCATAACTTACGACAATTATTTTCCTCGAACTGCTTCATTTATCTGATTAATTGTTCAGCTTTTGACACAATTTGTGCACTGGATCGCGCTGTCTGATCGTAATTGTAAATATCTGTACGATACTGCGTGCGACCATCCGGGCCAACAAATGCGGTCAGATAGTAGAGGTTGACGGGAATATTCTGGCGAATATTCACGTACCTTGTATCCCCTTGCTTCAGGGCATCCGAGATGCGCGTATCATTCCACCCCGCATCCTGTAGCAGCATATTCGCCAGCTCAGATGCCTTGCTCACGCGCACGCAGCCGGAGCTTAACGCCCGCGAATCCTTCTGGAACAGAGTGTGGTTCGGCGTATCGTGCAGATAAATAGCATCCGAACTCGGCATATTGAATTTATAGCGTCCGAGCGAGTTACGCGCTCCCGGAGCCTGCTGGAAGCGGAATGGCAGATTGGAGGCGGTGATGGTGGCCCAGTCAACCTGCCACGGATCTATCGTCTCTTTGCTGTTCCAGCCGCGCATTACGGTATAGCCGTGACGCTCAAGATACCCTGGGTCATTCCAAACCTTAGGCAGAATATCCTTCCGGGCCAGCGTCGGCGGCACGTTCCACGGCGGGTTAACGACCACGTTATTCAGCGCACTGCTCATCATCGGCGTTTTACGATCGGGACGTCCGACGATAACGCGCGAGGCCAGCACCTGATTGCCGTTCTGATAATACACCAGCGAGTAGGCAGGAATATTCACCATGATACCGGTAGACAGCGTACCCGGCAGCAGGCGCAAGCGCTGAATATTTAACGCCAGCACGCCCGCACGTTGAGCGGGCGTCACGTTCAGCCAGTCACGCGTGGCAGGGCCAATCGCGCCATCGGCCCCAAGCCCCTGCCACGTCTGAAACCGCTTAACTGCGTCAACAAGTTCACGATCGTAAGCGCTACGGCCTTCTTTGGCAGCCGTACTGACAACAGACTCCAGCATCCCGGTACGGCGCAAAATTTCACGCAGCGCAGGGATGTCGTTACTCCACTCCCCCGGACGCAGCGTCGCGGTACTGGTCAGTTGCGGCCAGGGCCGCGTATCGCCCACCAGCTTGAGCAGCGATTCATGCATGGCTGCGTACTGCGGATGTTGCGGTGCCAGGCTGGCGACAAACGAAGTCAGTTGACCGTTATCCAGCGCGACTTGCCATTGGTTGATCACGGAAATCGGCGGCGTCGTCAGCGCATAGGGCTTATCGCTATAGAGCCAGCGATTACCTTTGACGGGGATGTTGGCAATAAAGTGCAGATACCCCATCATCGCATCTGAGAGCACGATATCTCGCGCCTGACCGGTTACTGCCGGGTCAGTCAGTAGAGCAACCCAGGTGGTGAACTGCGGCTGAAAGCCGGCAATCGCCACTTCAGCTAACTGTTGCTGAAAGGCTTTTACCGCATCACGATTTTCCCACATCGGTTTCATTTCGCGTGCGGCATACAGCAGTTCCAGTTGGCTCATATAAACCGGTGTGAAGCCCGCTGGAAGTTGAGATTGTAATTCGGCGCGGGCTTTATCAACTGACACGCCCTCGGGCAGTGGTTGAATACCTGCCATGATAGCCGTCGCGGAAGATTGAGCCTGCGGCTGCGATAACGCTGTTGGCTGTTCACTGACGGTCGCTGAGCTATCGCCAGGGATCATTTCAGGCTCATCGGCCTGCGCATTGAACAGTGGAGCGAATGTTACGGCCAGGCACAAACTAATTGCCGACAGCCGACGACCACACATTTTATTAAGCAACATCCCTTGCCCCCTGTTTTTTTATCATACTTTGAGTAGCCAGGCCGTATGTCTTCCCCTTATTTTGGCGGGGCCGAACCTGTAAAACGCCAATACAAGCTGAAGTATGACGAGCAAGCCTGTGACGCGTTAGGCTTACCTTTAGTATATAAACATGAAAAAATTTTTGCCTAACCTAATGTAAAGAAGTTTAAAGAAATTACACCAGTTATTGAGAATTTTCGGAAGAAAAGAAGGCGGCCATTTAGCCGCCTTTTATTTAGCTTGCCTGCGAGGAGGCATCTTCGGTGCCAGGCAGCGGCTCAGGTAACTGAGGCGCAAACCCGCGCAGACCGACCACGTGAACGTGTTCGGTGTTCTGGAAGACTTTACGCACCAGTTTGTAGGTGGTGCCTTTCTCCGGGCTAATGTTTTCTGGGGCTGCGATAATCAGTTGCATTTGCAGACGCTCGCACAGTTCAAACAGAGTCGCGATAGAGCGTGCATCAAGTCGCGCAGCTTCATCCAGGAACAGCAGACGGCAAGGAGAAATATCTTTCCCGCGCAGTCTACGCCCTTCGTCTTCCCAGCTTTGCACAACCATCACCAGAATAGACATCCCGGTCCCGATCGCTTCACCGGTTGACAGCGCGCCAGATTCAGCACGCAGCCAGCCGTCAGAGCCACGGTTAACTTCAACTTCCATTTCCAGATAGTTACGGTAATCCAGCAGTTCTTCACCGATGGTTTGCGGCGTACGTTGCCCCATATCAATCTGCGGATTCAGACGCTGATACAACTTCGCCAGCGCTTCAGAGAAGGTCAGACGATTGCTGTTAAACAGATCCTGGTGCTGCTCATGCTGTTCGGAAAGTACGTCCAGCAAGGTAGCATGCGTCTCGCGTACGTTGACGTTCAGACGAACGCTGTTTACCTGGCCAAACGACACGCTTTGCAGCCCCTGGTTCAGCATGCGAATACGGTTCTGTTCGCGCTGAATGGTCTTACGAATGATATTCGCCACGCTGCGAGAGCTGATCGCCAGTTTCTGTTCGCGGGACGTTAATTCTTCCGTCAGACGGCTCAGCTCAATCTCCATCTGTTCGATCGCTTCAACCGGATCGTCGGTACGGATGATATCCTGGCGAATACGTTCACGCAGATGCTGATAAACCGCGACAAAGAACTGAATTTTACGCTCTGGGCGTTTTGGATCTTCAGACATGCGCAGTACATCGCGCAGGTGTTCGTTATCCGCAACCGCCAGGCGCAGCGCACCAAGCGCCTTATCCGACATCGAGCGCAGTTCATCACCGGAAAGATACGCCAGCTCACGACGGTGCAGGCGGCGTTCAACGCCGTTATCTTTCACCATCCGCATCACCGCACACCATCCGGCTTTCGCGGTAACCACCTGCTCGCGCATCTCAAAATAATCACGTTCCAGCTTGCGCAGCCTGCGGGTCAGGTTTTCCATCTCCGCTTCGCAGAAGGTCAACGCTTTTTCCAGTTGGTTACGGCGGGCACGGTTATTGCTGAGCTGTGCATGCAGTTCATCACGACGAATACGCGCGCGCTCTTCGGCACCGCTGTCCGCACGAACGCCAATATCCTGCAGTTCACGTTGTAAATCGTTAAGCAGCTCTTTTTTGGTGTCATAGGAGCTTTTCAGCGACGCCATGACCTGGTTGTACTGGCTTAACTGTGCAGCGTGACTGCGTAGCGCTTCACGGGCGCGGGTACGTTCAGCTTCCGCCTGTTCCAGGCGCTCACGCAGTTTTTCGTTCAGATCGCTGTTGCCGCTAAGCATTTCAGCAGAGTCGGAATAGCTAAAGTGCGCCCGGCGCTGCACCACTTCGGTCAGAGCAAAAGCTTGCTGACGCGCATCGCGCTGCATCTGCTGGGAATACGCGTAGTCTTCCTTCAGTTGTTCAAACTGCTCAGGGTCATTTTGCAGGACCGAAACAATCGGTTCCAGTTTGGCTAACTGGTTGTCATGTTGCTGCACAAAACGCGCCGCTTCCTGGGCTTCATCCAGGCGCTCACGAATTTCGTCCACGCGATCGGCCAGCGTGTCATCCGCCAGCAGATTCAAACGCGGGAGAAGGCGGTTAAGAGCGGAGACCCCCTCTTTCGCCTGCTCAAACTGCATACGGCTTTGCTGATTATCATTTTCATGATTGCTCAGCGCACGTTCCAGTTCAACGCGACGGCCATTCAGTTGGCGAATTTCCGCTTCCGGATCGGCTTCAAACGCCACCGACAAATGACTGCCAATGAAACGACTGAACGCCTGATGCAGACGCTGGGTTTTCTGGACGTCAAAGGAGAGCGTTGCGAAACGTTCAGACAGCCCTTCACGCTCGGCATGCAGGGTTTCGATACGGCTTTCGCGCGCTGCACGGCCAAAAATCGGCACCGTCGGGAAGCAGGAATAACGCCACTGACGCTCGGCGGTTTTCACCACTACCGCTTTTTCCAGCTCATCAACGCTGAAAACGCTGTCATCAAACGACTGCGGATCCCCTTCGATGAAATAGAGATCTTCCGGACAATCCGTCAGCCCTTCAAGCTGCTCGGTAATCAGCGACAGATCCGGCACCACGATGGCATGACGCGAAGGACCGTACAGCGCAGAGAAGTACGGCGCATCTTCAAGGCTAACGTCGTCATAGATTTCTGACAGCAGAACGCCACCGAAGCGCTCCGCCAGCGCGTTCAGACGCTGATCTTCCGCCCCGCCCGGCTGACTTAAACGTTCAATTTCTTCATCAACTGCATTTTTGCGCGCACCGACTTCATCACGCTCAACAATGGCTTCACGCTCGCGCTCCAGCAGTTGTTGCAGATACTCGGTCACATCCTGGCTTGAGGTAAACTCTTCGCCACACTGCTCGCTAAGCTGATTCAGGCTATTCTGCGCGGCCAGCCAGACAGGCGCACGTTTCATCAGATGCTGGATACGAGACTGCAGCTGTTCCTGCTCCTGACGCAACGTCATACGCTGTTCGCTGGCAGAAGAGACGCTGTCCGACAAGGCGGCGATGCGTGCTTCCAGCTCCTGGTGCAGCGATTCCAGCTCATCGATATCGAACTGTTTACCCTGACGCTTGCAGAATTCAGCCAGCAGACGTTCGGCGTCTTGCTGTTCGCGCAGACGCTGCTCCAGTTCGCTGAGTCGCATACGCAACGGCTGAACCTGTTCCGCCAGGTGGCGCTGTTCAACGCCTTCCCGCAGCAGTTCACGCGCCACGCTCCAGGCTTCACCACGCGCCAGCGGGCCATTGATAGCCGCCACCAGCTGATAAGCCTGTTCGAACTGGCTGTGCGCGGTTTGCGCCACGCTCATTTTTTGTTCCAGCGTCAGCAGTTTTTCAGTGGCTTCCTGCTCTTTAGCCTGGAAGGTTTCCAGCCATTCAGCAGCGCTGTCGGCGGTCAGATCCGGTAAGTGGCAGAGCTCTTTCGCCCGATTCAGCGCCTGGATCGCCTGGGTATATTGGATGGCTCGCGTTTGCTGGACGTCCAGCGCTTGCTGATAATCGGCAAGCTGGCTTTTCAGCTCATCCACTTCCAGTTCCGCGGCTTCTGCGCGGGCTTCGTTTTCATCCTGGCGGTCAACGGCTTCCGCGACCACCTCATTTTGTTCTTCGAGACGGACCTGCAGTTCTTCGAGATCCGCTTCGTAGCGTTCAATTTTTTCCTGCTGACGCAGAGCGGTTTGCACCAGATTCAGGTGATCGCTCGCGGCCTGGTAATCAGCTTCCAGATCGCCTTCCGCGCCGTTATGCTCGCCCAGTTCGCGCGCCATATCCACGTGCTTATACTGCTCCGCGGCCAGCTGCTTACGTGAAGTATGCAGCTCACGACGATATTCCAGCGCTTTATCAAGATGGATACGACGTTCGTTGGCGTGACGCATATAATCCGCGGCCACATAGTTGGTCGCTTCGCTGATCAAATGCTTAAACAGATCGCGGTCAGACTGAGTTACGCGAATCGCTTCCAGCGTCATGCGGTTTTCACGCAGCGCAGCTTCCATATCCTGGAAGGCTTTACGTACGCCGCTGTTTTCCGGCAGCAGGTAGTCACGCAGTGAACGCGTAATGGCACTGGAGATCCCGCCGTACAGCGAGGCTTCAATCAGACGATAGAATTTACTACGGTCAGACGCGGAACGCAGACGACGGGCGATGATGCCCAGATCGAACATCAGTGAGTGATAATCGGTGATTGAGTTGAACTGTTTAAACTGCACACCTTCCATCTCATCAAGCTTCTCTTTCAGCTCAGAGAGGGACAGCACGCGCGCCTGGCGTTCATTCAGCGTTTCCGTCACCAGTTGGGTTGGCTGCACCGACATCGGCAGCCCCTGAATGGCAAACGGTTTGATATCCACTTTACGATCGCGACCGGCAACCTGTTGCAGACGCACCCCCACGACCACGCGCTGATGGCGCGAGTTGAGGACGTCGAGCATTGAGTAACAGACGCCCGCTTTCAACTTACCGTGCAGGCCCTTATCACGTGAACCACTGGTTGCACCGGCTTCGGTGGTGTTACGGAAATGCAGCAGGGTTAAGTCCGGAATGAGCGCTGTTACAAATGCCGCCATGGTGGTGGACTTACCCGCACCGTTACCGCCGGACAGCGTGGTAACCAGTTCATCGAGGTCGAACGTACGGGCAAAAAAACCATTCCAGTTAATCAGCGTAAGTGAGCGAAATTTACCGCGTTCAATCATTATTCTTCTTCTCCACTGTCCGGCTGATTCTCTTCGGGCTCATCGTTGAGCTGCAGGCGGTTTTCGACCGGCATCGCTTCGCCATCACGAATTAGGCGACGCTGCGCTTCGCGCGGATCGTCACCGCTGCGCACGTCCGCGCCAAAGCGGAAGACTGATTCCGTAATACGGAATTTGCTGCTGTCGTGACCCATAAACCACACCATGCCTAAACGGCGCAGACGGTTTAGCGAAGAACGAACTTTTTCCTGTAGCTTCTGGCGATCAACATCCGAACCGGTTGAACGGTTGTTTACCAGTTTCAGCAGCTTCGCTTCATCAGCCAGCGTTAGCAGCTCGTCGTACAACTCTTGCTGGGTAAAAATCCCTTCATTCGCCAGGCGTTCTGGGCTGAGATAGAGATAGCAAAGAATTTTACCAACCATCATGTCCAGTTCAGACAGGACCGAACGGGGAATGAGCGTCGTTGAACGCGGGCGAAGGTAGAAGAACCCTTCCGGCGCACGGATCAATTCCACGTTATAGCGGCTGTAAAACTCTTCAAAATATTCCTGAAAATCCATCAGGAAGGCATGATTATCCAGTTCATCCAGACCGATATGGCGGCCCGAACGTAAGGCGCTGTCCAGCGCCGGAAATAACGGATTCGCCAGCGCCTGCGCCAGCTTTACCGGCATCACTTGTTCAATATTTGTCAATGACATGCGCCTGTACCTTGGCTCCGTAATCATTAATCGGCTGCCATTTGGCTGGCAGTCCGGTGAAGTCTGCTTGCGCTACGCCAAGGCGTACCGCCTGATCGATAACTATGCGCGCGACGTCGAAATGACGCGCACGTGGGTATTGCGCCAGATACTCGCGCACGACCAAACCGAGATCCAGTGGTGTTTGTCTGGATTTGTAGATAGCCAGCTGTTCTTCGATGATCGCCGCCAACTGTTCACGGATCTCGTTAAATTCTTCATATTCCAGATCTTCCGGAAGCTCGCCGGTGACCTCTTCGTCACGCAGCACCATCTCTTCGTCACGCATATCCAGCAGACGATCGGCGTTGGCATAGGTTAGCGCCCACGGATCGTCAAAGTATGTCTGCACGGACTGGCGCAAACGCTGGGCAAAGACGCGGTTTTTATCCATATCGATCGCGGTACGGATAAACTTATGCACATGACGATCGTAGCCGATCCATAAATCAATGGACTGCTGACCCCAACTGATAATGCGGTCGAGCTTACTTTGTAAGTCAAACACCAGCCGATCGACGAAATGCAAATCGTCATGCGTCATCGTGGCGTCCTGGATGTGTAACAGGTGAGCCTGTAGCTTATCCCCCGCCGCTTCCAGCGTATCCTGCAGTTCACGCAGCGTACCAGACGTTTCAGAGAGCAGCAGTTCACAGCTGGAGATCGCCGCCCGCCAGTCTTTATTAAGCAACTGTGCGATGTCGTCTTTTACCTGCTGCTGCTGTTCATCCATGATGCGCTGGGTCAGATCGATACTGTCGAAAATCTCCGCCACCGAGTATTTCAATGGCGCGTAGACGTTGCGATGCCAGTGGAACTCATCGCCACCTTCCGCTGCCGCATCCGCCGCACGCTTTAGTTCACCTGCAACAATCGACAGCTGCATTGAAAGACGCAGCGTAGAGAATTCGCGCTGACGAATGTAGTAATCCGTGATGCCAATTCCCAATGGCGTTAAACGATATATAGCGTTGCCTTCCGCCTGCTCGCTGGTAAAGCGGTTCAGCAGACGTTGACGCACCATATCGTTGATCGCGTTGTTGGCGCGTACGCCGATGGTTTCGCTGGTTTGCTCAAACGCATCACTCACATGGCGGAACGCATCCACCAGCTCACCTTCACTCATCTCGCCGTCAAGTCGCTCACCGTTCAGGGTCGCGACCGCCAGCAGGAACGAAAGTCTGTCTACCGGCAGAGAGATGGAGAAGTCATTTTTTCTGGCCCAGGCAACCAGTTCGGGGACTGTCTGGGAAAATTCACTCATAAATTATCCTTGCATCTGCGGCTCGGGCCGAACTTTTAATCGCGGTGACATGAATATAGCGCCCAAGGCTGATATACGGTTCCTGGCGGCAATAACGCGTTTCTAACTCAAGTAACATTTCAAAGTCGTCATGCTGTTTATGTTTATCTCGCAGATAATCATGAAACACACGGACGCCCGTTTTACCGGTTATCTGCCAACCGATCTCGTCCAGCCACTGGTAGACCTGCCCCGGATCGCGCGGGTAGTCCGGTGAAAGCGTGCGTTTTTTACGTTTCGGCATCCCCACCTGCACATAGTCAAAGTTCCCTGCGACCATGTTATGCATCAACAGACCGTTAGCATTGTAGAACATTAACGACAGCGCGCCGCCTGGACGCAATACTGACCACAGAGTCTGCAACACGCTGACCGGATCTGTCACCCACTCCAGCACAGCATGAAACAATATCAGATCAACCGGGCTTTCCAAATGCGAAGCAACATCCTGAGCGGCGCATTGTATAAAATGCATGTTCCCGCTCACACCTTTTGCCTCTGCCGCCTGTTGCGCTCGGGCGATCATCTCGCCAGACAGATCGCATAATGTGACGAAATGTCCTCGTTCCGCCATTTTGATGGCCGTTTGCCCTTCACCACCACCAGCATCCAGAATGTGCAGTTTTTGCTCACCGAACGTTTCCAGTAATCGATCCAGATCCTGCCAAAGGATAGCCTGTCTTAATTGACCTTTGGTGGTGCCGTAAATGTTACGGGAAAACTTCTCTGCAATGTCATCAAAATTGCGGTCCCGCATCGGGCTCTCCACATACTGGCTTTAGGGTGACTAAGTAAAACCGCTATTTTGTCACACCCACGCCGAGAATGAACCTTCCTGGTGTAATATCCCTGCAGATCCCCTGCTGTATGGTTAAAAAAGGAACCAAAAAGGATGCTTTTTACGCTGAAGAAAGTGATTGGCGGTATGATGCTGCCGCTGCCACTGATGCTAATTATGATGGGTATTGGCCTGGCGCTGGTCTGGTTCAGTCGCTTTCAAAAAACAGGGAAAGTGTGTATTAGTCTGAGTTGGCTGGCACTGTTACTCCTTAGTTTACAGCCCGTCGCCGACAGCCTGTTGAAACCGATTGAGGACAGTTATCCAACGTGGCAAGGTTCGCAAAAAGTGGAATATATTGTGGTGCTGGGCGGAGGGTATACCTGGAATCCGGAGTGGGCGCCGAGTTCAAATCTGATCAGCAACAGCCTTCCACGTCTGAATGAAGGTATTCGCCTATGGCGCGCAAACCCGGGATCGAAGCTCATCTTTACCGGCGCTGCCGCAAAGACGAATAACGTCAGTACCGCAGAAGCTGGCGCCCGCGTAGCGCAGTCGCTGGGGGTGCCAGCCAATGAAATCATCACCCTGGATCACCCCAAAGATACCGAAGAAGAAGCCGCAGCGGTAAAGAAGGCCATCGGCAATGCGCCGTTCCTGCTGGTAACCTCTGCCTCCCACTTACCGCGGGCGATGATCTTCTTCCAGCAGGCCGGCTTGCATCCGCTGCCAGCGCCAGCCAATCAGTTAGCAATTGATTCACCGCTTAATCCGTGGGAGCGCGCTATACCTTCACCCGTCTGGTTGATGCACAGCGATCGCGTTGGTTACGAAACCCTGGGACGCATCTGGCAGTGGCTGAAAGGATCGGAACATTGACAGGAATGTTGCCTGATAAGATGTTCACATGTTTATCATGCGAGCCACGGCAGCAATGATTTCGTTGCCAGGTCAAAGTTGGAACGATTAAAGCGTCCGGTGTTGACCAGTTGCGTCACTTCATCCCATAACACGTACAACCAGCGCCGCCAGATGAATGACTCCGCCACTGGCGCGCGCTGTAGGTATTGCCAAAGCAGGCTTTCCGCCAGCGCATTATCCATCAGGCGGAACAGTTCATATTCCCTTGGCGCCCACAGCATCAACCCCGGTCCCACCATAGCCAGAAGCTGATCGCTACGGGCGTCTTTGAGCATGCTACGTAAACTGAAATTACCGTGGATCAGCACGCAGTTATCATTGAATCCTTCAAATAAGGCAGGCAAACACTCACGCGTGCGAAACAGGATCCGCTTGTCCTGCATCGTTAGCCCGGTATTGTTGAACTGATTTAACGTGGTCCACAGCACCTCAACCCGCTGACGATACCAGGATGGCCAGATATTCTCTTGCGTGTTATCCACCATTCCCACGCAGCCAGCACTATCCTGCCGATGCCATGACAGCAGACCTTCTACGATCTGATCTTTTAAATGTTCCCAACGTTCGGGCGTTCGGGCAGGCGCTTCCACCGGCACTCCACGTAAACGCTCAAGCAGTAGCACATCAGGACCGGGATGTTCCTCATGGGTTAAGACCCCATAAATGACGGGCATACGCACCGTACCACTGCGCGCCAGCATGGAGGTTTTCCATGCCAACTGCTGCGCCATACCCGGCGTGGTGAAACTTCTCGCCATCAGTGGCATCGGATTTCCCTGGCTGTCGTACAGTGACCACAGGGCCGTATCCACTTTTTCATTCACGCATTCTATACGACTGAGTTTTTCACCCAACAGATGACTGAGTTCGGCACGCAACTGTTCCATTTCGGATTGCCCTCATAAATGCTACTGCTTTCATAATGAGCGTCGTGCAGACAGATGTCACCCGGATGAGATCAATTGATGAAAAGAAAAGTGGCGGGAAAGCGTAACGATATGACACTCCTCCCAAAAATTCGCGTCATCAGGGGGAGTGTCGTGAGAAAAACTAACGCATTTCGGCGCGAACGCGCTCAAGATCTTCGGCAGTGTCTACGCCGGTACCGGGTACTTCTTTGGCGACGGCAACATGAATTTTTTCGCCGTACCACAACACACGTAGTTGCTCCAGCATTTCAATATGCTCAAGCGGGCTGGGCTGCCAGTTAACATAACGGCGGATAAAACCGGCGCGATAGCCGTAAATACCCAGATGTCGCAGGAAGGTGTCACCCACCGTTTCCAGGCTTTTAGCGAAACGGTCGCGATCCCACGGAATGGTCGCGCGTGAAAAATAGAGTGCATAACCTTCGGCGTCCAGAACGACTTTCACCGCATTCGGATTAAATGCCTCTTCCGCACTGTGAATCGGGGCAGCAAGGGTCGCCATACCGACCTGGCGCTGCGCCAGATTCTCAGCGACCTGGCGAATAATGACCGCCGGGATCATCGGCTCATCACCCTGTACGTTCACAATAACGGTATCATCGCTAAAGCCACATTTCTCGACGACTTCCGCCAGACGCTCCGTACCGGACTGGTGATCGGCGCGGGTCATGCATACTTCCCCCCCCACCGCTTCTACCGCGCGAGCGACATCTTCGTGATCGGTCGCAACAATAATACGTTCAGCGCCAGATTCACGCGCACGCTCCAGCACATGCACGATCATCGGCTTGCCATTGATATCCAGTAGCGGCTTGCCCGGCAAACGTGTGGACGCATAACGCGCAGGAATAATGACCACAAAACTCATGATTTACTCTCATCAGCAGTCAGAACGCGAGCTTCGGTTTCCAGTAACACGGGAATGCCATCACGCAGTGGGAAAGCAAGGTTATCCAGTTTACAAATCAGTTCCTGTTTTTCCTGGTTAAACCAGAGTTTGCCATTGCATACCGGGCAGGCAATGATTTCAAGCAGACGATGATCCATAGTTCCTCCAGATGGACCGGATTGTGAATCCGTAAATATTAACATAATCGCTTACCGTGCTGGGTCTATTTCCCAACCATGGCGTGCATCAGCAAATAAACCTTCAGGATAGCGTCCCAGCGTCACACGTGTTGCCTGCTGCCAGCGGGCAAAATCATCAATCGCCTGAAACAATCCTTTTTGCAGAGTAACCCCAGGTTTGACGCCATCCTGTAACCAGAGCGAAATCACTTCCAGTACGCCCGTTTTGCGGTGCATTTTGGCATCCATCCGCCCAACTAACTGCCCGCGATGCAGCAGCGGCAGGACAAAATAACCATACTGACGTTTCGGTGCTGGCGTGTAGCATTCGAGGCGATAGCTAAAATCGAATAGCTGCTCTGCCCGTTTACGATCCCAGACCACCGGATCAAAGGGTGATAATACTGCGCTATGCGTCGCCGTTAATTTACCCGTCAATGCCTGCTCCAGCAGCGGCTGAAGGTGGCTATGCAGCCACAGGGTTCCTAACCCTTCGACATCGACAGGAATAATCTGTTGCTGCTGTGCACGTACGTTGCACCAGTTTTTTAGCGCCGGACGCTTCAGGCGATAGTAGTCTGCCAGCCATTGTTCGCGAAAAATCCCCAGACTGCGGGCACTGTTATCCAGCATGAGGCTTTCTGCTTCTTCCTGTGAAAGCCGGTCGCGTTCATCATCCCAGTGCGGCATGACGCGATGGGTTAAATCATACACTCGCTGGAAATTACGCCGTTCCACCACCATCACTTTCCCGGCGGTGAACAGGCCTTCAAGATGACGCTTATGCGGTTTCCATGCCCACCAACCGCTGGCCCCCTTGCGCAGATGCTCAAAATCGGCAGAGCGTACTGGTCCGTTATGCTGGATGTGCTGGAGCAGTTGCTCAATCTCATGCGCATGTTCTTTCATCCACTCCGCTTTATATTTCCAGCCCATTTTCTCCGGGGCCAGCATGCGGTGACGTATCAGCATAAAGTCGCTACGCGGCAAAAAGCAGGCCTCGTGCGCCCAGTATTCCATCAGTTCGCCCCGCTGCAATGCGTCATCCAGCCACTGGGGCGAATAATCACCCAACCGACTAAACAGCACCAGGTAAGGGCTGCGCGACACAATATTGATGGTATCGATTTGCAATAACGACATGCGCGAAATGGTAGCAAGAATATCTGCTGGGGTTGCCCGACGGCGTGTTTTTTTCAGCAGCCCTTGAGCGGCAAGGTGAAGATGACGGGCATCCGTCAAAGAAAGACGCGGCAACGACATTTATGGCCTCATAAATGATTCGCTGCCGCAGCGTGAATCAGTTAGCGAGTCAGCGAGATTAAGCTATCCAGCAACATATCAGGCCGATCGCCTGACAAATGAGCGTCAACAGGTAAATACCACCAGTTTTCATCGGCAAATGCACGGCACTTAACCGCATCTTTTTCCGTCATCACCAGCGTTTGCCCGGCGTCTGCAAACGCACTGACGTCACTGTAGGCCAGAGACTGATGGTCTGCCAGCGCAATACTTTTTTGCACGCTGGCACCGCATGCTTCCAGCGTGGCAAAAAAACGCGGTGGATGGCCAATGCCCGCCATGGCGACAATATTGGACAGCTGCGACACATCGCGGCGTTCACCCGTACGTAAATTAACGGCCAGCCCCGGTTCAAGTCGCATAGGGATTTCCCCTGGCTGCGCAACGCCACCGTTAACGATAGTCGCATCCACCGATTTAAGCCGACCTGCGCGTTCCCGCATGGGACCCGCGGGAAGCCACCAGCCATTGCCAAACCGACGTTCTCCGTCAATAACCACGATTTCAACATCTCGCGCCAGACGGTAGTGCTGTAGCCCATCGTCCGTCACAATCATCTGCACATCGTGTTGGGCCAAAATGGCTTTGACTGCATCCGATCTTACCGGGGATACCGCTACGGGCACACCGGTACGTTGGGCGATCAGTACAGGTTCATCACCCGCTTCTGCCGTAGTGGTATCTGCGGTCAGTAACAGCGGGTAAGCAGCCGCTTTCCCGCCATAACCACGCGACACCACACCCACGCGAATCCCACGTTGACGCAGTTGTTCAACCAGCCAAATCACCACTGGTGTTTTGCCATTGCCGCCCGCGGTCAGGTTTCCGACCACCACAACCGGGACTGGTGCACGCCACGCGCGTTTAATCCCAAGCTTGTAACATAAGCGGATCCCCCCACTCACCAGGCCATACAGCCAGGAGAGCGGGAGTAACAGTCGCCACAGCGGCGACTCACCAGACCAGATTCGAGCGATCATTGACCGAATTGCATTTTATGTAATTGTGCATATACCCCACGCTGCTCAATCAGCTCGCTATGGGTTCCACGCTCAACAATAATACCGTCTTCCACCACGATGATTTCATCCGCCTGTTCAATGGTAGAAAGGCGGTGAGCAATCACCAGGGAGGTACGGTTTTTCTGAAGCTCATCCAGAGCAGCCTGAATCGCGCGTTCAGACTCGGTATCGAGTGCCGACGTTGCTTCATCAAGGATCAGAATCGGACTGTCACGCAACAAGGCGCGGGCAATAGCGATACGCTGGCGCTGACCACCAGATAGCAGGACGCCGTTTTCGCCAATCACCGTATCCAGGCCATTGTCCATCTTATTGATGAAATCCATGGCGTAAGCCATTTTCGCCGCTTTTTCGATCTGCTCACGGCTGTACAAATCGGTACGCGCGTAGGCGATGTTGTTGGCAACCGTATCGTTAAACAGGTGCACATTCTGCGAAACCAACGCGACCTGATCGCGCAGGGATGCCAGGGTATATTCACGTAGATCGTGTCCGTCCATCAGAATCTGCCCTTCATCAATATCATAGAAGCGCGTGATCAAGCTGGCGATGGTGGATTTCCCTGAACCCGAACGGCCAACCAGGGCAACAGTTTTCCCCGCTGGAATATTCAGGTTGATGTTGCGCAGCGCAGGTACTTCACGTCCCGGATAGGTGAATGTCACGTTGCGGAACTCGAGATTGCCGGTAGCACGTTCGATTTCGCGTGTACCTTCATCTTTTTCCTGCTCGCTATCCAGAATCGTAAATAAGGTCTGGCAGGCCGCCATACCGCGCTGGAACTGCGCGTTGACGTTGGTCAGCGATTTCAACGGACGCATCAGCGCGATCATTGAGGAGAAGACAACCGTAATTGTCCCTGCAGTCAGGTTTTCCATTACGCTTGGGAAGCTGGCTGCATACAACACGAAGGCCAGAGCCAGAGACGCAATCAGCTGGATGATAGGATCGGAGATAGAAGAGGCGGAAACCATCTTCATGCCCTGCAAACGCATCTTATTGCTGACTTTATCAAAGCGCTTAGTTTCGACTTCCTGACCACCAAAAATCAGAACTTCTTTGTGGCCTTTCAGCATCTGCTCTGCACTGGTCGTAACCTGCCCCATGGTGTTTTGCATATTTTTACTGATGCTACGAAAACGCTTGGAAACTATACGAATCGCCACTGAAACAATTGGCGCCAGTACAATCAGGATCAATGACAGCTGCCAGCTGTAATAGAACATCATGATAAACAGGCCAATAATTGAAGCCCCTTCACGTACCACGGTGATCAGCGCGCCGGAGGACGATGATGCGACCTGCTCTGAATCATAGGTAATACGTGACAACAGCGTACCTGTAGACTGTTTATCAAAAAAGGACACCGGCATGCCCATCATATGGCCAAACAGGCGGCGACGCATGGTCATGACCACTTTGCCTGATACCCATGAGATGCAGTAGCTGGAGACATAGCTGGTGAATCCGCGAAGAACCATTAGTCCAATGACCACCAGCGGCATCCACAGCAGCACCGAGCGATCCGTTTTACCAAAACCATCATCCAGTAATGGCTTAAGGAGCGATAGCATGAAGGTATCGCTGGCCGCGTTCAGGATTAACGCTATACCCGCCACGATCAGACCCGATTTAAAAGGCGCTATGGTTGGCCATAGTCGGCGAAACGTCTGCCACGTAGAGAGATCTTTATCGTTATGCATTCAAAAAACCAGCATTTGTTAGAATAGCCGCATATTCTACCCGTTATCCTCCGACACGCCAAACCACTGATGATACCAACGAGGTAAAATCTGATCCCGCAAGCTGTTTATTCGCCAGTTTTTTTGATAAAAATCCAGCGTAATCTGCCCCTGGTGGGGTGTATCCAGCCATTGATAATTTTGTTGCCGATAACGTTGCTTCACTTTCCTGGACGGGAGACGCCAGGCATTGTAACGGGATGCGGAGGCTAACGCGGCCTGCCCGCCGACCCGCTGAATCAGCGCCTGCGATGATGAGGTATTGCTACCATGATGTGGAACCTGTATCACCGTAGACTGCAGATGCTGCCAGTAGTGACTGAGCATTTTTTGTTCAGCGGGAGACTCAATATCTCCGGTCAGCAGAATACTCTGATGCCCGTCATCGACCTTAACCACGCAGGAGTGGTTATTCCCCAGATCTTTAATTCCACGCACGGGCCAATGCGCACTAAAGGTTAACCCTTGCCATTGCCAGCGCTCCCCGCGTAAACACGGGAGATGCCCTTCCCAACCTAATGGGCTTCTTATCCATAGCGACGGCCAGGCTTGCTGCAGCGAACGCAACCCGCCCCGGTGATCCATATGCTCATGGCTTAAAATAACGCCTTCTGGCTCCAGGTTGTGCCAGCGTAGCCAGGGAATAATCAGCTGTTGCGCGCTATCGCCTTCAGGCCATGCCAGACCGGTATCGTAAAGAATCGCTTTCCCATTGCGCGAAATGACCATCGCCAGCCCCTGCCCGACGTCCAGCATATGCACTTGCCAGACATCAGTACGTGGCGTTCGCCAGAACGGGGCGCTCAGTAAAAGGAGCACAGTGACGCAAACTACCGGTATAGTTCGCCACGCGTTCAGCCGATATGCGATGAGCAGGAGTCCGGGTACAAATGCAAGCCATTGCCAACGTGCATCAATATTGATCCACCCTTCAGGCAGGCTCCTGAGCCCCCAAAATAATAGCGCGAGGGAGCGATCCGCTAAATACCATAGGTTCGACTCAACCATCGCCAGCCCGGTTAAATGCACGATCATGCCTGCTAATATCAATGGTACGGAAATAAACGTAACCAGCGGTACAGCAAACAAATTCGCCAGAAATGAGGTCAGGCTAAAACCGTGAAACATCGCGATTTGCACAGGCAGAAGCAGGAGCGTAATTCCCAATTGCAAATGAGCAAGCGCCAGAAATTGGCGTCCAACGCGCGACAGCGGCCAATCCGGCATCGGAACCCATTGATACCAGAACAGCAGCGCCGCAACGGCAAAAGCAGACAACCACAGACTTTGTGAAAGAACGGCGACAGGATCCACCACCAGAATGGCTGCCAGACAGCAGATCCACACCGACCATCCACTCCACTGCCTGCCGCTGAGTTTTAGCCCTCCCCAGACCAGTAGCGCAACAACCGTACGTAATGCCGGGGGCTGTAGCCCCGTTAACCAGGCATAGAATGTTGCGCAGACGATCCCGCCAACTAACGGAACCTGCCAGCAAATCCATCTGGTTGGCATAAAAAATTGCCCCGCGCGAATTAATCCTGCAGCCAGAAGTGCGGCAAATGCAATATGCAGCCCGGAGATAGCCATCAAATGGGCCGTACCGGTATCACGCATAATGGTTTTCACCGCTTGTGACACGGACAAGCGCTCCCCCATTCCCAGGCCCAGTATAACCTGCTGCCAGGGATAGTCAGCGAGCGCGCTTTTCAACGAGGAGAGATACCGCGAACGTAAATTGCATTGTTGTGTGATAACCGAAGCCTGCAAAAATCTTCCCGTCAGCAGCTGGTGCTGCGCCAATGCGTAACGCTGGCTATCAAACCCGCCCTCGTTCAATTGACCGTGTATAGCACGAACCTTCAACGTCATCGCCCATGTCTGGCCCGCACAAACGTTGCCGGGTAGGTACTGCCCATACAGAGTAATTCCGATGTCAGGAAATACCCGCTTCCCCTGCAGATGCGTGATCTGGCCGTAGTGCGTTGTCATATTATCGGTTCCGGTTATCCGCACGATGGCCTGCTGGCTTTTTGCAGGCAGCGTATTACCGGCCCACAGCGCATCTTTCGCAGCCAGAACTCCCCAAAGAAAAAATAGCAGGGTTAATCCGGCGAAACGTACAGGGCTGTGAGAAATAAGGCAGAGCAGAATTGCCAGACCAAATATAACGCCGATGCACAGCATGTCAGGTAACGCAGGTAATAGCATAAGCGGGAGAATGCCGAATAATGCACTCGCACTAACCGTTGTTATTTTCATCAGTCACCTCCCTGTAGCAGGAAGTGTGCAGTAATGTTCGACGGTTGTCTGGTGCCAATTTAGCGTTATACGGTATGCATTCCGCTAACATTTAGCGGCGCTTGTAACGTGCAAATTAACTGGGATGGAGACTCCAGGATGGGTTGGCAGAAATGAAAAAAGCACCCATGCGGGTGCTTTTCTCGGCGTTAAGTCTCGCTAAAAACTTAACCGTAAATATTGGCGCGATCGCGCAGTTCTTTACCTGGTTTAAAGTGCGGAACGTATTTTCCTTCCAGGTCCACTTTATCGCCGGTCTTCGGATTACGTCCGGTGCGCGGTGCGCGGTAATGCAAAGAGAAACTGCCGAAACCGCGGATTTCAATACGCTCGCCCTGCGCAAGAGTCGAGGCCATATGTTCCAGCATCTCTTTAACTGCATCTTCAACCGCTTTCGCGGGAATATGAGGTTGCTGGGTTGCAAGTCTTTCAATCAATTCTGACTTGGTCATGATTCCTCCGGTTCCTTAAAGGCATAATTAGCTGCTGCATTGATTAAGGGCGGCCTTAGCCGCCCTTTGTCATTGATTACAGGACGAATCCTGTAATCTGTCAAGCTACTCGTCGCCCTTTGTGCTGTTAACAGCACAAAGGATTTAGGAGCACTCGATATTACTCGCCTTTAGCTGCTTTGAAAGCTTCAGCCATTGCGTTGTTAGAGAAGTTAGCATCTTCCTGTTTGTTAACAGTTGCGATTGCATCTTTCTCATCAGCTTCGTCTTTAGCACGAACAGACAGGCTGATTGCGCGGTTCTTACGATCAACGCCGGTGAATTTAGCTTCAACGTCGTCGCCTACGCTCAGAACCAGAGTTGCATCTTCAACGCGGTCGCGGGAAGCTTCAGAAGCGCGCAGGTAACCTTCAACGCCGTCAGCCAGTTCTACGGTTGCGCCTTTAGCATCAACTGCAGTGACTTTACCGTTTACGATTGCGCCTTTCTTGTTCAGTGCAACCCAGTTGTTGAACGGATCTTCTGCGAGTTGTTTAACGCCCAGAGAGATACGCTCACGCTCTGCGTCAACCTGCAGAACAACAGCTGCGATTTCGTCGCCTTTTTTGTATTCACGAACTGCTTCTTCGCCTGCAACGTTCCAGGAGATGTCAGACAGGTGAACCAGGCCGTCGATGCCGCCGTCCAGGCCGATGAAGATACCGAAGTCAGTGATAGACTTGATTTTACCTTCAACACGGTCGCCCTTGTTGTGGGTTTCCGCGAACTGCTGCCATGGGTTGTTTTTGCACTGCTTCAGACCCAGGGAGATACGACGACGTTCTTCGTCGATATCCAGAACCATAACTTCCACTACATCGCCAACGTTAACAACTTTGGACGGGTGGATGTTTTTGTTGGTCCAATCCATTTCGGAAACGTGAACCAGGCCTTCAACGCCTTCTTCGATTTCAACGAAGCAGCCGTAGTCGGTCAGGTTGGTCACGCGACCAGTCAGTTTGGTACCTTCCGGATAACGCTTAGCGATAGCTACCCATGGATCTTCGCCCAGCTGTTTCAGGCCCAGAGATACACGAGTACGCTCGCGGTCGAACTTCAGCACTTTAACAGTGATTTCGTCGCCAACGTTTACGATTTCGCTCGGATGCTTAACGCGTTTCCATGCCATGTCGGTGATGTGCAGCAGGCCGTCAACGCCACCCAGATCAACGAATGCACCGTAGTCAGTGAGGTTCTTAACGATACCTTTAACTTCCATGCCTTCCTGCAGGTTTTCCAGCAGCTGATCGCGTTCTGCGCTGTTTTCGGATTCGATAACGGCACGACGGGAAACAACAACGTTGTTACGCTTCTGATCCAGCTTGATTACTTTGAATTCAAGCTCTTTGCCTTCCAGGTGCAGCGTGTCGCGGACCGGACGAACGTCTACCAGGGAACCCGGCAGGAACGCGCGAATACCATTCAGCTCAACAGTGAAGCCACCCTTGACTTTGCCATTGATAACACCAGTAACGGTTGCAGCTTCTTCGTAAGCTTTTTCCAGCGTGATCCAAGCTTCGTGACGTTTAGCTTTTTCACGGGACAGCAGGGTTTCACCGAAGCCGTCTTCTACTGCATCCAGAGCAACGTCAACTTCGTCACCAACCTGGATTTCCAACTCGCCCTGGGCGTTTTTGAACTGCTCAGCCGGAATGGCGGACTCAGATTTCAGACCAGCGTCAACCAGTACTACGTCTTTGTCGATAGCAACAACAACACCACGAACGATGGAACCCGGACGGGTTTCGATTTCTTTTAAGGATTCTTCAAACAGTTGAGCAAAAGATTCAGTCATGTTTAATCTTCAGGTTTCATATTTAACGTCCACCTGGCTCCATGCCGGATGGGGTTGTTTAACATACCCGCTGTCAATCCATTGCAACGGGGGTACTGCAAATTCGGTCGCACTTAAGCGAGTGCCAGTTTTTGGCGCGCGTATTGTAACGCTTTTTCAATCACTTGCTCAATGCTTAATCGGGTTGAATCCAAAACTAAAGCATCAGCAGCGGGAACCAGCGGCGCTACAGCACGGTTACGATCGCGGAAATCGCGTTCTTCGATCTCGGCCAAAAGGCGTTCAAAGTTAACACTAAAGCCCTTTTCCTGCAACTGTAGCATACGTCTATGCGCACGTTCTTGCGAGGAGGCGTCCAGGAAAATTTTCACTGGTGCATCCGGGAACACCACGGTCCCCATGTCTCGTCCGTCGGCAATCAGGCCGGGCGCTTCACGAAACGCGCGTTGGCGGCGTAACAGCGCTTCGCGTACGCGAGGAAACGCAGCGACCTGAGATGCGGCATTCGCTACTTCCTGGGTGCGGATTTCGCCGCTGACATCTTCACCTTCCAGAATGACTTCCAGGTTGCCGTCCGTTGAGATAAAACGCACATCCAGGTGTGAGGCAAGCGGTACCAGAGCATCTTCAGATGTGACATCAACATGGTGATGCAACGCTGCGAGCGCCAGTACGCGGTAGATCGCGCCTGAATCTAACAGATGCCATTGCAATGCTTCCGCCATTGCCTTGCACAAGGTGCCTTTTCCTGCACCACTTGGGCCATCAATGGTAATAACCGGGGCAATTGCCGTCATCTTTTTCTCCTTAAACGGGCATACGTTAACGTGAACGCCGCGCATTATACGCGCCAACGCTAATAATCGTTAACACAGAGTGTAAAAACCCGATTAGTCTGTAACGATATGAGGAAGAATTGCGCAATTATAGCGGGCTGGCGAGAAACCAGCCCGGAAGATGACACTGATTTACTTTTTATCTGCAGCGATGCGCTCACGAATATGCGGAGCGCGATCGTCAGATGTGAGGATCAGGCAGGTGTACTAATACGCGCCAGCTGTTCGAAATAATCCGGGAAGGTTTTGGTGGTACATTTAGGGTCCAGAATGGTCACCGGCGTGTCAGACAACGCCACCAGCGAGAAACACATCGCCATGCGGTGATCGTTGTAGGTCGCGATCTCCGCAAACTGTAACGTTGCCGGTGGTGTAACGCGAATATAGTCTTCGCCCTCTTCAACGATCGCGCCCACTTTACGCAGCTCGGTCGCCATCGCGAACAGGCGGTCGGTCTCTTTGACGCGCCAGTTGTAGATGTTACGTAAGGTCGTGGTGCCTTTAGCGAACAGCGCTGCCGTGGCGATAGTCATCGCCGCATCGGGAATATGGTTCATATCCATGTCTACCGCGTTCAGCTCACCGTGAGTACAGGCAATAAAGTCATCGCCCCAGGTAATGGTCGCGCCCATTTTTTCCAGCACATCAGCGAAGCGGATATCACCCTGCATACTGTTGCGGCCAATCCCGCTGACTTTTACCGTACCGCCTTTAATGGCTCCTGCTGCGAGAAAATAGGAAGCGGAAGAAGCATCGCCTTCAACCAGATATGCACCCGGTGACTGATACTGCTGCTGACCCTGCACAACAAAGCGCTGGTAGTTCTGATTCTCAATTTCAACACCAAACGTTTTCATCAGGTTCAGTGTGATATCAATGTAAGGTTTGGATACCAGCTCGCCTTTAATGGCGATCGTCGTATCCTGCGGCGCCAGTGGCGCAGTCATCAGCAGCGCAGTCAGGAACTGGCTGGATACGCTGCCGTCTACCTCAACCTGTCCCCCGGTAAAGCCACCGCGCAGACGTAAAGGCGGATAGTTTTCCTGCTCCAGGTATTCAATGTTGGCTCCGCCCTGGCGTAACGCATCAACCAGATGGCCAATCGGGCGCTCTTTCATGCGCGGCTCGCCCGTCAACACGATGTCATTGCTGCCCAGACACAGCGCAGCGGCCAGCGGGCGCATTGCGGTTCCGGCATTGCCAAGGAACAGTTCTACTGCGCCTTCGGCATGCAGCGCGCCGCCATTGCCGATAATCTCGCAACGCGTACGGTCGGCAGAAAGGGTATAGCTAATTCCTAACGCATTCAGAGCATTAAGCATATGGCGGACATCATCGCTGTCCAGCAGGTTGGTCAGGACAGTGGTGCCATTTGCTAATGCAGCCAGCAGCAAAGCGCGGTTAGAAACACTTTTGGATCCAGGCAGATTGATGGTGCCATCCACCCGCGCAATGGGTTGTAACGTCAGGGATTCCATGAAACTCGACTCTCAAAAACAGACATAAAAACCCCACAGACTGGCTGTGGGGATGAAAATACAGCAGATTAACCGCGGCGGCGCTCGAAATCGACCATGAAATCGGTCAGCGCTTTTACACCTTCTAGCGGCATTGCATTGTAGATGGACGCGCGCATACCACCGACCACACGGTGCCCTTTCAACGCGTGCAGACCCGCAGCGAAAGACTCTTCCAGGAAGAGTTTATCCAGTGCGCTGTCAGCAAGCTGGAACGGTACGTTCATGCGTGAACGGTTCGATTTTGCCACGTCGTTACGGTAGAAATCGCTGTTATCGATTACGCCGTACAGCAGTTCCGCTTTTTGCTGGTTAATTTTATCCATCGCGTTAACACCGCCCTGCTCTTTCAGCCATTTAAAGACCAGGCCAGACAGATACCAGGCAAAGGTTGGCGGCGTGTTGAACATGGAGTCGTTGTCATTCAGCACGGTATAGTCGAGGATTGACGGGCATGACACATGAGCCTTACCCAGCAAATCTTCACGTACGATGACAATGGTCAGCCCGGCCGGGCCGATGTTTTTCTGCGCCCCGGCATAAATTACGCCATAACGGCTCACGTCAAGCGGTGCGGAAAGAATGGTAGAGGACAGATCCGCCGTAACCACCACATTGCTGGCAAAATTCGGCGTTTCATCGATCGCAATGCCATCAATGGTTTCATTCGGGCAATAGTGCAAATACGCCGCGTTGTCAGAAAGCTGCCATTCGCTCATTGGCTTAACAGCACGCAGTCCGTCAACGGTGACTTTGGCGTCGATAACGTTTGGCGTACAGTATTTTTTCGCTTCTTTAATTGCGCTGGCGGCCCAATAACCGGCATCAACGTAATCCGCCGTGGTTTTGTCACCCAGAATATTTAACGGGATACCCGCAAACTGCCCGCGCCCACCGCCATGGCAGAACAACACTTTATAGTTGGAGGGGATGCTGAGAAGATCGCGAAAATCCTGCTCCGCTTCCTCTGCGACCTGGATGAATTCTTTGCCACGGTGGCTAATTTCCATCACCGACGTGCCAAGACCGTTCCAGTCGCGAAGATCCTGTTGAGCCAGTTTAAGTACTTCTGCCGGTAACATTGCCGGACCTGAACTAAAATTGAAGACCTGAGCCATTTCCCCTCACCACGTTGTGTTGTTGTCCAATCAACATCCTGTCATTGGCGATAATCCGGTGACAGACATTGGTATAAGTTATTCCTGTGGATATCGGTTTTATCATTCAGTGACACGCGCCGCAATGGGTAAAACTGGCCAGGGTAAAAATGTGTCATTGGTCACACAACAGAATCTATCGGATTGACGGGTAAAAACCGAGATTTTCGCTGTCAGGTGACCCGTTTTGCTCGACTGACCTTCGACCATTCTGGATTTGCACAGCGTGGACATAATTGATGATCTCCGGCGTTCATTTGCACCACTTCACTACACCGTATACAGGCATAGTCCCCAGCTTCAGGTATCACTTTAAATCGCTGTGTACAGCGTTTAGGCAAAATACTGAGCCCCGGCTTTACGTCTTCATCGGCAAAGAAATAGACGCTGATTTGCCCATTTGTCTCCAGTATGGCCAGTCTCACCTGTCCCAATTGCTCCACGCCGTTCAAACGCAATTCCATAAAGAATTCGAATTCCGTCATATTGGCGCTATTGAGCTTCGACCATGCCAACTCGCCGTCCTCAATGATCACAACGGGCTTGCCCTCCAGCAAATCCTCCATTTTCTCGCTATGCGCCATCAGCCACATAACCAGCCGATACAGCACGGCAAGCGTAATAAAGACCACCAGCACCGGCAGCATCGGGACATCATCATAAAATGCCACGTCTCCCGCCGCGGACCCCAGCGTAAGGATGATCAGCACTTCAAAAAGCGACATCTGGCGTACGCCGCGACGTCCGGTGATTTTTAAAAACAGAAAAACCAATATAAAGGTATAGAGGCTGCGCAGAGCAACTTCTCCCAGAAAATCCATGGGCACCTTATCCAGTACCATTCGGTGTAAATCGAAAGCTTTCATTATTATGCTCTAAACGTGGTTGGCTGTAGGAAAGCATAGCTAATACTTTTATTTACGTCTGAACTCCGGCGACGATAGCGCCATTCATTTAAAACCCGTATCATTGCGCGCTTTCCGTACGACAAAAGTGATTTTCATGACGCAAACATTTATCCCCGGCAAAGATGCCGCTCTGGAAGACTCCATCGCTCGCTTCCAGCAAAAATTGCTCGACCTTGGTTTTCAAATTGAAGAAGCCTCGTGGTTGAATCCCGTCCCTAACGTCTGGTCTGTACATATTCGCGACAAAGAATGCGCGCTGTGCTTCACCAACGGTAAAGGCGCGACGAAAAAAGCGGCGCTGGCTTCCGCGCTGGGCGAATATTTTGAGCGTCTGTCGACTAACTATTTCTTTGCGGATTTCTGGCTGGGTGAAACCATCGCCAACGGTCCATTCGTGCATTATCCGAACGAAAAATGGTTCCCGTTGACTGAAGAAGACGACGTACCTGAAGGTCTACTGGATGCTCGTCTGCGTGCGTTTTACGATCCAGACAACGAACTGACTGGCAGCATGCTTATCGATCTGCAATCCGGTAATGAAGAACGTGGGGTCTGCGGCCTGCCGTTTACCCGTCAGTCGGATAACCAGACCGTCTATATTCCGATGAACATTATTGGCAACCTGTACGTTTCTAACGGCATGTCTGCGGGTAACACCCGAAACGAAGCGCGCGTTCAGGGCCTGTCTGAAGTCTTTGAGCGTCATGTTAAGAACCGTATTATTGCGGAAAGCATCAGCCTGCCGGAAATCCCGGCCGAAGTCAGGGCGCGCTACCCGGCAGTGGCGGAGTCCATCGCCAAACTGGAAGCGGAAGGTTTCCCAATTTTCGCCTACGATGGCTCGCTGGGCGGCAAGTATCCGGTAATTTGCGTTGTCCTGTTCAACCCGGCCAATGGTACCTGCTTTGCCTCCTTCGGTGCGCACCCGGATTTCGGCGTTGCGCTGGAGCGTACTGTCACTGAACTGCTGCAGGGTCGTGGTCTGAAAGATCTTGATGTCTTCACCCCACCAACCTTTGACGACGAAGAAGTGGCTGAACACACTAACCTTGAAACCCACTTCATCGATTCCAGCGGCCTGATCTCCTGGGATCTGTTCAAGCAGGATGCTGACTATCCGTTCGTTGACTGGAATTTCTCCGGTACCACCGAAGAAGAGTTCGCCACCCTGTTGGCCATCTTCAATGCTGAAGATAAAGAAGTGTATATCGCCGACTACGAGCACCTGAGCGTTTACGCGTGCCGCATTATTGTTCCGGGAATGTCTGACATCTATCCGGCTGAAGATCTGTGGTTAGCCAACAACGCCATGGGCGCCCATCTGCGTGACACTATTCTCTCGCTTCCGGGCAGTGAATGGGATAAAGAAGACTATCTCAATCTGATCGAACAACTGGATGAAGAAGGCTTTGACGACTTCACCCGCGTACGCGAGCTGCTCGGTCTGGCAACCGGTGCGGATAACGGTTGGTACACCCTGCGCATTGGCGAGCTTAAAGTGATGCTGGCGCTGGCCGGCGGCGACCTGGAGCAGGCGCTGGTCTGGACAGAATGGACGATGGAATTCAACGCCTCTGTCTTTAGCGCTGAACGTGCCAACTACTACCGCTGTCTGCAGACGCTGCTGCTGCTATCTCAGGAAGAAGATCGTCAGCCGCTACAATATCTGAACGCGTTTGTGCGCATGTACGGTGCCGAGGCGGTTGAAGCCGCAAGTGCAGCATTAAGTGGCGAAGCGCCGTTCTACGGGCTTCAAACTGTTGATAGCGATCTGCAGGCTTTCCCGGCACATCAGTCTCTGCTGAAAGCCTACGAAAAACTGCAGCGCGCGAAAGCAGCACATTGGTCAAAATAGTGACAATCAGCCTGCGCTGAGTAGGCTAAAGGTATTGTCTGGGCTATATTACGGGGCGCTTAATGCGCCCTGTTTTTTATTTTGGTCAAATCAAAAAATAAATGTAAAAACAAGGTTAAATATTAGTAGTTGATATTAAGGAAATTAGCTTATTAATGTGGTTTTTTATCTCAATTACTCCATTTTAATTAACCGTCCCAGAGGAGACAGAAAGAAAAAATTCAACTCACTTTATAATTTTTAAAATTTATTTTTATTTGGATAATCAACAAGTTACACCGTAATCGCATAAAAACCATGCGCCTTACGGGCCTATAAGCCAGGCGAGATATGATCTATATCAAATTCTCATCTATAATGCTTTGTTAGTATCTCGTCGCCGACTTAATAAAGAGAGAGTTAGTGTGAAAGCTGACAACCCTTTTGATTTTATTCTTCCTGCTGCAATGGCCAAAGTTGCCGAAGAAGCAGGCGTCTATAAAGCAACGAAACATCCGCTTAAGACGTTCTATCTGGCAATTACTGCCGGTGTATTCATTTCAATTGCCTTTGTTTTCTATATCACCGCCACAACCGGTACCGGCACAATGCCTTTCGGCATGGCGAAGCTAGTAGGTGGTATCTGCTTTTCCCTGGGGCTGATTCTCTGCGTTGTCTGCGGTGCAGACCTCTTCACCTCAACCGTACTGATTGTCGTAGCGAAAGCCAGTGGTCGCATCACCTGGGGCCAATTGGCTAAAAACTGGCTTAACGTTTATGTCGGCAACCTGATTGGCGCCCTGATCTTCGTGTTACTCATGTGGCTTTCTGGCGAGTATATGACCGCTAACGGCGCGTGGGGTCTCAACGTCCTGCAAACAGCCGACCACAAAGTGCACCATACTTTTGTTGAGGCGGTAAGTCTTGGCATCCTGGCGAACCTGATGGTGTGTCTGGCAGTATGGATGAGCTATTCGGGTCGCAGCCTGATGGACAAAGCGTTTATCATGGTATTACCGGTCGCAATGTTTGTTGCCAGCGGTTTTGAGCACAGTATCGCAAACATGTTTATGATCCCTATGGGTATTGTAATTCGCGATTTCGCCACCCCGGAATTCTGGACCGCTGTTGGGTCTTCTCCGGAGAATTTTTCTCACCTGACCGTGATGAATTTCATCACCGATAACCTGATTCCGGTTACGATCGGCAACATTATCGGCGGCGGTTTGTTGGTCGGGTTGACATACTGGGTCATTTATCTGCGTGGTAACGATCATCATTAATCTGATGATGCCCATTACACGCAGTAAATAAAAAATCCACTTAAGAAGGTAGGTGTTACATGTCCGAGCTTAATGAAAAGTTAGCCACAGCCTGGGAAGGTTTTACCAAAGGTGATTGGCAGAATGAAGTAAACGTCCGTGACTTCATTCAGAAAAACTACACTCCGTATGAGGGTGACGAGTCCTTCCTGGCTGGCGCAACTGATGCGACCACTGCACTGTGGGACAGCGTGATGGAAGGCGTTAAACAGGAAAACCGCACTCACGCGCCTGTTGACTTTGACACCTCCGTTGCTTCTACCATCACTTCTCACGACGCTGGCTACATCAACAAAGCGCTCGAGAAAATTGTTGGTCTGCAGACTGAAGCTCCGCTGAAACGTGCGATCATTCCGTTTGGCGGCATCAAAATGGTTGAAGGTTCCTGCAAAGCGTACAATCGCGAACTGGACCCGATGCTGAAAAAAATCTTCACCGAATACCGCAAAACCCACAACCAGGGCGTATTCGATGTTTACACCAAAGACATTCTGAACTGCCGTAAATCCGGTGTTCTGACTGGTCTGCCAGATGCCTATGGCCGTGGCCGTATCATCGGTGACTACCGTCGCGTTGCGCTGTACGGTATCGACTACCTGATGAAAGACAAATACGCTCAGTTCGTCTCTCTGCAGTCTGATCTGGAAAACGGCGTAAACCTGGAAGCCACTATCCGTCTGCGTGAAGAAATTGCTGAACAGCACCGCGCACTGGGTCAGATCAAAGAAATGGCTGCTAAATATGGCTGCGATATCTCTGGTCCGGCAACCAACGCTCAGGAAGCTATCCAGTGGACTTACTTCGGCTACCTGGCCGCGGTTAAATCTCAGAACGGCGCAGCAATGTCCTTCGGTCGCGTATCCACCTTCCTGGATGCCTACATCGAACGTGATATCAAAGCAGGCAAAATCACCGAGCAAGACGCTCAGGAAATGATTGACCACCTGGTCATGAAACTGCGTATGGTTCGTTTCCTGCGTACCCCTGAATATGATGAACTGTTCTCCGGTGACCCGATTTGGGCAACTGAATCTATCGGTGGTATGGGCGTTGATGGCCGTACTCTGGTTACCAAAAACAGCTTCCGCTTCCTGAATACCCTGTACACTATGGGTCCTTCTCCGGAGCCGAACATCACCGTTCTGTGGTCTGAAAAACTGCCTCTGAACTTCAAGAAATTCGCCGCTAAAGTGTCCATCGACACCTCTTCTCTGCAGTACGAGAACGATGACCTGATGCGTCCGGACTTCAACAACGACGACTACGCTATCGCTTGCTGCGTAAGCCCGATGGTTGTTGGTAAACAAATGCAGTTCTTCGGTGCGCGTGCAAACCTGGCGAAAACCATGCTGTACGCAATCAACGGCGGCGTTGATGAAAAACTGAAAATGCAGGTTGGTCCTAAATCTGAACCGATCAAAGGCGACGTTCTGAACTTCGACGAAGTTATGGAGCGCATGGATCACTTCATGGACTGGCTGGCTAAACAGTACGTCACTGCACTGAACGTTATCCACTACATGCACGACAAGTACAGCTACGAAGCCTCTCTGATGGCGCTGCACGACCGTGACGTTATCCGCACCATGGCGTGTGGTATCGCTGGTCTGTCCGTTGCTGCTGACTCCCTGTCTGCAATCAAATATGCGAAAGTTAAACCGATTCGTGACGAAGACGGTCTGGCTGTCGACTTCGAAATCGAAGGCGAATACCCGCAGTTTGGTAACAACGACTCTCGCGTTGATGACATGGCGGTTGACCTGGTAGAACGTTTCATGAAGAAAATTCAGAAACTGACTACTTATCGTAACGCTATCCCGACTCAGTCTGTTCTGACCATCACCTCTAACGTGGTTTATGGTAAGAAAACCGGTAACACCCCAGATGGTCGTCGTGCTGGCGCGCCGTTCGGACCGGGTGCTAACCCAATGCACGGTCGTGACCAGAAAGGTGCTGTTGCCTCTCTGACCTCCGTTGCTAAACTGCCGTTTGCTTACGCTAAAGATGGTATCTCTTACACCTTCTCTATCGTTCCGAACGCACTGGGTAAAGACGACGAAGTTCGTAAGACCAACCTGGCTGGTCTGATGGATGGTTACTTCCACCACGAAGCGTCCATCGAAGGTGGTCAGCACCTGAACGTGAACGTCATGAACCGTGAAATGCTGCTGGATGCGATGGAACATCCGGAAAAATATCCGCAGCTGACCATCCGTGTTTCTGGCTACGCAGTACGTTTTAACTCCCTGACTAAAGAACAGCAGCAGGACGTTATTACTCGTACCTTCACTCAGACCATGTAATTGGTTTTGACTGAAATCGTACTTTAAAAAGCGTACAATAAAGGCTCCACGTAAGTGGGGCCTTTTTAATAGCCTGCTTTGTCAGCTATCTATACTTATGGATAGCAGCCAAAACAGACTCGACACAGTTAATAACTGTGCACTAACACTGGCCCCGGATGGGCCACACCTGGAGAAACACCGCAATGTCAGTTATTGGTCGCATTCACTCCTTTGAATCCTGTGGCACTGTTGATGGCCCGGGCATCCGTTTTATTACCTTCTTCCAGGGCTGCCTGATGCGCTGCCTGTATTGTCATAACCGTGACACATGGGATACGCACGGCGGCAAAGAAGTCACCGTCGACGAGTTAATGAAAGAGGTCGTGACCTACCGCCACTTTATGAACGCCTCCGGTGGCGGTGTGACAGCGTCCGGTGGCGAAGCTATCCTGCAAGCTGAATTTGTACGCGACTGGTTTCGTGCCTGTAAAAAAGAAGGTATTCATACCTGTCTGGATACCAACGGTTTTGTTCGCCGCTACGATCCGGTGATTGATGAATTGCTGGAAGTCACTGACCTGGTGATGCTCGATCTCAAACAGATGAATGATGAAATCCATCAGAATCTGGTGGGCGTATCTAACCATCGTACGCTTGAGTTCGCACGTTACCTGTCCAATAAAGACATCAAGGTGTGGATCCGCTACGTCGTTGTGCCTGGCTGGTCTGACGATGACGACTCCGCGCACCGCCTGGGCGAGTTTACCCGCGATATGGGCAACGTAGAGAAAATCGAACTGCTGCCATACCATGAGCTGGGCAAACACAAATGGGTGGCAATGGGTGAAGAGTACAAACTTGACGGTGTTAAGCCACCGAAGAAAGAGACCATGGAGCGCGTGAAAGGCATTCTTGAGCAGTATGGTCATAAAGTAATGTACTAAGGTATGACGACCACGGCGTCGCAGCGCTCTGCTTGAGTAGCGCGACGCCAACGTTCGATGCCTACGACATAAAATATTCTGAAAGTTTATTGGTCACGCTTTCAATAGAGAAAATACGTTTCTGGTGTGCTTTACGACACTGCACGTAACGCTCATCCTGCTCTTCCAGAGCACTGAGTATGCGATCCGCCACCATCATCGCACCAGCAATTTCAGCAAAACCAGACTCACCTTCCCCCTGTAACGCAACCGCCGCCTGCAAATTCCAGTCAGAAAGCCGATTTAATGGCGCAAACGATCCGCGAGTTAACGAGAGAATTTTTATGCCTTGTTCCTTCGCTAGCGTCAGCGACTGCATCATATCGGTAGAGACTTGTTCTGTATGAATAACGATAATCCCTGTTTTTTGGCTGTCCGCCAACGGAGAGATAGCCGCCGGATAAAACCGGTCGATATAACTGGCTATTTTCCCCATCTGCACCAGATTGATTTGCAGGAATAACGCCACCGGCACCGCAGTACCTACCGCATAAATTGCAATATTACTGAGCTGATTTAACCAGGTCGCAACCGCCTGCAACTCTTTGCTGTCAATGATGGCATTGCTGTCACAAACGCTTGCCAGTACCGCCGCCGTCTCCTCACTTCCTCCATCATTCGGCCGTGCAGCTCCTTGCTCCAGTGCAAGAGCCGTTCTGAAATCAGAAAACCCCTTAAAACCAAAGGCACGGCAAAAACGAGTGATACTCCCCTCACTGGTATCAATAGAATCGGCCAGCTCGGTTATCGTATGCCGCATCACAAAATCAGGATTTTCAGTGATAAAACGCCCTACCTTTTCCAGGATCGGACTCAGCTCTGAAGCCCCATTTCTTATGTTAATCAATAAATTAGTATCTATTTGACTCATTTTTCGCCTTTTTGCACAAAATGCAAATGCTGTCACATACTTTGCCCGGCTTTGCGATAATAATTTTTATCGCACCAATGATAATTAAAAATAATTATTTTTACAAACAGGAGAACGTCTAATGAAAGGTCTGATCGTCTGTCGTACCGGTATGGGCAGTTCACTAATGCTGAAAATCAAAGCCCAAAAAGTCATCGATAAACATGGCTGGGATATCGATCTTGAACACGATGTCCTGTCAGGGCTACGAACCTGGCAAAACATCGACTTCGTGATCACCATGAGCGACCTGACCGATGAGGTAGAAGCCGCCGGGTTCAGAGCAATCGGTATCACCGATCTGATGAACAGCGAAGAAATGGAATCTGCGCTCACCAGCGTTGTTCAAAACAACTAACCTCTCCGGGGGAAATATGGATCTCCTAAAGTTCATTGTATTCGACATTTTGGGTGTAACCCCACTTTTAGTTGGCTTTATTGCGCTAATTGGTTTGCTTATCCAGCGTAAACCCATCGAAAAAGTGCTTTCAGGTACCTTTAAAACCATCGTCGGATTTCTGGTATTTGCCGGCGGAGCAGGGATTGCGGTGACATCCTTAGGTAATTTTCAGACCTTATTCAGCGATGGATTCGGTCTGAAAGGTGTGATGCCGTTAGCCGAAGCGTTAACTGGGCTGGCACAAACCAAGTTTGCCATGTGCGTTTCACTCATCATGGTCGTTGGTTTCGGCTGGAACTTGTTTTTTGCCCGCGTAACGCCGTTCAAATACATCTTCCTGACGGGCCAACATAATCTGTATCTGTCTGCCCTCTTAACCGTTACGCTTAAGGCGCTTGGCTACAGCGATGTAACAACAATTATCGTCGGCTCCATACTGCTGGGGCTTGCAGCCTGTGTCTATCCAGCTATCGCTCAGCCGTGGATGCGTAAGATTACCGGTAATGATGAAATCGCGATGGGTCATTACGTTACTCTGGCCTACGCGCTATCGGGATGGATCGGTTCGAAAGTGGGCGATCCTAAGCAGTCAACAGAAAAGCTAAATCTTCCCGGATGGTTGGGGATTTTTAAAGACTACATCGTCTCCGTGTCCATCTCTGTCAGTATTTTCTATTACATCGCGGCGCTTGCCGCAGGCGAAGAAGCGGTAACGGCCGCCGCCGGTGGAATGCATTGGCTGGTTTATCCGCTATTCCAGTCACTCACGTTTACCGCATCGCTTTATATCATCATCACCGGCGTTCGCTTGCTGTTGTCAGAAATAGTCCCGGCATTTCTGGGCATCTCTGAAAAATTTATCCCGAACGCCAAACCCGCACTGGATTGCCCAGTCGTCTTTCCGTATGCCCCAACCGCCACCGTTTTAGGTTTCATCTCTTCCTTTGTGGGTGGATTGGTGGTTATGGGGGTACTCGCATTAATTGGGCAAACGGTCATTATCCCCGTCGCCATCCCCTACTTCTTCATTGGTGCTACCGCCGCCGTCTTCGGTAATGCGTCAGGAGGCTGGAAAGGGGCCATCGCCGGTAGCTTTGTCACTGGCATATTAATTGGTATTGGCCCGGCACTCATCTATCCCATCATGGAATCGGTGGGATTGTCCGGTACTAGCTTCCCGGAGACAGATTTTGTCGCCCTCGGCTTAGTGGTTTATTACATTGGCAAAATGTTGCCCTGATAAGGAATGAACATGAATATTGACGAATTGAAATCCCATGCGCTGGCTGCTCGCCGGGATATTGTCACCATGATTTATGAATCAGGCATTGGCCATCCTGGCGGTGCATTGTCCATCATCGACATTCTGACCTGGATTTACGATCAAGAGGTGGACTTCTCCTGCGCCCCTCGCGCTCGCGTGGTCATGAGCAAAGGTCATGCGGTTGCTGCTCAGTACGCCATGCTGCATCAAAAAGGCAAAATTGAGCGCAGCGAATTTAATACTTTTCGACAAATTAACTCACGTTTACAGGGGCACCCTAGCATCAAATCTCTGCCCGAAGTCGATGCAACAACCGGCCTGCTGGGCCAGGGATTATCCATTGCCTTTGGTATGTCGGCGGCCAAAAAACAGCGGGGGGAATCACAGCGCGTTTTCGCCATCATTGGCGATGGCGAAATGCACGAAGGGCAAATCTGGGAAACGCTACAGCAGGCAGGCCATATGAAGATGGATAACCTGGTGGCGATTATTGACTACAACGGTTTTTCCTCCCACGACCCCGTTAATCAGGTGGTGAATCTGGAACCTCTGGCCGACAAAGTGCGTCTTTTCGGCTGGCACGTACTCGAACTCCATAACGGTAACGATATGCATCAGGTTGCCGACACGCTGATGCTTTCACGCCATCTGAAAGGAAAACCTGTCGCCATTATTGCGCATACCACCAAAGGCAGTGGCGTTAGCTATATGGAAAATAACGGTGACTGGCATTCAAAAACCCCAACCACCGAACAATATCAGCAGGCTATGGAGGAGTTGCAGTGATGAAAGCCCCACGTGATGAAATTGGTAACGCACTCATTGCCCTGAAAAAAAAGGGCTATCCCATTGTCGCCATTGATAGTGATTTAGCCAGCTCCACCCGCACTGACCAGTTCCAGGCCGTCTATCCAGACGCTTTCTTTGAAATGGGTATTGCGGAAGGATCGGCAATGAGCTTTGCCACTGGCCAGGCGTTGGAAGGAAATATTCCGTTCTACGTTAACTTTGCGATGTTTGTGACAGGCACCGCCTGGACTCAACTGCGCCAGGCGTGCTACGCCAAAGCTAACATTAAATTAGTTGGTAGCCACCCAGGAATGGATGATGGACCTGACGGCGCATCGCATCATGCGCTGGAAGATCTGGCCCTGACGCGCGTACTGCCGGGGCTCACAATTCTAACGCCTGCCGACGCTGAAGAAGTTGAGTCCGCATTTGAACAGGCAGTAAACATTCCCGGTCCGGTCTATATTCGCGTAGCCCGAGAACCGATGCCCGTGCGCGATAAATCTGCCGTTCCGCGAGTGACCGATATCGCCGCCGTGGAGGACTCAGGCAATGACTTCGCCATTCTCTATGAAGGGACCGTTCTGGAGCAGGCAAGCGCAGGTTATGTGCAGCTGTGCGCCCAGGGAAAACGTGGCAAGCTGATTCACGTCGCTATGCTAAAACCGTTTAACCGCCAGCGCTTTCTGCAACTGATTGCCAACTGCCCGCAGATCGCAACAATTGAAAATCACACGATCACCGGTGGGCTTGGCGGACAGGTTGCTGAAGTATTGGCGGAGGAAGGATTAACCACGAGATTAATCCGACTGGGGACACAAGATACGTTTACGGAATCAGGCAATAGCCGCCAGTTGAAAGAGAAATACGGTATTTCGGCGACCGCACTCTTTGAAGCCCTCAGATAGTTCGGGTTGGCAGACCGCAATGCGGTCTGCTGCTCTGAAATAAGGAGAACACAATGACATCTGCGCTATTTTCTGCCTGTCAGTTTCGTGAACAATGCCGATCCTGGCAGGAGGCCGTGACGCTGGCTTGCCAGCCTCTGGAAGAACTGGGCGCGATTACGTCCGCCTACGCACAGGCAATCATCCGTGAAACAGAACAACTGGGTCCGTGGTACATCTTAAGCCCTGAGTTTGCCCTGCCGCACGCTCGTCCGGAAGAAGGAGTGATAAGCAGTGAGACACATTTGTCGCTCTTGTGTCTGAAAGAGGCGGTGCCTTTTCCTGGGCATCCAGATGTGCGGTTAATTATTGTCCTGGCGGCTGCCAGCAGCACCCGACATATTGAAATGATTCAAAAACTGGTTTGCTGGCTGGATGAAGGGGAGCATTTACAACAGCTGACGAGTATGACCAGTCAGGCGCAACTTCACTGCACGCTGAAAGCATGCGAATACCTCGCAACTTCCGGCATACCCGCAATGGGAAAATGAGTCACGGTATGCAAACATTTTGCCTTGCATACCGTCTGGCGCGCTTTATACGTGAGCCACCGGAGTCGGTGTATGTCTGGCGCTACGCAACAACATCAGCAGATAAATAAACGATACGCTGGCAATCATAATGAATAACAGATTATCGGAATAATTCTGCATCAGCATTGCGGTGAATGAAGGACCAAGCAGGCTGCCAACGGTATAGCTTAATAACAATGCCTGATTCATGGCGACCAGCTGATGATGTTCAACCTTTTCACAGGCCCAGGCCATCGCCACCGGATAGAGGGTAAAACCTGCCACACCCAACATAAACAACGCAGGCGCCATCGCCGCCTGATTCAGCATGGCGATACTTCCGACGATAACCACGAAGACCTGGACGCGTAAAACCAGCAGGCGCCCCAGCTTGTCTGCCAGGCGGCCAATCGGCCATTGCCCCAGAATACCGGCGCTAACCAGAACCGCCATCCAGAAACCAATGCTGGCGTTGCTCACCCCTTGATGGTTGAGATAAAGCGGCATCAGGCCATACAAAGACCCCAGCACAATCCCGGAAATAATACAGCCGTTAACGCCCAGACGCGCCTGCCGCAGCTTCAGCATGGAGGTAATAGGAGTAGACTGCTGTTCATCACCCTGCTGATTGGCAATGCGCGTAAAGAGCAATGGCAAAACACCAGCCAGGATCGTACCCGTCACCCACGGCAGGACGTTCATCAATTCTGTTGATACTTTACTAACCAGTAGCTGGCCTAAAAACGTCCCCACGTAATAGATCATCATATAGGCGGCAAGCAAGCGTCCGCGATTACGCGAATTCCCGCTGCACATCAGCGCACTTTCAACTACCACCCAAATCATGGCGCAGCCAACACCGGCGATAAAACGCCAGGTCATCCAGCTCCAGAATCCCACCATAACCCCAAGGCCGATACAGCCCGCGGCAAAAATAAGCGAGGCAATGTAATAGCTGCGATTAAAACCAAGGTGTTTTATTAAATACCCGGTCAGCAACGTCCCTACCAGATTGCCGGTAAAGTAGGAAGAACTCACCACACCTACCTGCCAGGTGGGCAAATTTTCATGGGCGAGCCAAAGCGGGACGAGCGTGTTTAACACGGCGATCGCCAGGGTCAGCAGAAGCAGCCCGCACAGCAACAGCATGACGGGACGGGTATAGATGGACATGAATAAAAACCGTGAGGAAGTTCAAATTTCATGCGCATCATGCCACTGCCAAAAACATTGTCAATCGGCGCAATCAAAGGGCTGAGGCGCTTTCCGGACGATCGATTTGCATTACTGATTCTTAATATGAATAGATAAAAAACACAAAAACACATCTGCTTGTTTTTATTGATCTAAAACAAAAATCTCGCGTTGCGTTCAGTCGAAAAATTTCATGGACTCCCCTTACTTTTATTTCTTACTAAACTCTATGCGGGATGCAGATCTGCATTGTCTTCAAAATAGAACAGTGAGTTCTTATTTAGGTATCTAATCCATATATCGTTCTTTCTGTAGACTTAAACTCATCAAATTTCCCCCACTGATGCTGAACAGGAGAAATATCATGACTAAACCTTACGTAAGACTTGATAAAGATAATGCGGCAGTACTGCTGGTCGACCATCAGGCTGGCCTGCTCTCTCTGGTTCGGGATATCGATCCCGATAAATTTAAAAACAACGTGCTCAGAAGTAAAAAAACCGGGGCTATGCCCCGGTTTGTCATTTAGCTGGCAACCGCCATACCGACGGTCATATGCAGCCCGTAGAACACGCCACGACCAATCAACTCGCCGACTAACAGCAGAATAAACGCGACGGAAAGCAGCGGAACTGCAGGCTGGTAGCCTTTCACTTGCGGTACAATCCAACAGCACAGCGCTAATGCCAGAGCGACAATCCGCCACGCCATCAGCGAGCCGTAATCTGGAACCAGCGCAGACGCCTGTTGAATGGAACTGTGGATCGTCGCCAGTTCAGCCCCCTGCATTACAGACATGATGGCGCTGACGACCAGAGCAAGCACTGAAATAGCCGGCAACAGGCGCATCGCCCAACCGTCCACGCCAGCAATTCTCAGCAACAGATATCCCAGCAGCGGACCGCCCATAAACATCGTCAGGAAGAAGCCCAGCGGCGTCCAGATGCTGTACCAGGTCGGTACGGTATCGATGGTGTTATACACGCGCACCATCATCCAGACAAAAACCACGCCCAGTACCATGGTGACAACTAACCACAGATTGCGTAATACGGGCGACATTTTTTTCAACGTTGCCAGCAGCCAGCCGATGCCGCCAACGGCAAAGAAGATTGAGCCGCTGGCAATTTCATTACTCAACGCAGAAGATCCTACACGATTGAGTGAGTTAAAGGCGCGCATCGGTGAGCCCAGGTGGAGCATGGAAGCAATAAAGCCAATGCCCATTAATACCCACAGCCCGAACATGCAGGCAATCACGCGCTGCTGCGATTCAGGGCGTAAGTCCCCTTTCATCAACGCCAGCGCCAGAACGATAAAGCCACCAACTACACACTGTCCGAAGACAGTGAAGATCATCAGCGGCCATTCATGCCATCCACTTCCCATCTTACACCTCCTTCGGATTGGCCAGATAACCTGTAGTATCCCCGGTCGGGCGGCTATTGGCGTTAGGTTTGATGACAATACTTGGTTTGGTAAAGTGCGCGCCCGGCAGTGGCGCTACCGCAGCCAAAGTACCGTGTTTTTTGCGCAACTCTTCAATCGGACCAAAATCCAGCGCACGCAGTGGGCAGGACTCCACGCAGATAGGTTTCTTGCCTTCAGCGACGCGCTCATGGCAGCCATCACATTTAGTCATATGCCCTTTTTCAGCATTGTACTGTGGCGCGCCGTAAGGACATGCCATGTGGCAATACCGGCAGCCAATGCACACATCTTCGTCGACAACGACAAAACCATCTTCACGTTTGTGCATCGCACCGCTCGGACAAACCTTGGTACAGGCCGGATCTTCACAGTGGTTACACGCAATGGAGAGGTAATAAGCAAAGACGTTCTGATGCCAGACGCCGTTGCCCTCCTGCCAGTCGCCGCCTGCGTATTCATAAATGCGGCGGAAGCTGACTTCCGGGGTTAAATTTTTGAAATCTTTGCAGGCCAGTTCGCAGGTTTTGCAACCGGTGCAACGGCTGGAATCAATAAAAAATCCATACTGGGTTGTCATCGGTTACTCCTTACGCTTTTTCAACCTGAACAAGGTTCGTGTGTGACGGATTCCCCTTTGCGAGAGGAGACGGACGCTGGGTCGTCAGGACGTTAATACAACCGCCCTGATCCACGCGTTTTGCATCCGGGTCATACCAGGCCCCTTCGCCCAATGCCACCACGCCGGGCATCATACGTGGCGTCACTTTCGCCTCGATATGCACTTCACCACGATCGTTAAAAATACGTACCTTGTCGCCGTTGTTAATACCGCGTCGCTGCGCATCCATCGGGTTGATCCACATTTCCTGGCGGCAGGATGCTTTCAGGACATCGACGTTGCCATAGGTCGAGTGAACGCGAGACTTATAGTGGAAGCCGGTCAGCTGCAAAGGGAATTTCTCCACCAGCGGATCGTTTAAGCTTTCAAAGCCTGGGGTATAAATCGGTAGCGGATCGATTACATCACCTTCCGGCAGTTCCCAGGTTGCCGCGATCTCGGCAAGCTGCTGCGAATAAATTTCGATCTTACCTGACGGCGTGGTCAGCGGATTGGCTTTAGGATCCTCACGGAATGCCTTGTACGCCACATGATGTCCTTGCGGATCGCGCTGTTTAAAGATCCCTTGCTGACGGAATTCTTCAAACGTAGGCAGTTCAGGAATCGCTTTGCGCGACTGCTCATACAGATGGCGCATCCACTCTTCCTGAGTACGACCTTCTGTAAACTGCTGCTCGACGCCAAGGCGCTTCGCCAGTTCGCTGGTCATCTGGTAGATAGTCTTGCATTCGAAGCGTGGTTTGATCGCCTGATCGGTGAAAATCACATAGGACATGTTCCCGCATGAGGCATCCAGCGCAAAATCCATCTGTTCGGAGGCGGTGCAGTCCGGCAGCAAAATGTCTGCGTATTTCGCCGAGGAAGTCATATGACAGTCGATGACGACAATCATCTCGCACTTCTTCTCGTCCTGGAGGATTTCATGCGTGCGGTTAATATCAGAGTGTTGGTTAATCAGACAGTTACCGGCATAGTTCCAGATCATCTTAATAGGAACATCGAGCTTGTCTTTGCCGCGTACGCCGTCACGCAGGGCCGTCATCTCCGGGCCTCGCTCAATCGCGTCCGTCCACATGAACATCGAGATGCTGGTTTCAACAGGGTTTTCCAGCGTTGGCATACGCTCAAACGGCAAACTGTATGAGCCCTCACGCGCCCCGCTGTTGCCACCGTTGATCCCAACGTTACCGGTCAGAATAGCGAGCATAGAAATGGCGCGGGTCGCTATTTCACCGTTAGCATGACGCTGCGGCCCCCACCCCTGGCTGATGTATGCCGGTTTAGCGCTACCTATTTCACGCGCCAGTTTGACGATACGTTCAGCGGGAATACCGGTAATCTGCGCCGCCCACTCCGGGGTCTTGGCAATGCCGTCCTTACCCTGCCCAAGAATATACGCCTTATAGTGACCGTTCTTCGGCGCGTCGGCCGGTAAGGTTTTCTCGTCGTAACCCACGCAATATTTGTCGAGGAACGGTTGGTCAACCATGTTTTCGGTGATCAGGACATACGCCAGACCATTGACCAGCGCCGCATCAGTACCAGGACGGATCGGGATCCATTCATCTTCACGCCCCGCACCGGTATCCGTATAACGGGGATCGATAATGATCATGCGAGCATTGGATTTCTGTCGCGCCTGTTCAAGGTAATAGGTTACCCCACCCCCGCTCATACGGGTTTCACCAGGGTTATTACCGAACAGAACCACCAGCTTGCTGTTTTCAATGTCGGACGGGCTGTTACCGTCAGCCCAGCCGCCGTAGGTATAGTTCAACCCGGCAGCGATTTGCGCTGAAGAGTAGTCACCGTAGTGATTAAGATAGCCGCCGCAGCAGTTCATCAACCGTGCCACCAGCGTTTTACCTGGCGGCCACGAGCGCGTCATAGTGCCACCCAGCGTACCGGTACCGTAGTTCAGGTAGATAGACTCATTGCCGTAGTCTTTGATAAGACGCTGCATATTGCTGGCAATGATGTCGTAGGCTTCATCCCAACTGATGCGCTCAAATTGTCCTTCGCCACGCTTACCAACGCGTTTCATCGGGTATTTCAGACGATCGGGATTATAGACTCGGCGACGCATGGATCGACCACGCAGACAGGCGCGTACCTGGTGCAGACCGTCATAGTTGTCATCGCCGGTGTTGTCGGTTTCGACATACTTTATTTCACCGTCGACCACATGCATACGCAGCGGGCAGCGCTGCCGCAGTTTACCGTACACGCGCTCCAGATCACTTTCTCATTAATCGGTGTCGGATTAAGGGCTTCTGCAGCATTTGCAATACGGGTAAATGGCAGGGTAAACGCGCTACTGGCCACCGCCAGTCCGCCTATCGCCGTCGTTTTCACCAAACCGCGGCGAGTAACCTCAGCTGCCAGCACGGCATCGGGGATCTTAGTTTTCATAGTGGCTCACTCTGCTGCTCACAATAAACAAAATACAAATATTCGATGTATAGTTTTTTATATAACGTTAATATCGATATACAGGCTGGTAGAAACTGAATTTGCTAAAAGACAGAGAAAAATACTGACTTTCATTCGAAGTCAGTATTACCCCTATGGGAGTAGTCGTTATTGTCCGACGTCAAGCGGGCATAAAAAAAGCGCCCTGAGGCGCTTTTTTAGCAGAGAAAGGTAGCTTAACCGATGAATTCCAGGCCATTCATGTACGGACGTAATACTTCCGGAACCTGAATGCGGCCATCAGCCTGCTGATAGTTTTCCATTACCGCAACCAGCGTACGCCCAACCGCCAGACCGGAACCGTTCAGAGTATGCACTAAACGAGTCTTTTTGTCGGATTTGCTGCGGCAACGCGCCTGCATACGACGAGCCTGGAAATCCCACACGTTGGAGCAAGAGGAGATTTCGCGATAGGTGTTCTGCGCCGGGATCCACACTTCCAGATCGTAAGTTTTGCATGCGCCGAAGCCCATGTCGCCAGTGCACAGGATGATTTTGCGATACGGCAGCCCCAGTAGTTGCAGGACCTTCTCGGCATGGCCGGTCATCTCTTCCAGCGCGTCCATCGAATCTTCCGGGCGAACAATCTGCACCATCTCAACTTTATCGAACTGGTGCATACGGATCAGACCACGCGTGTCACGACCGTAAGAACCTGCTTCAGAACGGAAGCACGGCGTATGCGCAGTCATTTTGATCGGCAGCGCATCTTCATCGATGATCTCGTCGCGCACCAGGTTGGTCAGCGGAACTTCTGCCGTTGGGATCAGCGCATAGTTGCTGCTGTCAGCTTCTTCATCCAGCGGACGGGTATGGAACAGATCGCCAGCGAATTTCGGCAGTTGGCCTGTACCGTACAGCGTGTCATGGTTAACCAGATACGGGACGTAGTTTTCGCTATAGCCATGCTGTTCAGTATGCAGATCCAGCATGAACTGAGACAGCGCACGGTGCATACGCGCAATCTGCCCTTTCATGACCACGAAACGAGAGCCGGTCAGCTTAACCGCAGCGGCGAAATCAAGACCCGTGTGCATTTCACCCAAGGTAACGTGATCGCGCACTTCGAAATCAAACTCACGCGGAGTACCCCAGCGGCTGACTTCGACGTTGTCATTTTCATCTTTACCCACCGGAACGTCGTCCGCTGGCAAGTTAGGAATAGTCAGCGCAATGTCGCGGATCTCGGCCTGTAAGGTATCAAGTTCAGCTTTCGCGGCATCCAGCTCTTCGCCCAGTTTGTTCACTTCCAGACGTAAAGACTCGATATCTTCCCCGCGCGCTTTTGCCTGGCCGATGGATTTCGATCGCGAGTTACGCTCTGCCTGCAGGTTTTCAGTTTGTACCTGCAGAACTTTACGACGCTCTTCAAGAGCGCGCAGCTTATCTACATCCAGCTTAAAGCCCCGGCTTGCCAGTTTTTCTGCGACTGCGTCTGGCTCATTACGCAGCAGATTGGGATCGAGCATGCTTATCCTGTGCTTATCGAATTAAAATAGGAGAAAGTGACCACAGCCTGCGGTCACAGGGATACAGAGACAACATTACCGCAACGATAACACTAACGGTAGCGTTTTATAGGGCTATTTTGATCCTGTCCGGCGAGCCAGGCGAGCTTTTCGCCAATCTTGCCTTCAAGACCTCTGTTTGTGGGGCGATAATAGCGCGTTTGTGCCATTTCCTGCGGGAAGTACTCTTCTCCGGCGGCATAGGCATTAGGCTCATCATGGGCATAACGATACTCCTGACCGTAGCCCATCTCTTTCATCAGCTTAGTCGGCGCATTGCGCAGGTGAACCGGCACGTCGTAATCAGGACGTTCGCGGGCATCAGACAACGCGGCTTTGAAGGCGGTGTAAACCGCATTACTCTTCGGCGCACAGGCCAGATAAACAATCGCCTGAGCAATCGCGCGTTCGCCTTCCGCGGGTCCCACGCGGGTAAAACAGTCCCATGCGGAAATCGCCACCTGCATGGCGCGGGGATCGGCATTGCCGACATCTTCTGAGGCAATCGCCAGACAGCGACGGGCAACATACAGCGGATCGCCACCAGCGGTAATAATTCGCGCATACCAATAAAGCGCCGCATCTGGGGCGCTTCCACGTACCGACTTGTGTAATGCGGAGATGAGATCGTAAAAACGATCGCCTTTATTATCGAAACGCGCACTACGTTCACCGGCAATTTCGGTGAGCAATTCTGGTTTCAATACGCGCTTGCCGGAATCATCAACTTCGGCCATATCGGCCATCATTTCCAGCGTATTCAGCGCCCGCCGCGCGTCACCATTAACCAGTTCGGCAATAGCCCGACGCGTTTCTGGCGGCAGAACAATATCCTGGCCGCCATAACCACGCACTTTGTCTGACATCGCCTGGTCCAGCACCTGTTCAATGTCGTCGGAAGTTAACGATTTCAGTAGATAAACGCGCGCACGCGACAACAGCGCCGAATTGAGCTCAAACGAGGGGTTTTCAGTGGTAGCACCAATAAACGTTATGGTACCGTCTTCAATATGCGGTAAAAACGCATCCTGTTGGCTTTTATTAAAACGGTGAACTTCGTCCACGAACAGGATCGTGCGTCGCCCCGCGTTACGGTTCTGACGCGCACGCTCAATCGCTTCACGAATTTCTTTCACGCCAGACGTAACTGCCGAAATTCGTTCGACATCGGCGTTGGCGTAACGGGCAATAACTTCGGCAAGCGTCGTTTTCCCGGTCCCCGGCGGTCCCCATAAAATCATGGAGTGCAGATGCCCGGCCTCAATGGCGCGCGGCAAGGGTTTGCCCGCAGCCAGCAGATGCTGCTGGCCGATATACTGCGCTAAATTTTCTGGCCGCATACGCGCGGCCAGCGGCTGAAAAGTATTATCAGAAAAGTCGAGCGACATATTGCTCACTCACACGCCTCTACTTACGTTGATCGTCAACCGTTACACCTTGCGGCGGGGTAAAGGTGAATTTAGAGGGTTCAATCGCACCATTCTGCTGAGATTTCAGCTGATAGCTGCTGCGCTGATCGTCTTGTTCAATGGCGCTGAACTGGTGGATCGTCCCGTCACGCCCAACATTGATAGTAAACTGCTTAAGGTTACCGCTGCTGGTTTTTGGCGTCAGCACGAAATCATCGCCATTTTGCTTAATATTGTACTGCTGCCAGTCGCTGGCCTGGTTACGCGCAATCAGCATGAACGGTGTGTTGCCCGTGGCATCTTTCAGCCATGTCGCAGTCGCCTGCTCAACAAACGGGTTAAAGAACCACAGCGTTTTACCATCGGAAACCAGGATGCTCTCGTCAGGCTGCGTCATATGCCAGTTAAACAGATTGGGACGTTTAACCCATAAGTCACCCTGACCTTCCTGCACCGCCGCACCGCTACCGTCCGTGACCTTCTGAGTAAAGCTGGCATGGAAGCTACTGACTTTATCCAGGCGGCTTTTCAGGTCGCTGGCAGCATCTGCCCAGACGCTGCTCACCACAAAGCTCGACAATAATGCACAGGTGATTGCGATTCTTTTCATTGTTATTCCTCAAAATACGTCACTCCCAACGGGGAGATCCCTCTGCTATCCATTTCAGGCCAAAAATCAGCATGAGGAAAGTAGAAAATACTGAATTACTTAACTTTGCAATCATTCGAAGGGCGGTGGAGCCAGCACTTCACGATTACCATTATGCCCTTGCTCGCTGACAATTCCCTGCGCTTCCATCTGTTCGATGATGCGCGCCGCTCGGTTGTAACCGATACAGAACTGACGCTGGACGCCAGAGATTGAGGCTTTGCGTTTCTGGGTAACAAAGTTTACCGCCTGATCGAACAGCGGATCCAACTCTTCGCCACCATCAAAGCCGCCACCGCCGCCTTCGCTTTCGCTGTCAGACGTTATGCCGTCAACGTATTGTGGACGACCGCGCGCTTTCCAGTCCTGAACCACAGCGTGAACTTCTTCATCACGTACAAAGGCGCCGTGTACACGCACAGGGATCGTTGAGTTTGGTGCGGAATAAAGCATGTCACCCATACCCAACAGCGATTCCGCTCCGCCCTGGTCAAGGATGGTACGCGAGTCAATTTTACTGGACACGGTAAAGGCGATACGCGTTGGGATGTTCGCTTTAATCAGACCAGTGATAACGTCAACCGACGGTCGCTGGGTCGCCAGCACCAGGTGGATCCCCGCCGCACGCGCTTTTTGCGCCAGACGAGCAATCAGTTCTTCCACCTTTTTACCCACGGTCATCATCAGGTCGGCGAATTCATCCACCAGCACAACAATATACGGCAGTTTTTCCAGCACCGGATGCTGAACATCCATACTGTCGCCCGGCTTCCAGTACGGGTCCGGAATCGGACGTCCCATACGGGCGGCTTCAGCAATTTTTTCGTTATAACCGGCAAGGTTACGCACGCCAAGCGCCGACATCAGCTTGTAGCGACGTTCCATTTCATTGACGCTCCAGCGCAGGGCGTTGGCAGCATCTTTCATGTCGGTCACAACTTCAGTCAGCAAATGCGGAATGCCTTCATAAACCGACAGTTCCAGCATTTTCGGGTCAATCATGATAAAGCGAACGTCTTCCGGCTGCGCCTTGTATAACATGCTGAGGATCATGGCGTTCACCCCAACCGACTTACCGGAACCGGTTGTCCCTGCCACCAGCAGGTGCGGCATTTTCGCCAGATCGGCAACCACCGGTTCGCCCGCAATATCTTTACCCAGTACCACGGTCAGCGGAGATGAGTTATCACGGAATTTGGCGTTATCCAACACTTCGCGCAGATAAACGGTTTGACGTTTTTTGTTGGGTAACTCCAGCCCGACATACGGTTTGCCCGGAATTACCTCGACCACGCGTACCGCTGCGGTCGACAATGAACGCGCCAGATCTCGCGACAGGTTGGAAATACGCGCCGCTTTAACTCCAGGAGCAAGATTAAGCTCAAAGCGGGTAATAACCGGACCAGGTGAGTAGTTCACCACATCGGCTTTAATGCGGAAGTCCGCCAGACGAGCCTCCACCAGACGAGCCATTTGCTCCAGAGCGAAAGTATCTATCGGCTCAACCTCACTCGGCGGCGGCGTGAGCAGATCCAACGATGGCAGCGGCGTACTTGGACGGTGCGCCGGACGACTGTCGCCATTACGCATCAGGAGCGGATGGATCAGGCTATCCTGCGGCGGCGCTGTAACAGGCTGCGCCGGCTGCTGATAATGCTGCTGCGGTGCGACTGGCTGCGCTGGCTGCTGATAATGCTGCTGTGGTGCGACAGGCTGCGCCGGTTGCTGGTAATGCTGTTGTGGTGCGACAGGCTGCGCTGGCTGCTGGTAATGCTGCTGAGGTGCGACTGGCTGCGCTGGCTGCTGGTAATGCTGCTGCGGTGCGACAGGCTGCTGGTACTGCGGTGCAGACTCCGGCATTACGCCTGGAGTAAATAGCGGCTCATGCGGACCATCATCCACCAGCGTTTTCATTGGCGAAAATTCAAAGTCATCAAGCGAGAACGGATTCGCCCCGGCAGGCTGTTCACCGGAATAGCGCTGCTGCTGGGAAGAGGCAAACTGGCGAGCCAGTTCCGCTTCTGCGGCTGAATCATCATCAGTCTGACTGGCATCATCCTGATACTCGTCGCCATAGCGGTGCTGCTGCGACTGGGCGAACTGACGCGCCAGCTCATCTTGCTGCATTGCGTCAATTTCTTCGTCACTGTACGCATCTGTATCAAGATGCTCTTCGCGCGCTTTCTCTTCAGCCATACGTTGTGACGGCAGTTTTATGCCATACGACGCCAGCTCCCGACGAGTAGGCACGCGCACACGATTCGGACGCGGTAACTGCGGACCAATCCCCTCTTTCACCTGTGGACGCGGCGCACCGCTACCCGCAAGACTAAAGACAGGTGCTGCGGCAGCCGCACCCGCCCCTAAAGCGGCGTTTTTCACCCCGGCGGCCAGCGGCGCAACGGCAGCTACTGACTCAACGGGCGGTATGGATGCTGCCGTCGGCATAGACGGCTTAACACGTTCAGGCTCCTGAGCAGGCTCTGGAATCGGCTGATACCAGGCAGCCAGTTGCTCGCGCTCACGTGCACGTTTCTCTTCAACTTCTTCAAAATAGTAGAGTGGCGGACGAGTCGGTTTAACCTCTTCAACTACCGGCTCAGGTTCCACTACAGGCGGTTGTTCAACCGCAGGCTGCTGGAACGCGGCGTTTTGTTGAAAGGTTGATTCCGGCTGATAAACAGGCGGCTGCACGGGATCCGGCTGATATGCAGGTTCCGGCTGCCAGTTGTGCTCCGCGGTAAATTCCTGCGGCTGCGGGCTTTCTTCCACAACCGGCTGCTGCCATGGTTCATACTGCTGCTGCACCGGTGGCTGTGCGTAGTGAGCTGGCTGAGGATAACCCTCAGGCGCTGGCGCAATCACCGCATCACCGGTTTGCGGACCAGGCACGGCTTGCCAGGCTACGGCTGGGGCCGGTTGTTCCATAACCGTATTGGTCACTGGCGATGTTTGCAGCAGCGGATCAACCGGTGCGCTCCAGGCCTGAGCTGCCGTTGTCGCTGCCGCTGCGACGGCAACTGGCTCTGTCACCGAATGGCCATTCAGCAGTGGGTCAAGTTCATCATATTCAGGCAGCGTCGCACGATTACCGGAGAACAGCACATCGTTAGGATCGGCAACCACGCCACGAGCGCTGTATTCAATTTCGTCTTCATCATCCATGCGTTTGCCGGAAAATAGCGCGGCATCAGTATGACGGCCAAGCGGGTTGGTAAATTTCTCCGCCAGACGCTTACGGCGTGCTAACGCACCGCGCAGAATACGCGCCCGACGCGATTCATCAGGTTTGCCATCAGCGGCGTCGAAAGACTCATCTTCATCTTCATATTCTTCGTCATCGACCCAGGTATCGTCGCGGCGGGTACGGTTGCTGGCAAACGTCAGGATATTGAGTAACCAGCCACCCAGTTTTTCCGCAATGCTCACCCATGACCAGCCGGTAAACAGCGTTAATCCCGCAGCCCAAATGCACAATAGCGTCAGCGTACCGCCGCTACTGTGCAGTAATGGTTGCAACGTGGTGCTGAGCAGGCTGCCGATCACGCCGCCAGAGGCGAAATACCAAATGTCATCGGCATTGATTGCGGCAAGCCCGCAGGAGGTAAGGATCAGCGCCAGAACGCCAATAATACGCAGCGAAACGGCAAAATAATCGACGTATTCGTCGCTGGCCTGGTGTCGCCATGCAAACCAGCAGCCGCCGACAATGATGACGGGAATGGTGTAGGCCATGACGCCAAAAATAAAGAACAGTGTGTCTGCCAGCCATGCTCCGGGTATTCCCCCCAGATTATGGATAGGTTCGTGCCACGCGGTTTGCGACCAACTGGGATCCGAAGGGTTAAAGCTGAGTAAGGCAGCCATCAACCAGACGGCAAAAAGGGCAATAAGGATCAGTAGCGCTTCCAGGAGTCGGCGCCCGCTGCTTAACTTCGTCAATGTGACGTCTTTGTCTTCAGTGTATTCCTGGCTCAAAAACGGCTCTCCAGGTTTCAGGCTTTTCCTGCCCGATGCTAAAACGGACAACAGCACCGGGTTGCCCCGGCACTGTTGCTGTATGGATTAACAGGAGTGTAATCAAACTGCGTCGATTTTGCACCTGTTCCGTGTTAGCGCGTCTTAATTACCAGACGATTGCTCTGTTTGACTTCTTCCATTACGACATAAGTACGTGTGTCATTCACGCCAGGCAGACGCAGCAGGGTTTCCCCCAACAGCTTACGGTACGCCGACATATCCGGTACGCGTGTTTTCAACAAATAGTCGAAATCACCGGAAACCAAATGACACTCTTGAATTTCTTCAAGTTTTTGTACTGCAGAGTTAAATTGCTCAAACACATCCGGGGCGCCACGATTCAGAGTAATCTCAACAAAAACCAGAAGTGATGCATCCAGATAATGCGGGTTTAACAGCGCTGTATAGCCCTGAATAAAACCCTGTCTTTCCAACCGACGCACACGCTCAAGGCAGGGCGCTGGTGAAAGTCCCACACGTTTAGAAAGCTCGACGTTAGAAATACGCCCATCCTTTTGCAGCTCATTAAGAATGTTACGATCGATACGGTCGAGATCTTTGCCAGGGCGCTTCTTACTATCTACCATTATTATTGTCTCTCTGTATTCCTTCCCTACTCCTGCCTGACTCTACCAACATCACTGTTCAGAGTCGCTACCCATCAAAATAAACCGCAACCCAGAGGGATTTTCGGTTTGTAATGCCTGGGCTTATGGTGAGAAGACCGTTGCCTGTCGGCGGCTATCGACATCACGAATGGCATCTGTCCACACCATGCGTAGATTTCGCTAACACGGTAAACATGGTATCTACATGCATGATTATGCAGCACATACATGACACATTTTTTTTCTTCCTTGACTGTTTTCGCAAAACAGCAGGTGATTGTCAAAGCAAAACATCGATTTTTAGTACAACATGCCAGTTATTCATTCGCAGTGATGGAAAATCGTCATTTTATCACCTTATAACTGACCGATTTTTAGTAGAAATCGTTATAGTATTACGACTTATTCCCCCGCTCATCGGTTTCTGCTATTACACATATTGTTAACAAAATCGCCATACTCTTTTTTTACGCCTGTAAATTCCCTACAATCCTGCTCATTGCCTGCCAACAACTATGGGGATCTCATGGGCGCAACCAAACACAGTAAACTTCTTATTCTGGGCTCAGGCCCTGCGGGATATACCGCTGCGGTCTACGCTGCACGCGCTAACCTGCAACCAGTACTGATTACCGGTATGGAAAAAGGTGGTCAACTGACCACAACAACAGAAGTGGAAAACTGGCCTGGCGATCCGCACGATCTCACTGGCCCGCTGCTGATGGAGCGTATGCACGAACATGCGACCAAATTTGATACAGAAATCATTTTTGATCACATCAGCAAAGTTGATCTGCAAAACCGCCCTTTCCGTCTGACCGGCGATAGCGGAGAGTACACCTGTGACGCACTGATCATCGCTACCGGCGCATCAGCACGTTACCTGGGCCTGCCTTCAGAAGAAGCATTCAAAGGTCGCGGCGTTTCCGCCTGCGCAACCTGCGACGGTTTCTTCTACCGTAACCAAAAAGTTGCGGTGATTGGCGGTGGCAACACTGCGGTTGAAGAAGCGCTGTATCTGGCGAATATCGCATCTGAAGTGCATTTGATTCACCGTCGCGACAGTTTCCGCGCTGAGAAAATTCTCATCAAGCGTTTGATGGATAAAGTTGAAAACGGCAACATCGTGCTGCACACCCACCGCACGCTGGAAGAAGTAACCGGCGATCAAATGGGCGTAACCGGGCTGCGCCTGCGCGATACGCAAAACACTGACAATGTGGAGTCACTTGACGTTGCCGGATTGTTTGTCGCTATCGGTCACAGCCCGAATACCGCCATTTTCGACGGTCAGCTTGAACTGGAAAACGGCTACATCAAAGTTCAGTCCGGTATTCACGGTAATGCCACACAAACCAGCATTCCGGGGGTCTTCGCAGCCGGTGACGTGATGGATCATATTTATCGCCAGGCGATCACCTCTGCGGGCACGGGCTGTATGGCCGCACTCGATGCAGAACGTTATCTCGACGGTCTGGCGGACGCTTGCAAATAAGTTTTACAAATCAGTAACAAAAGTAAAAAAGGCGACTATAAGTCGCCTTTATTTTTGCCTCGTTGTAACATTGCCCTGCCCAAAAATTCCAATAACTCACCTGCTAAGCGTGCAATGAATAAAACCCGTCAAAAAGAGCTGACCCGCTGGTTAAAACAGCAAAGTGTAATTTCCCAACGATGGCTGAACATTTCACGCCTGTTGGGGTTCGTGAGTGGTCTGTTAATCGTCGCTCAGGCCTGGCTCATGGCCCGCATTCTGGACCATATGATCATGGCCAATATTCCCCGAGAGGCGCTGCTGCTTCCGTTCATCGTGCTGGTATTGATTTTCATCCTGCGGGCATGGGTCGTCTGGTTACGCGAACGGGTCGGGTTTCACGCAGGGCAACATATTCGCTTCGAAATTCGCCGCCAGGTGCTTGACCGTCTGCAACAGGCTGGTCCGGCCTGGATACAGGGCAAACCGGCCGGGAGCTGGGCCACGCTGATCCTGGAACAGATTGACGATATGCATGATTACTATGCACGTTATCTGCCGCAAATGGCGCTGGCCGTATGCGTCCCATTATTGATTGTGGCGGCGGTATTCCCGTCAAACTGGGTAGCCGCCCTTATTCTGCTCGGAACAGCCCCGCTGATCCCGTTATTTATGGCAATGGTCGGTATGGGCGCTGCCGATGCTAACCGCCGCAATTTTCAGGCTCTTGCCCGCCTCAGCGGTCATTTCCTCGATCGTCTGCGGGGCATGGAAACGCTAAGAATATTTGGTCGCGGTGAAGCCGAAACGGAAAGCATCCGCGCTGCGTCGCAAGATTTCCGCCAGCGCACCATGGAAGTCCTGCGCCTGGCGTTCCTGTCATCCGGTGTCCTTGAGTTCTTTACCTCTCTGTCTATTGCGCTGGTGGCGGTTTACTTCGGTTTTTCCTACCTCGGAGAACTCGATTTCGGCCACTACGGGACAGGCGTCACGCTGGCAGCAGGCTTCCTCGCGCTCATTCTGGCGCCGGAGTTTTTCCAGCCCCTGCGCGATCTGGGCACGTTTTATCACGCCAAAGCGCAAGCCGTGGGTGCAGCTGATAGTCTGAAAAACTTCATGGAAACCCCGCTGGCTCATCCAGAGCGTGGCGACATTGAGCTGGCGACGAAAGACGCCGTTTCACTTGAGGCACACGATCTGATTATCACTTCGCCGGAAGGTAAAGTGCTGGCCGGCCCGCTCAACTTTACCCTGGCAGCCGGTCAACGCGCGGTGCTGGTTGGACGTAGCGGTTCCGGTAAAAGTTCGCTGCTTAATGTCCTGTCCGGTTTCCTCTCTTATCGGGGATCGCTGCGCATTAACGGCTTTGAACTTCGCGACCTGTCACCTGATTCCTGGCGTAAACAGCTGTCATGGGTCGGGCAAAATCCGCAGCTTCCTGCCGCCACGTTACGCGAAAACGTTCTGCTGGCTCGCCCCGATGCCAGCGAAGAACAGCTACAAGCCGCACTCGACAGCGCCTGGGTCAGCGAGTTTTTACCGCTGCTGCCGCAGGGCGTGGATACGCCAGTCGGCGATCAGGCGGCCCGACTTTCCGTCGGGCAAGCGCAGCGCGTTGCCGTCGCTCGCGCCTTACTCAATCCCTGTCAGTTACTGCTGCTGGACGAACCCGCCGCCAGCCTTGATGCGCACAGCGAACAACGCGTGATGCAGGCGTTGAACGCGGCATCTCGCCGCCAGACCACGCTGATGGTGACGCACCAGTTAGAAGATCTTGCCGACTGGGACGCTATCTGGGTGATGCAGGACGGACAGATCGTTGAACAAGGTACCTGGACCGAACTTAGCTCAGCCAACGGGGCTTTTGCGACATTACTGGCTCATCGTCAGGAGGACATCTAAATGCGCGCTTTGCTACCTTATCTGACGCTGTATAAACGTCACAAATGGATGTTAACGCTGGGGATCGTTCTGGCGATCGTCACGCTGCTGGCAAGTATTGGTTTGCTGACGCTTTCAGGGGGGTTCCTGTCGGCTTCTGCGGTGGTTGGCGTCACCGGGATTTACAGCTTTAACTATATGCTCCCTGCCGCAGGCGTACGCGGCGCAGCGATCACCCGCACCGCGGGGCGTTATTTCGAACGACTGGTCAGCCATGACGCAACGTTCCGTGTGCTGCAGCATTTGCGTATTTATACCTTCAGCAAACTACTGCCGCTCTCTCCTGCGGGCCTGTCCCGTTATGGACAGGGTGAATTACTTAACCGCGTGGTGGCTGATGTCGACACGCTCGATCATCTGTACTTGCGCGTGATCTCCCCGCTGGTGGGGGCTTTTGTCGTCATCATGGTGGTCACGCTGGGGCTAAGCGTTCTCGATTTCACGCTGGCTATCACCCTCGGCGGTATTATGCTGCTGACCTTATTTATTCTGCCCCCACTCTTTTATCAGGCAGGCAAAAGCACCGGACAAAGTCTGACGCATCTGCGTGGGCAATATCGTCAGCAGTTAACCTCCTGGCTACAGGGCCAGGCTGAATTGACCATTTTTGGCGCCAGTGAACGCTACCGCGCTCAAATGGAAGCCACCGAGCTGCAGTGGCACGAAGCCCAGAGACGCCAGTCTGAATTAACGGCGTTGTCGCAGGCGGTCATGCTGTTAGTCGGCGCGCTGGCAGTGATTATGATGCTATGGATGGCCTCAGGCGGCGTGGGCGGTAACACCCAGCCAGGCGCACTGATCGCGCTGTTTGTCTTCTGTGCACTAGCCGCGTTCGAAGCGTTAGCGCCTGTCACCGGCGCATTTCAACATCTCGGCCAGGTTATTGCCTCTGCGCTGCGCATCACCGAACTGACCGAACAGCAGCCAGAAGTGACCTTCCCGGATGCGGGTTCCTCGGTTTCAGAGCAGGTAACCCTTACGCTACGCGATGTATCATTCAGCTATCCAGGACAGGCGCAAAAGGCGCTCGATACACTTTCCCTGCAGGCCAACCCCGGTGAACACATTGCGATTCTCGGTCGCACCGGCTGTGGTAAGTCAACATTATTGCAATTGCTAACCCGCGCATGGGATCCGCAGAGTGGCGAGCTCCTGATTAACGAACAGCCGATTGCGACCCTTAGTGAAGCCACATTGCGCCAGAGTATCAGCGTCGTGCCACAGCGCGTGCATCTGTTCAGCGCTACGCTTCGCGATAACCTGTTGCTGGCGGCACCGCACGCCGGCGATGACGCCTTAACCGCGATGTTGTGCCGCGTCGGTCTGGACAAACTGCTTGAGGATGATGGACTCAACGCCTGGCTTGGCGAAGGCGGTCGTCAGCTTTCTGGCGGCGAGCTCCGTCGTCTGGCTATCGCCCGCGCCTTATTGCACGATGCTCCGCTGATGCTGCTGGATGAACCCACCGAAGGGTTGGATGCCACAACGGAAAGTCAAATGCTTGAATTAATTAGCGATGTCATGCGCAACAAAACCGTATTAATGGTTACACATCGTCTGCGTGGGCTGTCACGTTTTGATCAAATAATAGTAATGGACAACGGACAAATTATTGAGCAAGGTAATCACGCAGATCTGTTAGCCAGGCAGGGGCGTTATTACCAGTTTAAGCAACGTCTGTAAGCTATTATTGAACGATCAAACTCGCGTAGTGGAGTTTCGCTGTCATGCGCCTGGTGCAACTGTCCCGCCATTCCATAGCCTTCCCGTCACCGGAAGGCGCTTTACGCGAGCCTAACGGTTTATTGGCGCTTGGCGGCGATCTCAGCCCTGCCCGCCTGCTGATGGCCTATCAGCGCGGTATTTTCCCATGGTTTTCACCTGGCGACCCCATCCTTTGGTGGTCGCCCGATCCGCGCGCCATTCTTTGGCCCGAGAAATTTCACCTCAGCCGCAGCATGAAACGCTTTCATAAAAATTCGCCTTATCGCGTGACGCTCAATTACGCGTTTGGTCAGGTGATTGAAGGCTGCGCGAATGACCGGGAAGAAGGCACCTGGATAACGCATGATGTGGTGGATGCTTACCATCGCCTGCACGAACTGGGGCATGCCCACTCAATTGAGGTGTGGCGACAAAATGAATTAGTGGGCGGTATGTATGGCGTGGCGCAAGGTACGCTGTTTTGTGGCGAATCGATGTTCAGCCGTCAGGAAAATGCGTCGAAAACCGCACTGCTTGTTTTTTGCGCTGAATTTATCCGTCAGGGCGGAAAATTAATCGACTGCCAGGTATTAAATAGCCACACAGCCTCGCTGGGCGCCGTCGAAACACCGCGTCGGGAGTACCTTGAGCACCTGAGCAGACTGCGCCAGCAGCGGCTACCGAGCCATTTCTGGATTCCCAGGATGTTATTTTCACCTCAGGAGTGAATGTTTTCGGCACATTTTTTGTCGGGGTGTTATAATTGTCGCGCAGAGTTGGTTTAGCCCATTACCCCGCCGCCGTTAAGGAACAGTTCGCGTCAGGCAACGCCTATCGTTTATCTCCTCGTTCCCTTACACGTTGCGCTTTAAGTGCGGCTTTGCCGTGTGTGGATAGAGTAATGCGCCAAACCCGATTTGCTGTGTTTTAAACGCACAAATCTTTACTTATTAAAAGAACTTCGGCATTATCTTGCCGGTTCAAATTACGGTAGTGATACCCCAGAGGATTAGATGGCCAAAGAAGACAATATTGAAATGCAGGGTACCGTTCTCGATACGTTACCTAATACCATGTTCCGCGTAGAGTTAGAAAACGGTCACGTGGTTACTGCACACATCTCCGGTAAAATGCGTAAAAACTATATCCGCATCCTGACGGGCGACAAAGTGACTGTTGAGCTGACCCCGTACGACCTGAGCAAAGGCCGCATTGTCTTCCGTAGTCGCTGATTGTTTTTAACGCCCGAATGGCGTCCAGATAATAAAAGGTCGGTTTAACCGGCCTTTTTTGTGGGCTGAAGCCTGGTATTTAATCCTCAATCATCCGCGCATATTCTTCCGTTAAGAAATCCACTAATGCGCGCACTGACGGTAATAATCCCCTGCGTGATGGAAAGACTGCGTGAATAATTTCTCGCTTAGGTTCCCAACCGTCGAGCAACGCCACCAACTCACCCGCAGCTAATTGATCTTTTACCATCAACTGTGGAAGTTGAACAACACCTACGCCGGCGACTGCGGCTTCGCGTAACGCCAGCATATCGGTGGTGATCATACGCGGCGTGAAATGCACCTCCGCCCGCGCGCCCTGCGGGCCGAATAACTCCCAACGATGCACATGTTTACCAGAGGCCAGACTCAAACCTGGCCAACGGGTCAGCTCTGCCGGAGAGTGTAGCGCCCCCATCTGCTCAATTAACTGCGGGCTGGCATACAAGCGATGTCCTCTGTCCGCCAGGACGCGCATCACCAGGTCGCTATCCTCAAATGGCCGAGGTCTGACGCGAATCGCCACATCCAGACCTTCTCCAACGACGTCAACACGACGGTTAGTGGCCTCCAGTTGTACTGATACGTCAGGATAACGTGCCATAAAACGGGCAAGCATTGGCCCGATATGCACATGCAGCAACGTAACAGGACAAGTCAGCTTCACAACGCCACGCGGTTCAACCTGTAACGCGGCAATGGCATCCTGCGCCGCCTGCGCCTCCACCAGCATCGCCTTACAGTGTTCGTAAAAGGTTTGCCCGACTTCAGTCACGTTAAATTGCCGGGTGGTTCGCTGAATCAGTCGTACCCCCAGCCTCTCTTCGAGTTGCGCTATTCGTCGGCTCAGTTTTGATTTTGGTTCATCAAGCGCCCGACCCGCCGCCGCGAATCCCCCTTCCTCTACAACATGCACAAACCATGCAAAATCATTGAGATCCGGCCTTGTCATTTCATTGTCCTATTTTTGAGACAGTGAGAGCTATTTTAGCTACTACCCAGCTCGCTGTCATGAATATAAGCTTATTCACATCAAAACAACGCCACTGAGGAGACACATATGAAACAAGTAACAGGCGTCTACACCGCACCTCGCCCACACTGGGTTGGCGATGGATTTCCGGTTCGCTCGATGTTCTCTTACCAGTCTCATGCTGAGCAATTAAGCCCGTTCCTGCTGCTTGATTACGCGGGTCCGCATACGTTCACGCCGGGTAACGAAAAACGCGGCGTAGGTGAACACCCTCACCGCGGTTTTGAGACGGTGACTATCGTTTACAGCGGCGAAGTTGAACACCGTGATTCAACCGGTCGCGGCGGCATTATCGGCCCTGGCGATGTGCAGTGGATGACCGCTGGTGCAGGAATATTACACGAAGAGTTTCACTCCCCGGAATTTACCCGTCAGGGTGGTGAACTGGAAATGGTGCAACTGTGGGTCAATCTGCCGGCAAAAGACAAAATGGCCGTACCGGGTTATCAGGGCATCAGCAGCGATGTTATTCCCACCGTCGCCTTGCCCGATGATGCAGGCAGCGTTCGCGTGATTGCGGGCAGCTATCAGGATACGAAAGGCCCGGCACACACCTTTTCACCGCTGAACGTCTGGGATATGCGCCTGCAACGTAATCATCCGCTGACGTTGTCCCAGTCTGAAGGGTGGAGCACCGCTCTGGTGGTATTAAAAGGGAATATCACCGTAAACGGCACCACGCCTGCCAGCGAAGCACAACTGGTAGTGCTAAGCCAGCAGGGAAAAACGCTACACATTGAAGCCACCAGCGACGCCAGCGTGCTGCTGCTGTCTGGCGAACCATTGAACGAGCCGATTGTAGGTTACGGTCCGTTTGTGATGAATACGAAACAAGAAATCGCTGAAGCCGTCCGCGATTTTAACTCCGGCCGCTTTGGCCAAATCTGAATCGAAGGAGAAGAATATGTCCAGTCCTGCAAACTTTAATGGTTCACGTCCGGTCATCGATGTGAATGATTCCGTCATGCTGCTTATCGATCATCAGAGTGGGCTGTTCCAGACCGTCGGCGATATGCCAATGCCGGAACTGCGTGCGCGTGCCGCCGCGCTGGCTAAAATCGCAACCCTGGCGAAGATGCCGGTAATTACCACGGCGTCGGTACCGCAGGGGCCTAACGGCCCGTTGATCCCAGAGATCCATGCCAATGCGCCACATGCCCAATACGTAGCACGTAAAGGCGAAATCAACGCCTGGGATAACGAAGACTTCGTGAAAGCGGTCAAAGCAACGGGTCGTAAGACGCTGATTATTGCCGGTACGATCACCAGCGTGTGCATGGCTTTCCCGGCCATCAGCGCGGTTGCGGAGGGCTACAAGGTCTTCGCAGTGATCGACGCTTCCGGTACTTACAGCAAAATGGCGCAGGAAATCACCCTGGCACGTGTTGTTCAGGCTGGCGTGATACCGATGGATACCGCCGCCGTCGCTTCTGAAATTCAGGGGACATGGAACCGTGAAGACGCCGCTGAATGGGCGGAAGTGTATACCAAAATCTTCCCGGCTTATCAGTTGCTGATTGAGAGCTATAGCAAGGCCCAGGAAGTCGTGACCAACGGCGAAAAACTGGACTCGCAGCGCTAATCATATTCTCCGCGCCTGTCCGGGCGGAGGAATATGTACATTGCGTAACCAAACGAGAGTTAACACGTAAATTCTGCTTGACCGTTTTAGCGCAACTCCCTATAGTAGCGCCCCGTTGCCCCCCAAGCGGTCAGGCAGCAATACAATATGGTGAGGTGTCCGAGTGGCTGAAGGAGCACGCCTGGAAAGTGTGTATACGGCAACGTATCGGGGGTTCGAATCCCCCCCTCACCGCCATATTCGAGAAAGAGCTCGTACGCAAGTACGGGCTTTTTTTTCGCATGTTGCATTTGCCTGATAAGCGTAGCGCCATCAGGCATGTCGGTTATTGTCGGCTGAGCAGAGTTAACACTTCGTAATGCGCGGTATGTGGGAACATATCAAAAAGTTGGACGCGTTCAATGCGATACCCAGGCAACTCGCGGATATCCTTCGCCATGGTTTGTGCATTACAGCTGGAGTAAACGATAAAACGCGGCGCCATGCGGGAAAGAAAATCGCACAGCGGCTTCCCAATCCCCCGACGAGGCGGATTCACCAGCACCAGGTCCGGCACTTCTCCCTGTGCGGTAGCAAACTGGGTTGAATCCAGCGCCTGAAAATGCAGATTCTGCAACCCAAGCTCCTGCGCCGACTGTTTCGCGCAGGTAATGGCCTCTGGCGCAATTTCAATACCCGTCAGTTTCATCTGCGGCGTGGCGCAGTGCAAACCAAAACCCCCGACGCCGCAAAACAGATCCCACATGTGATTAACCGGAAGCTGTCGCACCCAGTCGCGCGCCGTGGCATATAAATGCCCAGCCACCACAGGATTGGTCTGGAAGAAGCTCTGTGGGCGTATCCACAATGGCACATCGTTAAAGCGTTCAGCCAGCGCCTGTCGTTCCGTCAGGAAGATTTCGCTCTCCCCTTCCATAATCGCCATATGCACAGGTTGAATATTGGCGGTGATCACTTTTAACTGCGGAAGCTGGGCCTGTAACCATGGCAGCGCCGTACGCAGTTGTGCTAGTTTCGCATCGGAGCGCAGAACAAAACGCAGCATCATACCGCCATCAAACCGGCTTTCCGTTAACAGCAGATATTTCAGCTCCCCGCGTTTGCGCGCCACGTTATAGGGCGTCAACCCCGCACGGGCGATAAACGGTTTAAGTGCGGCAAACACCGGCGCAAAAGACTCAGGATAGAGCGGACACTCGCACAAATCCTCCGGCGTACCGTCACGATGCAGCATCCCCAGCAGCGGTTTTTCCACGCTGCCGCTGACCACCATTTTGGCTTTATTACGAAAAGCGCTCTCCGGGCCGCTGACCGGCGCGCACCATTCTCCGACCGGATAATCGGCCAGCAGATTCTGCAGATCGGCTGTTTTGGCGAAGAGTTGATCGGCGACAGGCTGCGTTATCCACTGACAAGAGCGGCAGCGTTCGGCCTCATAAAGTGCGCACTGCATACAAAAACCTACAAATTAACAGGGGGCGAAGATTATACACGTTATTGCAAGCGGAAGAACCGCCTGCTGGACGCAGGAACAAACAGCAGTAGCAACACCAGCATATCCGGCAATTTTTGCATCACCAGCGTATGCAGGATTTCACGTCTGGACTCTCCCGCAATACTGAACAGTTCCGGATATCCATAGCCCAATGAGGCCGCCCACAGATAGACGCTGGCGATAATCTGGGTCAGTAGATAGACCCAGCGTGCCCAGTTCCGACCTTTAACCAGCGAAAATGCGCAGTAAATTTCGATAAACAGCAGCACCAGGCTACCCAGAAACACCAGCGTCAAATTCCAGGTCTGGACGCTGCGATGAATAAACTCGCTGGTTCCGCGAAACCCGAGCGTATTAAAAATCATCAACAGATCGAGACAGCGGATCATGATAATAGCCAGCGCCGCCACCTGCACTAAAGTAGGGACGTTTAAACGGGCATGTGATGTGGATGATTTCTTAAAAAATCCCAACGCGTCGTCTTCCATGAAAACGGCGCAGCCACCGCAGCTGCGCCGTATAGACAGGTTGGCAGATTTTAGTTTTTTCAGCCGCGTCTTGCACGTTGGATATCGCGAATCCGTTGTTTTTCTGTTCGCGCCATCAGATACCACGCGATAAATCCGATAATTCCTACCACGCCAAGTATCAACGTCGCCAGCGCGTTGATCTCCGGATTGACCCCCATACGTACGCTGGAGAACACCAGCATGGGTAACGTTGTGGCACCAGGACCAGAGACAAAACTGGCAATGACCAGGTCATCGAGCGACAGCGTAAAGGCCAGTAACCACCCTGAGATCACCGCCGGCATAATCATCGGCAGCGTGATGACGAAAAAAACCTTCAGCGGCGTGGCACCAAGATCCATCGCCGCTTCCTCAATGGAGTGATCCAGTTCGCGTAAACGCGAGGAAATCACTACCGCCACGTACGCTGTACAGAATGTGACGTGCGCCAGCCAGATGGTCAACATACCGCGATCCGCTGGCCAGCCGATGGCGTGCGCCAAAGCCACAAACAGCAGCAGCAGCGACAAACCGGTAATGACATCCGGCATCACCAGCGGTGCGGTGATCATAAAGGCGAAACCATTTGATCCACGAAAACGACCAAAGCGCACCATCACCACGGCGGCGATGGTACCGAGAATTGCCGCCATCGTCGCAGCGCAGGCGGCAATCGTTAAGCTCATGCCCACGGCGCTTATCATCGCGCTATCGTGGAAAAGCTCACCATACCAACGCGTTGACCACCCCGCCCAGACCGTCACCAGCTTGGAGCTGTTAAACGAATAGATAACCAACATCAGCATCGGCGCGTACAGGAAGGTAAAACCCAGTACCAGGATAAAAATACGCCACGGTGAGCGAACGACCGGTAAGTTATTCATCCGTGTTCCCCCACGCTTTTTTGCTGATATTTATGGAACCACATGATCGGCACAATCAGTAACAGCAGCATAATAATGGCGACGGCAGAAGCCACCGGCCAGTCACGGTTATTGAAAAACTCCTGCCAAAGCACACGCCCAATCATGATGCTGTCCGGGCCGCCCAGCAGTTCCGGGATCACAAACTCCCCAACCGCCGGGATAAACACCAGCATTGACCCGGCAATAATCCCGCCCTTGGTCAACGGCACGATCACGCTAAAGAAGGTTTTCAATGGTCGGGCGCCTAAATCCAGTGCAGCTTCCACCAGCGAGTAATCAATACGCGTCAGCGCGGTATAAATCGGCAGCACCATAAAGGGCAAATAGGCGTAAACAATACCGATATAGACCGCCAGATTGGTGTGCAGAATCGTCAACGGTTGGTCGATAACGCCCAGCCACATCAGAACGTTGTTCAGGACACCGTTATTTTTCAGGATCCCCATCCAGGCGTATACGCGAATCAAAAATGACGTCCAGGACGGCAGGATCACCAGCAGCAACAGAATATTGCGTGTCGAGGGTTTGCTGTGCGCGACCGCCCATGCCAGCGGATATCCCAACAGCAGGCAACAGACAGTCGAAATCCCCGCTACCTGCAAAGATTGCAGATACGCATCAAAATAGAGCGGATCGTCCGTCAGTTGCAGGAAATTGCCTAAATTGAGGGTGATGGATAACTGATCGTCAGCCCATGAAATGAGGTCGGTATACGGCGGAATAGCCCGCGCCATTTCAGCCAAACTGATTTTGAAGACGATCAGAAACGGCAGCAGAAACAGGAGCATCAGCCACACATACGGCAGCGCGATGACCAGCTTGCGCCCGTGCTTCATTTGCAGCCGCGACATAAACAGCGTGAAACGCCCCACGTTATCCACGCGCGCCGGAGGTTCAAGTGTACTCATCTTTGCTCCTTAAACCGTCAACACCACACAGCTGTCCGCATCCCAACATAAACGGACTTCGTCACCCCAGGTTGGTAATCCCTTGCGATAACGATGTTCATTTTGTAACTGAGCGCTCAGCATCTGGCCACTTTTCAAGCGTACGTGGTACACCGACAAATCACCCAGATAGGCAATGTGCACCACTTCGCCTGCCGCGAAGTTATATCCCTCTGGCGGAGGGGCTTCGCAGAGCATGATTTTTTCCGGGCGCAGCGCAACATACACCGGGACGTTATCGACAACGGAAGCGTCTGCGTCCACTTTCAGCGGATGTACCAGTCCTGGAGACTCAATAACCAGACCATCTTCCTGACGTTCTTTCAGCAGCCCCTCAAAGACGTTAACCGAACCGATAAATTCTGCACTGTAACGCGTAGTCGGATGCTCGTAGATCTCTTCAGGCTCGCCGATCTGGACAAATTTTCCACGGTTCATGATCGCAATGCGGCCCGCCATCGTCATGGCTTCTTCCTGATCGTGCGTCACCATCACGCAGGTCACGCCGACACGTTCAAGGATATCCACCACTTCCAGTTGCATGCGGTCACGGAGCTTTTTATCCAGCGCCCCCATCGGCTCATCCAGCAGCAGCAGCTTCGGGCGTTTCGCCAGGCTACGCGCCAACGCCACGCGCTGACGCTGACCGCCAGAAAGCTGATGCGGCTTACGTTTGGCGAACTCCTGCATATGCACGAGTCCCAGCATCTCACTCACCCGGCTGGCGATTTCAGTCTTTGGCAGCTTGTCCTGCTTGAGGCCAAAGGCAATGTTCTGCTCTACCGTCATGTGCGGAAACAGTGCATAGGACTGAAACATCATATTAATCGGACGCAGATAAGGCGGGACATGCGCTAAATCGACGCCATCAAGCATAATTTGCCCGGTTGTTGGCTGTTCAAATCCCGCCAGCATCCGCAACAGGGTCGATTTACCGCAGCCGGACACCCCGAGCAGAGCAAATATTTCGCCTTTATAGATAGTAAGATTGACGTCATCAACGGCGTGCTGACCGTCAAAGGACTTGGTCAGGTTGCGAATTTCAAGCAGCGGGGTCAGCGCCTTGCGGATTTTCGCTTGTGGGCGTGGGGTTGCATCATTCAATTAGGCGCTCTCCGGCATAAAACAAAGAAACGGTGCAAATAACGCACCACGGTGGTGCGTATTGCCGGGTTATGTGTGTCCGGGATCAACACTGCCCGGCAGGCGTAAATCCTGCCGGGTCATGTCCCGTACATCGGGTTATTTCCCGCTTTTTACCTTCGTCCAGGCGCGAGTACGTACACGGTCGATCTTCGGATCCTGTACTTTCAGCGTGAACAGCTTGGCGCGAACATCGGCAGGCGGGTAAATGCCCGGGTTGTCGCGCACGTCCTGGCTGACCAGTGCTGTCGCTTCTTTGTTGGCATTGGCATAGAACACGTGGTCAGAAATATGCGCAATTACATCAGGGCGCAGCAGGTAGTTGAGGAACTGATAGGCTTCGTCTTTGTTTTTCGCATCGGCTGGCATCGCGAACACATCAAAGAAGGCCATCGCACCTTCCTTAGGAATTGAGAAGGAAATATTGACGCCATTTTTCGCTTCTTTCGCCCGGTTTGCCGCCTGCCATACATCCCCGGCCCAGCCAATCGCCACGCAGGTATCACCGTTTGCCAGGTCGTTAATGTACTGCGAGGAGTGGAAGTAGCGAATATTTGGGCGCAGTTTCAACAGCAGATCGGTTGCCGGTCCGGTGTAATCATCCGCTTTGGTACTGTTTGGATCTTTACCCAAATAATTCAGCACGGTGGCAAACACTTCTTCGGGCGCATCGAGGAAAGAGACGCCGCAGCTTTTGAGTTTTTCCAGATTTTCTGGCTTGAGGATCAGATCCCAGCTATTAACCGGCGCATCCGGCCCCAGTACCGCTTTCACTTTATCCACGTTATAGCCAATACCGGTTGTTGCCCACATATACGGCATCGCAAACTTGTTGTCCGGATCGTGTTTACCCACCAGCTTCAGCAATTCAGGATCGAGGTTTTTCCAGCCAGGCAATTTGCTCTTATCCAGCGGCTGGAAGACGCCCGCGGTCAGTTGACGCTCAAGGAAACTGGCGGATGGAACGACAAGGTCAAAGCCGGTACTGCCAGCCATGAGCTTACCTTCCAGCACTTCATTGGAATCAAATACGTCATAGATAACTTTAATTCCGGTCTCTTTTTCAAAATTAGCCACCGTATCCGGGGCAATATAATCAGACCAGTTATAAATATGCAGCGTTTTTTGTTCAGCAGCGAGCGTGCCAGCAGAGATGGCCATCAGAGCACCCGCAACCAGGCCTGGTAACCATCGTTTATTTAAGGCGGTCATAATCTCTTTCCTTCTGAAAGTTCGTTAACAAACGAACAAAAATGTCACACTCTAATGATATGCAAGAAACGTGCATATTCTTTCAAGCGGCACCCATGAAAAGAGAGGACTCTCCTCACGCCGCTATTGCGCGCTGTTATCCGCCCATGCATTCAATATGCATTGTGGCCACAGGTCAGGCCACAAGGGGCTGTTTGAATGATGACGTTGATCAGCTTCGCAAGAATAACTTTAGCCAGGATTTGTGGATATAGCCCAGATTAAAAAACGTCTTTTATCAATTTTTTATGCATGAATTGTCTATGACATACAGTGGAAGGCGCTGAATGGAGGTGAATAATTCTTTAATGAACGGTTAAATGCAGAATAAAAACAGGCAATACGCAACCGCTTTGGCAGCGGCTGCGCAATATATGTCCAGATTCAGGAAGAATTAATGGAGGAAATGAACTTCGGCGTTGCTGTTTTGCGCATCTTCTTCAGCGTTAAATAACAGCTGATGCGCACCGGCCTCGAGGATCACCATCGATATTTGCTCTTCACTCTGGCGAACAAAATATTCGAACTGCTCAAACGTCACGCCCGGGATAACGGATAAAGACTGGCAGACCACCAGCTTTGGCAGATTATCATCCTGCATATCCAGAAAGGCTTTCACCGTCAGTGAACTGGCGTTAATCGCAGACAGATCGGCGGCCAGCGGCAGTAGTGCAGAAGGTCTGACTTCTGCCATCGCGGAAAACAGAATGACGTTATCGACCAAATCAACTTTTGCATCAAAGATGCCGTCAAAATTCTGCATGTGCGGCAAATGCAGCGCCTGACAGGTATCGCATTCAAAAAAACTCATGCCCAGGTCGTCGAGCCATTGACGCAACGTATCCAGAGTGGGAACGACCAGTGATGTCATAATAATGTGCGACCTCTATTGATGAAAAAAATACCGGCACAGCTTACGCAAAAAGAGCGTGTCATACTACGATCGCAATCGATATTGTGCTTAGCCGCCGATTTTAAGGCAAAATTCAGGCGTAGCGTGACGCTCAATCCACTGGATCATCTTGCCGGCAATGTCTATTCCGGTGGTTTTCTCCACCCCCTCCAGGCCAGGAGAAGCGTTGACCTCCATGACCAGCGGCCCACGTTCAGCACGCAGAATATCAACGCCAGCAACGTCCAGACCCATTGTCTGAGCGGCTTTGAGCGCAATTTCCCTTTCGCGCGGCGTGATATTCGCAATAGTGGCAACCCCACCGCGATGGAGGTTAGAACGAAAATCACCTTCTTTGGCCCGGCGCTCAATGGCGGCCACCACCTCGTCCCCCACCACGAAACAGCGAATATCTCGCCCTTTCGCTTCTTTGATATATTCCTGAACCAGAATATGGGCATTCAACCCACGAAAGGCATCCACCACGCTTTCTGCGGCCTGGCGCGTTTCCGCCAGTACCACGCCGATCCCCTGCGTACCTTCAACCAGTTTCACCACCAGCGGCGCGCCGCCAACCATGTCAATCATGTCGCTGGTATCGTCCGGAGAGTGAGCAATCCCGGTGATGGGTAAATCGATTCCCTGACGCGCCAGCAACTGCAGCGAACGCAGCTTATCGCGCGCACGCGTAATCGCTACCGACTCATTCAGCGGATAGCTACCCAGCATCTCAAACTGGCGCAACGCCGCGGTACCGTAAAAGGTAATCGCTGAACCAATCCTTGGGATCACTGCATCGAAATGAGGAAGCTGGCGGCCCTTGTAATGAATAGAGGACGCCGCCGGGCTGATGTTCATATAGCAAGAAAGGGGATCGATAATTTCAACCAGGTGACCACGCTGCATCGCCGCTTCACGCAGGCGCTTACAAGAATAGAGCGTTCCGTCCCGGGACAAAATGGCAATTTTCACCCTGCACCTCTCTGAATGACCTGGTAAAAGCTGGCGTATCATACACTGCGTTAAAATCTTTAGCGCGTAGCCCATCCCTGTTTATGCAAATATTCCAGGATAAAGGGACGACTTTCTTTAATGATGGTGCGGCGAATATGGTCGCTCCAGGTGTCACGACGCGTATTGCTCCCGCGGGTCAGATAGTACTGCGCGAGCTGCTCATCATATTGCGACAAAACGTCTTTGTTGAGTGGCTGATACTGATTTTCGTGCACCACAAGCGACGCTGGCAGTCGCGGCTTGATATCCGGGTTATCAGCAGGCCAGCCGAGGCATAGCCCAAACAACGGCAGAACATGTTGCGGAAGCTTCAGCAGTTCAGTGACCGGCTCAATGTTATTTCGCAGACCGCCAATAAACACGCCGCCAAGTCCCAAAGACTCTGCCGCCGTCAGCGCATTTTGCGCCATCATCGCGGTATCAACAACGCCCAGTAGCAGCTGTTCCGCCAGCCCGAGTTGCGCGTCAGGGCAAATCTGCAAATGGCGATTAAAGTCAGCGCAAAACACCCAGAACTCGGCAGCCTGCGCTACATGTTTTTGTCCGCCGGATAAAGTAGCCAGTGATTCACGCAAGGCGTTATCCGTTATGCGAACGATGGTTGTGCATTGTAAAAAACTGGAGCTTGAGGTCCCCTGAGCGGCGGCAATAATCGCCTCCCGCTGCGCATCCGAAATGGCATCATCGGTGAAATGGCGAATGGAACGGTGGCTACGAAGTAAATCAATGGTTGGCGTCATCTCTTTTTTCTCTGTCTGAACGTGAAGAATCACCGGGGGTTCGTGACATCAGCTGCGGCGCAACCAGTTGAGCAATACGCCACGTTAATACCACCGCGGCGGGAAGCATCAGCAGCACACCCAGAAATATCATCACCACGCAGGCTAACGGACTGCCAAGCGGTGCGGGTAAAGTGAGGTAATCGTTAAGCGATAGCAGCGCCAGCGATAACAAAACCATCCCGATTATTTCCAGCATCAATACGCTTTTGGGTAATGCACCAATTGCGCGCATAAGCGGCCTCCCGGCGAAATGGCTTTCATTATAAAACGTTCCGGCTTGTCGTGTTTAACAGTTATAGCTTGAGGATATCAAAGCAACAGGCTGAACCTGCTTTTCATCTGTCACAAATCGCGGCATCATAACAAGTATTGCCATCCGGCCTGATAAGTTCGAGGAGAGAGAGATGTTTGCCGTTATTTTTGGTCGTCCAGGGTGCCCGTATTGCGTGCGCGCAAAAGAATTAGCAGAAAAATTAAGCAATGAGCATGACGATTTTAACTTCCGCTACATTGATATCCATGCCGAAGGTATTACGAAAGCCGATCTGGAAAAGACGGTAGGTAAGCCAGTTGAAACCGTTCCGCAGATTTTTGTTGATCAAAAACACATCGGCGGCTGCACGGATTTTGAAGCGTGGGCAAAAGAGAACATGAATCTGTTCGCCTGATCGCCGTTTCTACGCCCTCCGCTGGAGGGCGTCTTCAGTTCTTTTTCCGTCGATGATGCTGATTGAACAAGTTGCTGATAAACAAAAAACACAATGCGCCAAGCGCGCACCAAAACACCGCACTAAACAACCACGCCAGCTCTTGCCACAACGAACGCGTCGGCATAAAAACGAACCGCATCAGTAACAGACAGCACGGCGCCGCCAACATGGCACCAAGAAGGGGTTTGAGCACCTCCCGACGATGGGAGAAAAAGCTTGCTGCAGCACCAGGCAGGATAAAAAACAACAATCCGACCTCAGGATGCCCTGCCGCTCTGAATGCCCCTTTCACGTTCAGCGTTAATGAAAGACACACCACAATAAAGAGCACAAAGCAGCAGACCGCACCCGCCCAACTTTGCTTATGTTTCAATTGTTCCTCCTGACACATTCTCTATCGAACACTCTTTTCGCCCGCAGGCGTCCAGTCAGATAAAGTAACCAGGCATTCCATGCCAAAAACACACTCACACGATTCTTATAGCCGTTGATACGTAATGAGATTAAACTAACCGCATATATTGTTATGCTGCATTATTTGGGGCTGTGTACGAAGCTGTCGCCCCTTAATTTCTGGCAAAAACATTAGCGTAAATTGCCATTTCTTTCAATAGCTTACTAGTAAACAAGAAGTTAGTCTCCGTGAATATAAACGTCGCAGATTTGTTAAATGGGAATTACATCCTGTTATTATTTGTGGTCCTGGCACTGGGCCTGTGTCTGGGTAAATTACGTCTGGGTTCAGTCCAACTCGGTAATTCCATTGGCGTTTTAGTGGTGTCCCTATTATTAGGTCAACAGCACTTTAGTATTAACACCGATGCATTAAATCTCGGCTTTATGCTGTTTATTTTTTGTGTCGGCGTCGAAGCCGGTCCCAACTTTTTTTCGATTTTTTTTCGCGATGGGAAAAATTATCTAATGCTTGCTCTGGTGATGGTCGGCAGCGCCATGCTGATCGCCCTGGGGCTGGGTAAGCTATTTGGCTGGGACATCGGCCTGACGGCAGGTATGCTGGCCGGCTCGATGACCTCAACGCCGGTGCTGGTCGGCGCGGGTGACACCTTGCGCCATTCCGGAATGTCGGGGACATCGCTTTCAACCGCCCTCGATAACCTGAGCCTCGGTTATGCGCTCACCTATTTGATTGGTTTGGTCAGTCTGATTGTTGGCGCGCGCTACCTGCCGAAACTTCAGCATCAGGATCTGCAAACCAGCGCCCAACAAATCGCACGTGAACGGGGTCTGGATACTGATGCCAACCGTAAGGTTTATCTGCCGGTAATTCGTGCCTATCGCGTTGGCCCGGAACTGGTGGCATGGGCCGATGGCAAAAATCTGCGCGAGCTGGGTATCTATCGCCAGACCGGTTGTTACATTGAACGCATCCGTCGCAACGGCATCCTGGCCAACCCGGATGGCGACGCGGTACTGCAAATGGGTGATGAGATAGCCTTGGTGGGTTATCCGGATGCGCATGCCCGCCTCGATCCCAGCTTCCGTAATGGTAAAGAGGTGTTCGATCGCGATCTGCTCGATATGCGCATCGTCACTGAAGAGATTGTGGTGAAAAACCACAATGCCGTTGGCCGCCGTCTGGCCCAGTTGAAGCTGACCGATCACGGCTGTTTTCTCAACCGCGTGATCCGTAGCCAGATTGAAATGCCTATCGATGATAACGTCGTGCTTAATAAAGGCGACGTGCTGCAGGTCAGTGGGGATGCTCGCCGCGTCAAAACCATTGCCGATCGTATCGGCTTCATTTCCATTCACAGTCAGGTGACCGATCTGCTGGCTTTCTGCGCCTTCTTTATCATCGGTCTGATGATCGGGATGATCACCTTCCAGTTCAGTAATTTCAGCTTCGGCATCGGGAATGCGGCTGGACTGCTGTTCGCTGGGATCATGCTGGGCTTCCTGCGTGCCAACCATCCAACGTTTGGCTATATCCCACAGGGGGCGCTGAACATGGTCAAAGAGTTTGGCCTGATGGTATTTATGGCAGGCGTCGGTTTAAGCGCGGGCAGCGGCATTGGCAATGGCCTTGGCGCCGTGGGTGGTCAAATGCTGATTGCCGGCCTGGTTGTCAGCCTGGTGCCGGTTGTCATCTGTTTCTTATTCGGTGCTTACGTATTGCGCATGAACCGCGCCCTGCTTTTTGGCGCCATGATGGGCGCGCGTACCTGCGCTCCGGCAATGGAAATCATCAGCGATACGGCACGCAGCAACATCCCCGCATTAGGCTATGCCGGGACCTACGCAATTGCCAACGTACTGCTGACATTAGCGGGGACACTCATCGTCATTGTCTGGCCTGGGCTTGGTTAGCGCTGAAATTTACTCTTAAACGAAAATTTTTTGCAGGTAAGCAGAACTTTTCTTCAAGACGTCAGTCATAACTATTGCCACTGCTTTTCTTTGATGTCCCCAATTTGTGGAGCCCATCAACCCCGCCGTTTTGGTTCAAGGTTGATGGGTTTTTTGTTGCCTGAAATTCATCCCTATTCTAATCAACCAATTAGAGAACCACTTATTCAGATGTGGCGACAAAGTGGCGACAGCGCTTTTGTCATGGCAGCACCAGACGTAAAAAACCCGCCAGCGGCGGGTCAGTATTAGTAAGCAAATTGTTCCTGCATACCTTTTGGATGAGGCGGTGCTGCGCTGATTTTTTGCGGTCGGCATACTGAGTGCACAAAAGTTTCATGGGTCACGAAAGTATGCCCGCATTCGATGTTAGTGCACTGGTTGTAGCGTTCTTTGGTTTCATTGGAAACCTGGAAGCTGCTTCGGGTATGTGCAGCCTGCCCGCACATAGGACAATTCATCATAATAATCAGCCCTCATTATTAACCATCTCGCAATAATGATGCATCATTGTTCGCAATTTGGAACTAATCATTCCATTGCGAACTCATCTATTTTCACTTCAAGCTCCATGCTGGTCGTAAATCCATTATCCGCGCTGACAGAATGCGTCAAGGTGGTAATGGTCCATTCTGCATCATCGATCGGCTGCTTAAACCCCGTCACCTTCACCGGCATTTCCGTATAGAGATCAGCCTGCCTCTCAGCGAGCTGCAGGGAAAATGAAGCAACCCCGCGCTGCAGGCGTTCCCACTGCATTTTTGCTGCGCGCGCTGCATTGCTCCGGTTGGCATAGGTACGATTAAGAACCAGCACATTTTCATCCGTTCCCACCAGATAATCTCCCTGTTTTGCTTCCGGCTCTTTGGGTGTGGTGGTTTTCTTTCAACGACGCTTAACACTGGTTGTCTCTTTTTTCCCGGGTTCACGCGTATGCAACCAGCTGGCAATAACACCGGTATAGGCACCACGATCAGCAAGGGTGAACCGATGACCGTCACCGGCTTTGCGCGTGATGGTGATAACCGACTGCGCTAACGTGTGCATAAAAGCCTCCTGTTGATACGGAAAGGGAAACCGGCGCGCCGTTATTGCTGTATCAGGTAAGTTCAACCACCATAGAGCCATCAAAATTGCCGTTGATGGTGATGGAGTCCAGCGTAAGGCGCGGTTCCCAGCGGTTCAGAGCCACATAGACCACAGACATAATCTGCAGGCGCAGTGCCGGATTCTGCGGCTGGTCAATAAAGGCAGACAGCACGGAACCATATTCCCGGCGGGCAAGACGGCTGCCCTGCGGCGTCAGCAGAATATCCCGCACGGACTGGCGCAGATAGTCTGTATCTGCGATAGCCTGCCCGTCGTTCCTGCTCATACCGATATACAACGTCATACCGGACCTCCCGTGTTCGCGCCGCCTTTCAGAACACCAGTATGCTCATGGTCATCAACTACGATCCCATTGGAACTCATCGCGCTACCGCCCAGAGTGACACCACCATTGATCACTATCTCGCTGTTAATGCGCGTGGTATCAGCCTCCACCACAAACTCACCGGTTTTAAGGGTGATATTTTCCGCCGCTTAGATCACCATGGATTTGATACCCCGGCCATGCCATCGTCCGGTGGCGGGTTCATACTCAAACCAGCCCCCGTCCGGGTACTCCCGTCACGCAGCCGTCCACGGAATCCAACGGCGGCGGAAACTGATTGGAGTAGATAGCGGGCAGCACAAATGCGGTTTCCAGATTGCCGCCCATGCTCAGCACCACCACCAGCTCATCCGGCGACGGACACCACCATATACGGGCACCACCGGCGCGCAGCGTCAGCCAGTTAATCCAGTTGGTTTCAAGCTCGCCCACTTTCACCCGACACAGCCACTTTTCCCGGTCCACTTCGGTCACAGTGCCGGTGCGGATCAGGTTGGTGATAAGGCGCATTATTTCAGTAAGTTGTGCGTTCATAGATATATGATGACAGCTGAAAACTTGTTTATAACTTCTTGCAAATTGTGGTATCGATGGTACAAATTGATTAAAGGATAAAAAAACAACCAACAGGTAGATGAATGAGTGTTATGAATCCAATAAGTTCTAATATCTTTAATGCTGAATTTTTAAACTCCCCAGCAGCAGCACTTGCCGCATGGATTTCTATTGTTGGAGCTGCTATAACTTTGGTGACGATAGTTATAAGAGCACTATTCAAATATAGAAAATCTCATGATGTAATTTTGAAAAAATCAGGAATACCTGCGTTTATTTTAAATTTTTTCCTTATACGAATATCATTAAAAAGGCTACCTACTATCACATGGGCTGAAAAATCAATCGCGGTTCTCTTTTCACTTCTTTTTTTGTATGCGATTTATATTTTTGGTCCAGTTTTCATCCAAACCATTAGAACCCCACCAAATAGCACACTGCTTTATTGGATAAAGTCCGGTGAATCATTTTACATGTCAAAAAAACTGGCGACTTCGGCTACAATATTAACCACTCCTGACTGGGAAATATCAAAGGATGATTGCGAACAGTCATCCCCTGCTAGTTCAGAGAAGTACAAATCATTAACAATCGAACATAAAGAAATTCTTTGTAAAATACTAACCACTGATGAAGGGAATGTTTATATTGATAAAGCAGTCAAGAAGTTCGTTAAAGACAAATTCTTTATCTATTCCTTTGCCCCAATGACTATATTTATTCTATTATGGTTTTCTTTAGGTTTTATGTTGACCATTCATTATTCTAAAAAAGTCAGGAAATATATTCTAACTGAACAAAAAAGTGCAATTCATTGGGCAAATGGTGAATTCAAGACAGAAGGAATCTATGCAATATATCAAGAGTTAGAAAGTAAGACTCACCATTAATGCTCGGTAGGCGGCGCTCAGCATAGCGCACCTCCGGTTCCTTCCTGCTTACACGATCACGCAGGCCGTAGTGGTGAACACGGGCAATGCGCTGCACCTTGCCCTCAAACTGCACGCTGGCAGAGTCGGCACTGGCTACAATATTCAGGTATTTCGCCGTGCGTAGCTTCGCAAACATCTGGCTTTTGATACGCCCCTTCTTACTGCGGACTGTTACCCGGCGCGGCTCAAAGCCGCTGTCCCGCACCCGCTGCTGAGTCAGCAGGCATTCAGCCGGTTCGTGCAGGACTATCTGGTGTTTGGTAACGCCTATCTGGAGAAACGCACCAACCGGCTCGGTGGTATTCTGTCACTAGTGCCATCGCAGGCGGAATATACACGCTGCGGCGTGGATCTGGATACCTACTGGTTTGTGCAATACAGCATGACAACACAGCCGTATGAGTTCACAAAAGGCAGCATCTTTAATCTAATGGAACCGGATTTAAACCAGGATATTTACGGCCTGCCGGAATATCTTTTCGCCATCCCTTCCGCCCTGCTCAACAAGTCCACCACGCTATTCCGCCGCAAGTATTACATCAAGGCAGTCATGCGGGTTTTATCATGTACATGACCGACGCGGCGCAGAACCAGGAGGACGTGAACAATATCCGCCAGGCCATGAAAAGCGCCAAAGGACCGGGTAACTTTCGCAACTTGTTTATGTATTCACCCAATGGGAAGAAAGACGGTTTCAGATTATCCCGCTGTCAGAAGTGGCGGCTAAGGATGAGTTTCTGAACATCAAGAACGTCAGCCGTGATGACATGATGGCGGCGCATCGTGTACCGCCGCAAATGATGGGAATAATGCCGAGTAATGTTGGAGGTTTTGGGGATGTGGAGAAAGCGGCGAATGTATTTGTGCGCAATGAATTATTACCAATGCAAAGACGTATTTGCGAAATAAATGAATGGTTAGGCGAAAAATTTTGAACTTTTAAGCTTATCAATTATAACTTTTATAAAAAGCAGTACATGCCGCTATATGTGCTGCCTTATCTCCATACTAATCAGCCAGAAAAAATCTAGACATGAGGGAAGTTTAACCTTTTCATTTCTTCGCACATACCATCAATGCCCGGGAATAATGTAGAAGCAGTCACCCCCATCAACGAAAGATCATTCATTGCTTTATAATAATCGGAAACTGGTATGTCAATTGCCTTTAGAAATTCAAAATCTGATTTAACCCCATGTTCATAAATAAAACCTTCGATATCATAAACGTTCGTATATGTTGTTAGTGCTTGCTGGGGCAAGGCTCGCGCATTGTTAATAGGAAGGAATTCACCAACAGATACATGGAGCCTACAATCAGTAATATTTTTATACTGGGCATAGCTAAATCTCCACTTCACAATATCAAAAACAAATATCCTTACCATTCTCTCTGAATTACCACTACTTACAACGCCAGCTTCGATGTTTTTAAATGCAAAAAAAGCCGCAACAAAAGGTGAATATGACCAATCTAATAGTGGTGTGGGGTAACCATGATGCTGAAGCAAGCTGTAAAATGCACCATTCTCCATTTCATTCTTCAAATCAAATAAATGAGATGTTAGCCCAATAGATCTTCCATAAAGCAATGGTATGTCTTTCATTACATATTTAATAACATCAAATCTTTTATTTCTATGGAATGATGTACGTAATGGCCAAATATCCGCCTGCCCACGAAAAACTACTTGACGGTAGTCAACACCAGATGAGTACACTTTAAATTCATCCCACGACATACGAGTAGCATTTAGTTTAGAGTCGCACGCGGAGATCTTATTCTCCAAGTTAGCTTCAACATCATTACCGATATTAGACTTCACTTTAATATTAAGCGATTGGTCAACAAAGCTCAACTCAATGATTAGTTCTTCTGGAAAACGATAGTCAGGATATAGCTTATTATATCCATAAAGAAAATGGTCCTTATCTTCTTCAGCTAGAAATGTCATTGGGTTAATAGGGTAAAGCTGAGTCTGGTTAATTGTTTGTGTTTGAAGATCCTTATTAATAAAGATCCAACATACCAATCCTGGAGTTCCATTCAAATTATCATTTAAATATAAAGCACCACAAAGAAGACCTTTCTCTGCTTCAATATTTAGAATCGCAAACCCATTATTTGTACCAGTATAATTCCCGCACCATTGCCCTATCATTTTCATCCTCCAATGATTTCAACTTCGGATATCATTGCATTAGCTTCATATACTAACAAGAGTCAGCGCGCGCTCGTATCCCTGCCACGCCTACCCGCTTTGTGTAGTGGTTTTCATGCAGGTGCATGACGGGCCGGAAAGCGCGCCAGTTCTGGCGGCCACGACCCATTGTGATCCTTTTTGGATCATGCGAATACATGCACCATAGGCATGCACTGCGTTATCAAGTCACCGTATGCTGTATGGGAGGGAGATTCCAACGGTGAAAAATCACTAATGCGTGCTTTCATCCTGCCTTACTCCGTACTCATTTAGCCTGGTAACCAGATCACTCGTCAACTCCGACAGCCAGGAGATCGCCACCTCCTTGTCGTCATCGCTACAATCTGAGCTGGCGACCAGCCGGGTCATAAGTTCTATCCGCTGCAGTGCAAGTGACTCCATGAACAAATCGTTCACAACTCCCTCCCAATATCACTGTTTATATATACAGCTCATCATATGTATTTAAAGCTGAAATAGTTTTTTAATCAGCTAACCCTTTGATTAATAGATAGCCTCATTCCAGCCCTCTTAGTACCACTGCCGCCATTTATCATCTTCCTGCAGGCACTTATTTCGGTAGAACAAACGCAGCCCAGCCCCGGACAGGATACTGCCACCACGCAGAAGCAGATCCACCTCGGTATCACTCGCATCAAATCCCCTAGACCTCAACTCAGAATCAAGCTGCTGGCGCTGATGATTGCTAATCTGCTGTTTGTACCCCTTCCGCCGCTTCGGTTTTATAGGGTGTTTATTCTGTACCAGCTCATTAAAAATTATTCATGGAATCATTGAGTCCTCTAGAGCGTGATCAATGTCACATAATATTGGTTGGTAAATAATTACTGCTCACAATCCATAGATACTGAGAAATGAACTTCAAAAAATTAATGATGATCGGCTTTACCGTGGCAGTTTTAGCAAGCTGTACTGCTGGTGAAAAAATCCACAACGTTCAGGTTGGAATGACAAAACAACAAGTAATTGATTTGCTTGGAACCCCTGATGGTGATGCAGTTAAAGGTAACAGCGAACAAATCCAGTACAGCAATCGGTTAACATCTGGTTGGGGATGGGATAAAGGTGATTACTACGTTACCTTTGAAAACGGGAAAGTCGTCTCTTATGGAAGCGGCGAAATCCGTGGTGCAGGCGCTCCCGTCAAAGGTGTTGTGGTATTTTAATACGCGCACTCTGATGACATTAGTTAGTTAAACGTTAGTCGAGACAAAGTGGCGGCAGCGGTTGGCAATGCCCCGTAGTCGTCACTTCTCACCACTAAACTAACTTATTGATTATTATACAACTCGCTGTTTTAATTAACCCATTTACATAAATGGTTTTTTGTTGCCTGAATTTTGCAATCGCTGACTCCCTCCCCCCGAAACTCTCTGTCACATTTGCAGCATGCTGGTTATGACACATACTTTTAGTCAGAGCTAAATGGTAATAGGTGGTTGCTATGTTACTCGCAGGCAAAGTCGCGGTAATTTTCGGTGGCAGCGGCGCTATAGGCAGTGCAGTTGCGCATGCCATGGCGCGTGAAGGCGCCCATGTGTATCTGGGCGCGCGTAGTCAGGAAAAGCTGGATTGGGCGGCCAGTAGTATTCGAACCGCGGGCGGTGCCGTCGAAACCTTTGTCGCCGATGTCCTCGACGAATACGGCACCTCAAAACAAGTTACTCACCTTGCGCAGCAAACCGGTGGAATAGATGTGGCGGTTAACGCAACCGGCTTTATGCATGAACAGGGCAAACGCATCGAGGCGTTATCCCTTTCTGAGTTTATGAGCGGTATCACCCCTTTCCTCTCGGCGCAGTTCAATATCGCAAAAGCCGTAACGCCACACATGGGCGGCAATCGTGCGGGCGTCATTCTCACCGTTGTTGCGCCCGCGGCCCCGATGGCGATGCCTGGACATCTGGGACACATCGTTGGCTGTGCGGGAACAGAGGCCTTTATTAAAGCGCTCGCCAGCGAACTGGGGCCGGCGAATATTCGGGTCGTCGGCGTGCGCTCGCATGCGATTGTGGATGCCGTTCAGGCCGGTTCCTATACCGGGGAGATTTTTACCGCTAAAGCGCAGTCCATGGGTATTACCGTCGCACAATGGTTAGGTGGTGCGGCGCAAAGTACCATGCTTGGGCGCCTGCCTACGCTTGCACAAATCGCAGAGGTAATGACCTTTCTGGCTTCAGACCATGCCGGAGCAATCACCGCAACGGTGGTGAATATTACCGGCGGCGCTACGCACAACTGACCGTTGCGGGCAACCCCGCAATACGCTCCACCATCAGCAAGATATCTTCTCGCCGCAGCGGTTTTTTGTCCGTGACAAAATGCAGCGTCATCCCTTCAATAAACGCATCCAGCGCCCGCGCCGTAACCGGAGCAAACCACTGCTCCAGCGTTTGTTGGCTGCGTAACATCCAGTTTTGCATCACCGTTTTTAGTGCCGGTTTACGGCTGGCGAAGGCATACAGCTGATACATGAGCTCCATGTTATCGGGTGTCGTGACCTGGGAGCTGTAAATCATATCGGTAATCGCATGGCAAGCCTGCGACGCATCCTCAACGTCGGCAAAAAAAGCCTGATACTGCAGCATCATCCTGTCAGTAAAACGCTCAAACGCCTCCATTAAAAGCTCATCAATTCCCGAAAAGTAATAGGTCATAGAACCCAAGGGCACCTGAGCAATTGTCGCAATCTTCCGATGTGTAACCGCATGAATACCATGGGCTATTACCGCATCCAGAGTCGCCTGAACTATTTTTTCCCGCCGCTGCGGATCGTTCGCACGTCGCACTGCATTACCTCTTCTTGCATTTGTGTACAAATGTACACAACCTTGCTAAGGTTGTCTTCTTTCCTCTTTTCTTTGGCTCGAATTCATGACTGGCATCTCATCACGCAAAGCCTTAAGACGTCGCACCTGGGCACTGTTCACGTTCTTCTTTTTACCAGGATTATTAATGGCCTCCTGGGCAACGCGTACCCCTGCCATCAGAGATATCCTCTCCATATCAACCGCCGAAATGGGCGCGGTGCTGTTTGGACTCTCAATTGGTTCGATGAGTGGCATTCTTTGTTCGGCCTGGCTGGTGAAACGATTTGGCACGCGTAAAGTGATCCGCACCACCATGTCTTGCGCAGTCCTCGGAATGGCAATCCTCAGCGTGGCGCTCTGGCTGCATTCCGCATGGCTTTTCGCATTTGGTCTGGGCGTGTTCGGCGCCAGCTTTGGCGCAGCAGAAGTTGCCATCAACGTCGAAGGTGCGGCTGTTGAGCGCGAAATGAATAAAACCGTACTGCCGATGATGCACGGTTTTTACAGCCTGGGAACGCTGGCGGGTGCCGGAGTCGGGATGATGCTTACCGCCTTCAGCGTACCGGCGACCGCGCATATCTTGCTGGCGGCGATGGTGGCTATCACCCCTATCTTCATCGCCATCAAAGCCATTCCTGACGGCACGGGTAAAAATGCCGCTGACGGGTCTCGCTCCGGCGAAAAAGGGCTGCCTTTTTATCGCGATATTCAGTTATTGCTGATTGGCGTCGTGGTGCTCGCAATGGCATTTGCTGAAGGTTCCGCCAACGACTGGCTTCCGCTGCTGATGGTGGACGGACATGGATTTAGCCCGACATCAGGCTCGCTGATTTATGCCGGATTTACGCTGGGCATGACCGTTGGACGATTTACCGGCGGCTGGTTCATCGACCGCTACAGCCGCGTCGCGGTAGTGCGCGCCAGTGCGCTTATGGGGGCTCTTGGGATTAGCCTGATTATTTTTGTCGACAGCACTTGGGTGGCGGGTGTTTCCGTTATTCTGTGGGGACTCGGCGCATCACTGGGCTTCCCACTGACCATTTCGGCTGCCAGCGACACCGGCCCCGATGCGCCAACCCGCGTCAGCGTTGTCGCCACTACCGGCTATCTGGCATTCCTGGTTGGACCACCGCTGCTGGGCTACCTGGGTGAACACTACGGCCTGCGTAGCGCTATGCTGGTGGTGCTGGCGCTGGTGCTTGTCGCCGCCATCGTCGCGAAAGCGGTGGCAAAACCGGATCTCAAAAACACCACTGTGATGGAGAACAGCTAATGCGTATCAAACTGATTGCAGTCGACATGGACGGCACATTTTTAAGCGACCAAAAAACCTATAATCGTGAGCGCTTTATGGCGCAATATCGCCAGATGAAAGAACAAGGGATCCGCTTTGTGGTCGCCAGCGGCAACCAGTATTACCAGCTCATCTCCTTTTTCCCTGAACTGGCCAGTGAAATCTCATTTGTCGCCGAAAACGGCGGATGGGTGGTCAGTGAAGGGGAAGATGTCTTTAACGGCGAGCTGGGAAAAGACGATTTCCAGGCCATTGTGGAACATCTGCTGACACGTACGGACATCGACATTATCGCCTGCGGTAAAAATAGCGCCTATACCCTGAAGCGGTACAGCGATGAGCATAAGACGGTTTCCGCCATGTATTATCATCGTCTTGAATTTGTGGATAATTTTGACAACCTCAACGACATTTTCTTCAAGTTCGGGCTAAATATTTCAGACGATCGTATCCCCCAGGTGCAGGCTGACCTCCATGAGGCGATTGGCGACATTATGGTGCCGGTACATACCGGCTACGGCAGCATCGATTTAATTATACCCGGTGTGCATAAGGCAAACGGGCTGCGTCTGCTGCAACAACGCTGGAATATTACCGACGATGAGGTTGTTGTGTTTGGCGATGGCGGCAATGATATTGAGATGCTGCGTCAGGCAGGATTTAGTTTTGCAATGGCGAACGCCCATGAGCCGGTTATCCAGGCGGCAAAATATCGCGCAGGGTCGAACAACGAAGAGGGCGTGCTGGATATTATCGACCGCGTGTTAAAGAATGAAGCACCGTTTACGCAATAACGCCTTAGCACAGACGGCAACAAAATGATGGCATGATCTATTCATAATCCGCCTCAAATTAACCCGCTGGATTATTACCTCCAGTGAATATTCAGACGAGCGGATTATGAAGAAAAGTGTACTGATAGCGACATTGTTACTGGGTTTTGCGGGGACAACATTTGCGCAAAGCGTTACCGTTGATGTACCAAGCGGTTATAAGGTGGTGGTAGTGCCCTCTTCCGTCAGCGTTCCGCAGGCGGTGAGCGTTACCACAGCGCCACAAACGGTGTATGTTGCTCCGGCGCCTGCCCCGGCGCCTGTCTATCGCGCACATCCTTATGCGCGACATGTTGCAAGCGTCGGTGAAGGAATGATCATCGAACACCAGATTGACGATCACCACTAAGTTTTTGCCTGGCCCGGGCAACCGGGCTTTAACCTTCCCGTGAATCCCCTACCCGTTTATCTTTCAGGAAGATAACCATCAGAATCACCCACAGTACGCCGCTTGCCAGATTGAACAGGCTGAACAAGCCGTTTCCTCCGAGCAGATAAGCGTGTTTACTCAGCTCAATACCGACGGTAAAAATCAGCATCTGCAACATACCCATTGCGGCAGAAACCGTGCCCTTACTCATTTCACTGGCAAACAGCGTGAGACGTACCAGTCCAGCATTCGCCACGCCAATACCAAACGCATAGATGCTTAAACCCGCCGTCATCCATAGATACGCATGGGATGACACCACCGTGGCCGCAGCGGCAATCACCAGCCCGACGGCGATTGGCCAGCCGCCCATGATAATCAGCGAACGTACGGTTTTTCGCGAGGTCAGGCGCGCCAGTACCAGGTTACCGGCAATCAACGCGCCAAAAATCGGCACCTGCAACAGGCCATATTCGTAGCTGCTGAGATGTTCACCGCTGATGATAATAATCGGGGACTGCGCAATCCACGCCAGTAACGGCAGGCTGACAAAACCCAATGCCAGCGCGCCTGCAACAAAGCGCACGTTCCTCAGCACCAGCCTATAATCTTTGCCCAGCTCTTTAATCGACAGCTTTTCACCAAGCCGGGTTGCCGTCTCCGGCATCGCGCGTTGCAGACCAAAAAAAGAGATGGCGGCCAGGGCGGCAAACAGGATAAACATCCCTTCCCACGGCAGAACATGTACCCAGGCTGCGCCGACCAACGGCCCCAGCAGGGGCGCAATCAACGCTACGTTTGCCATCAGCGCGGTAATTTTTATGCACACCGCTTCTTCAAAAGATTCCTGAATTGCGGCGTAACCCACCGCGCCAATAAAGCACAGGCTTATCCCTTGTAAAAAACGCAGGAAGGTAAATTGCTCAATATTCTGCGCAAGCAGGGTTGCAAGGCAGGTCACAATGAACCAGAGCACGCCGGTTAACATCACCGGGCGACGTCCAATTCGATCCGACAGCGGTCCTAATAACCACTGCAAAAACATGCCGCCAGCCAGATAGGCGGTCATGGATGTGGGCACCCAATCTAATCCGGCATTATATTGCTCCACCACCGCCAACATTCCGGGCTGGATCATATCGTTGCCGATATAAGTAGAGAATTCGTAAAGCACCAGACAGAGAGGGAAAAGTAATGCCTGACGCCCCAAACGGGCGCCTGAAGATAAACGGTTCTGCATGCAGTCTCTTAACTATAGAAAAATCGCGCAAAGTGTAATAAATGCGCCGTACTGGTGATAGTGAATTATGTGATTTGAAAGCAAATTGCGCACATTTTTACACTCATTTGCTCAGGAACATTTTGCGTTAAGGTTAATTTAAGTTGAGACCGCTATCATGTTCAATAAGTCTCATTAATTGTCTGAAAAATAGTCATTTAACAGACAAATAAGACAAGACCGCTTTTTATCCCGTGAAAGCAATTTTATGCTCTCCCCTCTTGGGCCTTTTTAACGATTACACTGAGTCTGGACGTTATGCTGGAAAATCTGAACAACTCACTTTTTTATCTCATCAATGCCACGCCGGACTCTGCGCAATGGATGATATCGCTTGCCATTTTTATTGCCAAAGACCTGATTAACATCGTACCGCTGTTAGCCGTTGTGCTTTGGCTTTGGGGGCCGCGGGCCCAGGTTACTCTCCAGCGCCAGTTAGTTATAAAAATGGCGATTGCGCTGATCGTCGGTCTGACGATTTCATGGCTGATGGGGCATCTGTTCCCTCACGATCGTCCGTTTGTTAACCACATCGGTTACAACTTCCTGCATCATGCGGCGGATGACTCTTTCCCGAGCGATCACGGTACGGTTATCTTTACCTTTGCACTGGCTTTCCTGTTCTGGCATCGGCTGTGGACGGGCGCTCTGCTGATGGTCGTTGCTGTGGCGATTGCCTGGTCGCGGGTCTACCTTGGCGTACACTGGCCGCTGGATATGCTGGGAGGATTACTCGCCGGGCTGATTGGCTGCCTGAGCGCCCAGATGATCTGGCAGCGGTTTGGCACGCCCCTGTACCTCGGCTTGCAAAATGGCTATCGCGCCTGCTTCGCTCTGCCCATCCGTAAAGGCTGGGTGCGTGACTAACCCACGGTAAAAAGAGTAGTATTAAGCGCGATACTGAGCACTTATTCTACTCTCCAGGGGAACTATGGAAACTCGACGCGACGAGCGTATTGGTCAATTACTGCAGGCGCTGAAACGCAGCGATAAATTACACCTCAAAGAAGCCGCGACGCTGCTGGGCGTATCTGAGATGACCATTCGTCGCGACCTGAATAATCACGATGCTCCCGTCGTCTTGCTCGGGGGCTATATTGTTCTGGAACCCCGCAGCGCCAATCACTATTTAATCAGCGATCAAAAATCCCGACTGGTTGATGAAAAGCGCCGTGCCGCCCAGATGGCGGCAAGCCTCGTGCAGGCACACCAGACTATCTTTTTCGACTGTGGTACCACCACGCCGTGGATCATTGAGGCTATCGACAATGAATTGCCTTTCACCGCAATCTGCTACTCGCTGAATACGTTTCTGGTGCTACAGGAAAAACCGCAGTGCCGCGTCATTCTGTGTGGTGGCGAATTCCATGCCAGCAACGCAATTTTCAAACCGCTTGATTTCCAGGAAACGCTGAACAACCTGTGCCCGGATATCGCTTTTTATTCCGCAGCTGGCGTTCATATTGAGAAAGGCGCGACCTGTTTTAACCTGGAAGAGCTACCGGTGAAACACTGGGCGATGTCGATGGCGCAGCATCACGTGCTGGTGGTCGATCACAGCAAATTTGGTAAGGTGCGTCCTGCGCGGATGGGTGAAGTAAAACGCTTTAATACCATCGTCAGCGATAGCCGTCCTGACGAGGCGTTTGTTGAGCACGCGAAAGCGCAACGTATCAAACTGATGTATTAAGCGATACTGCCGGATGGCGATAGCGTCATCCGGCAAACGCTAAGCTTAAGAGAACCAGCCGCCAAACCACTGGTGGAATTTCATCATCACAAAGTCCCACATGCGACTAAAGAATCCCCCCTCTTCCACGGCCTCCATCACCATCAGTGGACGCTGCTCGATGGATTTCCCGTTCAACTGGAAGTCGATAGTCCCCACAACCTGGCCTTTCTTCAGCGGCGCGGTTAACTGTGGTTCGGTCAGGGTAAAGCTGGCCTTCAGGTTTTTGAGCTGACCACGCGGGATAGTCACCGAGCCCGCTTCTCCGGCACCCAAATTAACTTCACTCTTATCGCCAAACCAGACGCGCTGCGTCACGAAAGTGGCATCCGGTTTAATCGGCGTAACGGTTTCAAAGAAGCGGAAGCCCCAGGTCAGCAGCTTTTCTGACTCATTAAAACGAATGCGGTCGGTTTTCGCCCCCAACACCACGGAAATCAGGCGCATATCCCCCTGGGTCGCGGAAGCGACCAGGTTGTATCCCGCCCCGGCCGTGGTACCGGTTTTCATACCGTCCACGTTCAGGTTGGTGCTCCACAACAAACGGTTGCGGTTCGGCTGGCGGATTTTATTAAAGGTAAATTCTTTCTCTTTGTGGATAGCGTACTCTTCCGGTACATCGTGGATTAGCGCCTTCCCGAGCAGGGCCATATCACGTGCGGTACTGAACTGTCCTGCCGCATCCAGGCCATGCACGGTCTGGAAAGTGGTATTGGTCAGCCCCAGTTTTTTCGCGTAGCCGTTCATCAGACCAATGAAGGATTCCTGGCTGCCGGCAACGTAATCAGCCAGTGCGATACAGGCATCGTTACCAGACTGGATGATAACGCCTTTGTTCAGATCGGACACTGCAACCTGATCGCCAGGTTTGAGGAACATAACCGACGAACCGCGCAGGGCCGGATTACCGGTCGCCCAGGCGTCTTTGCCCACGGTGACCATGTCGTTGAGGTTAATTTTCCCGGCCTTCAGCGCCTGACCGACTACATAGCTGGTCATGATCTTGGTCAGACTGGCAGGATCCAGTTTCTCATCAGCATTACCTTCCGCCAGAACCTTACCGCTGGCGTAATCCATTAGGATCCACGCGCGCGCGTCGACGCTCGGCGGGGCCGTTGGTTGCTCCGCCGCCTGTACGCTCGGCGCCAAAAGGATTAAGAGTGCAGAACCTGCAGCAAAGCTGCGAAGTGAAGAGAAGTATTGCGTCATAAATGCCACCCGAGTATCCATTCCAAAAAACCACGTCATACCACACCGTGTTTACACAAAACCGGCCAGGCGACCCTGGCCAACCCATGCAGAAAAGGTCTGATGGATGACGTGTAAAATAAGTGCGGTGAGTAATAACGCACTAACGAGCTTAAAGAAACCGTAAGTTGGTAAAGTTTTTAAAGTTTATGCAATAACACCGCGCTGCGCTGCTCCCGGCACGATTTTTTTAGACTTTGTTGCGTAAATATTAGGTTTACCCCACCATGTGGGCTAGTCAGATGGCATCTGCAGCCATAAAGCTGCTCAATTAATTTGCGGGGTTACTATGATTACACTGTGGGGTCGCAATAACTCGACCAACGTAAAGAAAGTATTGTGGACGCTCGAGGAACTGGAACTGCCGTATAACCAAATTCTGGCGGGCGGACAGCATGGCGGTAACCGCGATGCCGACTATCTGGCACTCAACCCGAACGGACTGGTCCCGCTACTACGCGATGATGAAACGGACGTTGTTCTGTGGGAATCCAATACCATTGTCCGCTATCTGGCAGCTCAGTACGGACAAAAGCGTTTGTGGATTGACGCCCCGGCCGCGCGCGCCGTCGGTGAAAAATGGATGGACTGGGCAAACCAGACGCTAAGTCCTGCGCATCGGGTTATCTTGTTTGGCCTGGTCAGAACCCCTGCCGAGAAACGCGATATGGCGGCAATCGAGGCGGGTAGTCAGGTGTGCGATAACCTGTTTGCTATTCTGGATAACGCGCTGGCGGACCAGCCATGGTTCTCCGGGGCTGAATTTGGCACTGCCGATATCGCCGTTGCGCCGTTTATCTATAACCTGTTCAACGTTGGCCTGAGCTGGACCCCGCGCCCACATCTGGAGCACTGGTATCAGCAACTGACCGAACGTCCGGCGTTTCAAAAAGTCGTAATGATCCCGGTCAGCTAACTCAATCAGGGACTCACTTTCAGTAATTCCCCGTCGGACTCGTCGGTTAGTACGTATAAGTACCCGTCTGGTCCGACGCGCACATCACGGATCCGTTGTCCCCTTTCCTGCAACAGACGACCCTCTTCGGTGACGGCATTCCCTTTGACGCTCAACACGATCACCTCTTTATCTTTCAACGCGCCAATGAACAACTTCTGCCGCCACTGTGGGAAGGTATCGCTATTATAAAAAGCCATTCCGCTGACCGCCGGTGACTTTTCCCAGTAAAAGATGGGTTGCTCTGTTCCAGCAACAATTGGGCCTTTTGCTTCGGGGATTTTAAGACCACTGTAGTTAACGCCCCAGGTCGCAAGCGGCCAGCCGTAGTTTTTCCCTTTCTCCGGGATATTGATTTCATCGCCCCCGCGTGGACCATGCTCATTGAGCCACAGCGTATCGCTCCAGGGATTCATCGCCATCCCCTGCGGGTTGCGGATACCATATGACCAAATCTCTGCCCGCGCTCCTGCCCTCTTCACAAACGGATTATCCGGCGGAATTTTTCCCTCATCGGTCAGTCGTACGACCTTGCCCTGCAGCTTATCCAGATCCTGGGCGGTAGAACGTCGATTATTTTCACCAAGACCAATAAACAGATAACCGTTGCCATCAAAAACCATACGTCCGCCAAAATGGTTTCCGGTGGAAAGCTTCGGCTGTTGGCGAAAAATGGTCTGGAACCCTTGCAGATGTTTGAGATCGTCGCTCAGTCGTCCGTAACCAACCGCTGTCCCGGCGTTACCTTCACTGTCAGCTTCAGCAAAGCTAAGCCACACCCGGCGAGATTGTTTAAAATCCGGTGCTAATGCCACATCAAGCAATCCCCCCTGACCATTCGCCCAGACTTTGGGTACGCCGGTCAGCGGGTCGGAAAGCCCCTTCCCTGACTGCCAAAGGCGAAGCTGGCCGCCTTTGAGCGTAATAAGCATACCGCGATTGTCGGGTAAAAACGCCAGCGACCACGGATGATCGAGTTTCGTTTGCAGCACTTCCACCTCTACCGCGGCGGCATAAGAGGAAAATAGCGCGAGTGGGACAGCACAGAGAAAGAGTCGACGCATAACACCTCCTTAATGGCTCTGCATAAAGCGTAGCCAGCAAGGGGAATTATCCCGCCACATTTACATAATCTTAACGAAAAGGGGGAGCGCCCTCCCCCTGATTCAGACGTGTTCCAGCGTTGAATAAGATTGCAAACACTGGATACTTAGCGTCAGCGTTGTCAGGCAGTTTTCCAGTTTCTCTGCGTTAACGGCGATAAAGGTTGGACAATCGTGATGTCCACTCATAAGACAAACAGCGGCGGCGGCTAACGCCCCTTCAGCACGATGAAGGGCATTCCACTCTTCCTGATCAAGATGCATACCGTGAAGCTGTGATTGCTCGTGCAATTCGCGATTCAGTGCAAAAAAATTATCACGCAGACGATCGCTCTCGCTGACTGACATGTAGCCTTTCGCTTTTCTCAACAGCAGATAAGCGGCAAGTTCGACACGGGCGTTTATCAATTTGTTGAGAAGATCGGTTCTCAGTCTGTCAACAACCATACTTTGCTCCTCCTCTTTCCAACTATGGTGCAACTTAATAGTATGGTCATTTTTTGAACAAAGTCGTGTCCAGGATCAATCCATCACCTAAAATTAACATAATTTACAAATAATCTTTAATTCCACACCGGGCGTAGCGACTGATGGTATGAGATTGCGATACAATTTTTATTCAGAACTCTGTAGAATCCGTGCCCTGAATATTCCAATAACTGAACAATTTTTACGCTATGAGCAATGTAACCCACCAGCCGAAAATCGGCTTTGTATCCCTCGGCTGCCCGAAAAACCTCGTCGATTCTGAACGCATCCTGACCGAACTTCGTACCGAAGGCTATGACGTTGTGCCAAGCTACGACGACGCGGATATGGTTATCGTTAACACCTGTGGCTTTATCGACAGCGCGGTTCAGGAGTCGCTGGAAGCAATCGGCGAAGCGCTGAACGAAAACGGCAAGGTGATCGTCACCGGCTGTCTGGGCGCGAAAGTCGATCAGATCCGTGAAGTCCACCCGAAGGTGCTGGAAATCACCGGGCCGCATAGCTACGAACAGGTTCTGGAACACGTTCACCACTATGTGCCCAAACCAAAGCACAACCCGTTCCTGAGCCTGGTTCCTGAACAGGGCGTCAAGCTCACTCCGCGTCATTATGCCTATCTGAAAATTTCTGAAGGCTGCAACCACCGCTGCACGTTCTGCATTATTCCGTCGATGCGTGGCGATCTGGTGAGCCGTCCGATTGGCGACGTCCTCAGCGAAGCCAAACGTCTGGTGGATGCGGGCGTAAAAGAGATACTGGTTATTTCTCAGGATACTTCCGCGTACGGCGTGGATGTGAAGCATCGCACCGGTTTCCATAACGGCGAGCCGGTCAAAACCAGCATGGTTGATCTGTGCGAGCAGTTATCAAAACTGGGGATCTGGACTCGTCTGCATTACGTCTATCCCTATCCGCACGTTGATGACGTGATCCCACTGATGGCGGAAGGGAAAATCCTGCCGTATCTGGACATCCCGCTGCAACATGCCAGCCCGCGTATTCTTAAGCTGATGAAACGCCCAGGCTCCGTGGACAGACAACTGGCACGCATCAAGCAGTGGCGTGAAATCTGCCCTGAACTGACGCTGCGCTCAACCTTCATTGTCGGTTTCCCGGGTGAAACGGAAGAAGACTTCCAGATGCTGCTCGACTTCCTGAAGGAAGCGCGTCTGGACCGCGTGGGCTGCTTTAAATACAGCCCGGTAGAAGGCGCTGGCGCCAATGACCTGCCGGACCAAATCCCGGAAGAGGTGAAAGAGGAACGCTGGAACCGCTTTATGCAATTGCAACAGCAAATCTCCGCTGAACGTTTGCAGGAAAAAGTGGGCCGCGAAATTCTGGTTATCGTTGATGAAGTTGACGAAGAAGGCGCGATTGGCCGCAGCATGGCTGACGCCCCGGAAATCGACGGCGCGGTATACCTGAATGGCGAAACCAAGGTGAAACCTGGCGATATCATCCGCGTGAAGGTCGAAAACGCTGATGAATACGATCTGTGGGGCACCCGCGTTTAAATAAGCGCAACCCAACTGTAGGCCGGATAAGCGTTACGTCTTATCCGGCCTGTGATTTATCCTTTAATTTTCGGGTCCAGCGCGTCGCGCAGACCATCTCCGAGTAAGTTAAACGCCAGTACCGTCAGGAATATCGCCACCGCCGGGAAAATCGCCACGTGCGGCGCGATCACCATATCAGCGCGGGCTTCATTGAGCATTGCCCCCCACTCCGGGGTCGGCGGCTGCGCACCCAATCCCAGAAATGACAGGCTCGCGGCAGAGATAATCGACGTGCCAATACGCATGGTAAAAAAGACCACGATCGATGAAACCGTACCCGGCAAGATATGGTTGAAGATGATGGTCGCATCGCTGGCGCCAATACTGCGCGCGGATTCAATAAAGGTCTGCTGCTTTAGCACCAGCGTATTTGCGCGCACCAGCCGCGCGAAGGCCGGAATGGAGAAAATGGCCACGGCAATAATCACGTTTGCAATGCCGCTGCCCAGCACAGCGACCACGGCTATCGCCAGCAAAATACCCGGAAAGGCGAACAGCACATCGCAGATACGCATAATCAGTCGATCCCACCAGCCTTCGTAGTATCCCGCCAGCAGACCCAGCACGGTGCCAATCGCTGCGCCAATAAATACGGCAAAGACCCCCGCCGCCAGCGAGATTTGCGCCCCCACCAGCACGCGGCTAAAAATATCCCGCCCCAGCGAGTCAACGCCGAACCAGTGCAGCATCGACGGTCCGTCATTCAGACGGTCATAATCGAAGTAATTCTCGGCATCAAATGGCGTTAACCAGCGAGCAAAAATCGCCACCATTATCAGCAGCACGACAAATAACCCCGCTAACATCGCCATGCGCTGGCGACGGAAACGACGCCAGAATTCATGCCACGGCGTGCGTATCTGCTCAGGCTTAACAAGGGGCATCGCATTTAAAATCGCCTGTCGGCGCCAGTTAAAAAATCGCATCCTTACTTGTACCTGATAGCCGGATTAATGGCGGCATAGAGCACATCCACCACTAAGTTAATAAGAATAAACTCCAGAGAAAACAACAGCACCTCGGCCTGAATCACCGGATAGTCGCGCATTTCGACTGAGTCCACCAACAGCCGCCCAAGCCCTGGCCAGTTAAACACCTTCTCAACCACAATTGAGCCGCCGAGCAAAAAGCCAAACTGTAGCCCCATCATGGTGACCACCGGGATCATCGCATTGCGCAAACCATGTTTTAACACCACCCAGGTTTCACTCACCCCTTTGGCCCGCGCGGTACGCATATAGTCTTCACTGAGCACATCGACAAACGAAGCGCGGGTAAACCGGGCTAACACCGCAGCCACCGCCGCACCCAGGGTAATAGACGGGAGGATATAGTGCCGCCAGGTATCAGCACCAACGGTGGGCAACCAGCCAAGCTCAACGGAGAATATCTGCATGAGCAGCATGCCGAGCGCAAACGCCGGGAAAGAGATCCCGGTGACGGCGAGCGTCATACTCAATCTGTCCGGCCAACGATTGCGCCATACAGCAGCAATGATCCCTGCCGTCATGCCGAATAACACCGCCCACGCCATGCTGGCAATGGTCAGCCATAGCGATGGCATAAAACGACTGGCTATCTCTTCGGAGACCGGACGACGAGAAACCATTGAGGTTCCAAAATCGCCTTGCAACACGTTAGTAATGTAATGCCAGAACTGAATATGCAGCGGCTGGTCCAGACCCAACTGCTGACGCACCAGTTCGATAACCTCAGCGTCAGCCTCCGGTCCGGCAATCAGCCGGGCCGGATCGCCGGGTAGCAGGTGAACAAATAAAAATACCAGCACCGCTACAATCAACAGAGTTGGAATCAACCCCAGCAGGCGCTTGAAAACATAGTTAAGCATCACACTCCCTTCGCCGGCCCCTGTGTGGCGGGGCCGGATGAATAGCTTATTTTAAATCCGCATCATCAAAGCTAAATCCGGTATCCGGCATGATCCAGAACCCGGTCAATCTGGTGTTGTGCGCCGAAATCAGTTGTTCCACTACCAGTGGGATCCACGGCGACTCTTTCCAGATAATATCCTGCGCATCCTTGTACAGCTTCGCTTTCTGGGCCGGATCGTTGGTTTGCAACGCTGCTGCTAAATCACTGTCCACCTGCTTATTGCTGTAGAACGCCGTATTAAACAGCGTTGGCGGCCAGTTTTGAGATGCAAACAGCGGTGACAGCGCCCAGTCTGCTTCACCCGTAGAGGCAGACCAGCCGGTGTAGAACATGCGTACCCCGCTCTCTTTCTGCGCTTTACCTTCGACTTGCGCCGCGCGCTGACCGGCATCCATCGCCGTCACCTGAGCCTTAACGCCCACCTGCGCCAGTTGCTGCTGGGTAAATTGCAGCACTTTCTGCGCGGTACTATGGTTATGAGAAGACCATAGCGTGGTGGTAAAACCGTTCGGATAACCCGCTTCTTTCAGCAGTTCGCGCGCTTTTGCCGGGTCGTATGGCCATGGCGTATAGCTTTGCGCATAGGCGATCGACGGAGGGAGAACGCCGGTTGCTGGCGTCGCGTAACCGGCAAACGCCACTTTCACCAGCGCCTGACGGTTGATGGCATAATTCAGCGCTTCACGCACCTTCGGGTTATCGAACGGTTTTTGCGTGACGTTCATGCTGATGTAACGCTGCATAATAGACGGACTGGCCACCAGTTCCAGGTTTTTATTCTTCGCCAGTAGCGCCGCCTGTTCGTAAGGGATCGGGAAGGCAAACTGTGCTTCCCCGGTCTGCAGCATTGCCGCACGCGTGTTGTTGTCGGTCACCGGACGCCAGGTTATCGTATCCAGCTTTGGCAGCCCTTGCTGCCAGTAACCCGCGAACTTCTTAACCTTTACAAAATCCGTCTGATTCCAGGTCTCAAGCTGATACGGCCCGGTCCCCACGGGATGGAAACCGATCTCCTTGCCGTATTTCTCCAGCGCGGCGGGAGAGATCATCGCCGTAGCCGGGTGCGCCAGAATATTGATAAATGCAGAGAACGGCTGCTTCAGCGTTATCTTCACCGTCGACGGATCGACGACCTCGGTTTTATCGATATTCTTATACAGGTTGTAGCGTTTCAGATGGTTTTCCGGATTGCTGGCCCGGTCGAGGTTAGCTTTAACCGCATCGGCGTTGAAGTCGGTGCCGTCCTGAAACTTCACGCCCTGTCGCAGCTTAAGGGTATAAGTCAGGCCATCATCAGAAACCGTATAACTCTCCGCCAGTACATTTTTCAGCTTCATCTCTTTATCAAGGCCAAACAGCCCCTGGTAAAACGACTTCGCTACCGCCTGCGACAACGTGTCGTTTGCGTCGTAGGGATCGAGGGTGGTGAAATTGGATCCTACCGCCACGACTACATCTTTGCCAGCCCAGCCAGGTGTGGCGGCCAGCGCAGAGGTCACTCCCACAGCAACCAGCCATTTTCGAGCAACAATTTTTGTCATGTTATTCTCCTTAAACCCTGCCTGCCTGTTATAAACGCGAAAGCGCATTTTCTGGTTGCGGACGCGCAACATAATGCCCCGGGCCAACTTGCTGGAGTGAAACGGGGGAAATCTCTTCACCGCGTTTGCGGATATTACTGGGGATATCATCCGACAACAGCACGCGCTGGGGCCGGTGATGTGAGGGATCGGCGACCGGGACTGCCGCCATCAGTTTGCGGGTGTACGGATGCTGCGGATTTTCAAACACCGCGCGTCGGGTGCCGATCTCGACGATTTGCCCAAGGTACATCACCGCCACCCGATGACTGATCCGCTCCACCACCGCCATATCGTGGGAAATAAACAGGTACGCAATCCCCATTTCTCGTTGGAGGTCGAGCAACAGGTTGATAATTTGCCCGCGAATTGAGACATCCAGCGCCGAGACTGACTCATCGGCAATAATCACCTTGGGATTGAGCGCCAGCGCCCGGGCAATACAGATCCGCTGACGCTGCCCACCGGAAAACTCATGCGGATAGCGCCAGGCATGCTCAGGGAGCAATCCTACGCGTTCCAGCAGCCATGCAACCCGTTTTGCCGCCGCATCGCCTTGCAGTAGCCCATGCACCCGCAGCGGTTCTAAAATGGAATATCCCACGGTCTGACGCGGATCGAGCGAAGCATAGGGGTCCTGGAAGATAAATTGAATATCCCGACGCAGCGGCTGTAGCTTACTGGCGGCCAGGGTATCGATACGCTGTCCGTTGAAAACAATCTCCCCGCGTTGAGACTCGACCAGACGTAGCAGCGCCCGACCGGTGGTGGATTTCCCGCAGCCTGACTCCCCCACCAGCGAGAGCGTCTCTCCAGGCCACAGGTCAAAGCTGACGTTTTCCACCGCATGCACCTCGCGGGTCACCCGATTAAGAATGCCGCTGCGCAGCGGAAAACGCGTCACCAGATTACGTACCTGCAAAATAGGCTCGCCTTCAACCACGGTATCCTGTGCAGTCTGTGGTTCTACATGGCTGGGATCGTGTAACGAAATGAGTGGAAACCGGCGCGGGTACGCTTGTCCGGTCATCGCCCCAAGCTGCGGCACGGCTGCCAGCAGCGCTTTGGTGTAAGGATGCTGGGGAGCGTGAAAAATCTGCTCAACGCTGCCGGTTTCTACCGCCTCGCCCTGATACATCACCAGCACGCGATCGGCAATATCCGCTACGACGCCCATATCGTGGGTAATAAAGATCACTCCCATCGACATATCCTGCTGCAACACTTTTATCAGTTGCAGGATCTGTGCCTGAATAGTGACATCCAGCGCGGTAGTCGGCTCATCGGCAATTAAAACCGCAGGGCGACACGATAGCGCCATAGCGATCATTACCCGCTGGCGCATGCCGCCAGAAAGCTGGTGCGGATAGCGCGATAAAATAGCCTTCGCCTCGGGGATACGCACCTGGTCGAGCATCCGTTTCGCTTCCACCATCGCCTCTTCGTGGCTGGCCCCCTGATGCAAACGGATTGACTCAGCAATCTGCTCACCTACGGTAAATACCGGATTAAGCGATGTCATGGGCTCCTGGAAGATCATGGCGATATCCGCGCCACGCACGTGACGCATCCGCGACGCGCTCTGTTCACCCAGCTCAATAACCTGTCGGTTACGGCGTCGAAGGAGCATTTCATCGCAGCTCACCTCGCCGCCTGACTGTTCAATCAAACGCATCAGCGACAAGGCTGTTACCGACTTTCCTGAACCGGATTCGCCCACTATCGCCAGCGTTTCACCACGCTTCAGGCGAAATGACAGATTACGCACCGCACTGATGCGCTGCTGCTCCTGCTCAAAGGCAATGTTCAGGTTGCTGACTGCCAGCACGTCGCTGGCGTCAAGCTCATCACTGTGTGGCAACGGTATCTCCTTTTTCCCGATAAATACCGGTGGTTGGCGTATCGCCTGCATATCCCCAGGCACGGTACATGCCTTCGCTGTTAAAGGGCAAGGCGACGTTGCCCTCGTGATCGACGGCAATTAAACCGCCGCTACCGCCGAGCGCCGGTAATTTTTCCATTACTACGCGTTCGCACGCCTCCGATAAACTCAGGCCGCCATAGTCCATCAACGCCGCAATGTCATAGGCCGCCAGCGCACGAATAAAGACTTCACCGGTTCCGGTGCAGGAAACGGCCACACTTGCGTTATTGGCATAGCAGCCAGCGCCGACCAGCGGACTGTCACCTACCCGCCCCGGTAATTTGTTGGTCATCCCGCCGGTCGATGTTGCCGCCGCCAGATTGCCAAACATATCCAGCGCGACCGCACCCACAGTACCCATTTTGTTGTTTTCATCCAGCGGGGTCGCGCTATGATCCAGCACCGTTTCACCCGCCGATTGCGCTGCCAGCAGTTGAGCGTAGCGTTCTGGCGTCGAGAAAATATCCGCCGAAACGCGCTCCATACCCTGCGCAATGGCAAAGTTTTCAGCCCCTTCACCTATCATCATGACGTGGGGGCTGTGCTCCATCACCAGGCGAGCCGCGAGAATTGGATTGCGCAGATGGCTAACCCCGGCGACGGCTCCCGCGTTTAGCGTATTACCGTCCATCACACAGGCGTCCAGTTCATGGGTTTCATCACGGGTATACACCGCGCCAATTCCGGCATTAAACAACGGACACTCTTCCAACAAACGCACGGCTTCGGTGACCACATCCAGTGCGCTACGACCGTCTTCAAGCATCCGCTGGCCGGTTTCAACGATATCCGACAGTGCTTGTATATAACGCAATTCTTGCTCCTGGCTCAGTAACGCGCGGGTGATAGCCCCTGCGCCGCCGTGAATTGCAATGACTGCTTTACCCATTTTATTCGTCCATTAGGTGGCGGGTACCGGGGGGTTATAAATATCAGAATTTCGGTGACTTATTGATTCGATTTTTGAATATAGAAAGATGCAGACGTCATGTAAAGGTAAAGGCCCGCACCTCACACCCCGTCTCATCAGGTCATTCAGATGTGTTTAACGGAAAGGAGATCTCTCGACGTTGGTGCTAAATTATTCAAGCCGATCGGTAATCTGTTTTTTTGCATAAAACACAAAGCGTTCTACAGACGGCATACACGCTGCCCAGTTATGTTTGGTTAACCCCAGATATTCCGCACGCGCCGCTTGCAGCAAATCAGCATGCTCAGCGGGTAATTGCGGCAGAAGCCAGGATGCGGCCTCATCTTTAGCGACAATATTACCCGTAACCACGCTATACCAGATACGTGCCAGAGCAAGGATGATATTACGCTCGTCCCCCTCTAAATCAGCCGGTTTCTGCCACATCTCAAGGATATGCCGAAATGTTTGCAATACATCGCTAAACGGAATGACGTTAAATAACATCTCAGCCGGTTCACCGAACAGCGGTACGCTGGCGCGCCGGGCCTGGGTCAGCAGAATAGAAAGATCAGGATCCACCATTGCCGGTTCAAACACGCCAGCGCGAATATCATCACGCAGCCATTCGCCAAACTGCATTTCTCTCGCCGGTGGGAATCGCCACGGCACGATCTGCGAGTGCAGAACCACGGTCACTTCCAGCGCACGATATGGCCCGGAGGTGCCGGGAGGCGCTGAAATGGTCAGCAAATCCTGCATCAGTTTTTTTCTTTGTCGGGCATTTATTGGTTCACGCAGGGTGACCAATAAATCAATGTCGCTTTGGGGTTTTAAGCCGCCTTCAACCGCAGAGCCATACAAATGAAGGGCAATGAGATTCCCCTCGAAAATCTGACGGATGCACGCACTGGCGGCCTCCACCTGTCGTCGAATTGCGTCTGGAATAATATTAGCCATTTAGCCCCCAGGGAAAAATGAGCGGAAATATTGAGTCTATACTGCATTCTTCCTGCAGCGCTATCCCTGGCACAAAACCTTTACCAGATCTGATTCTAAGCCTGAGGTAGCATACTGCCCGCGTCCATTTTCTGACATAATGAGCAGATTCGATTTTGCCCCGCAGGAGTCTTCTCATGGAATTTACCGCCGGACTGATGCCGCTTGAAACGGCTCTCTCTCAGATGCTTTCGCGTATTACCCCGCTCACCGCCGTCGAAACGCTGCCGCTGGTTCAATGCTTTGGCCGCATTCTGGCCACCGACGTTGTCTCCCCCATTGATGTACCGGGATTCGATAACTCAGCAATGGATGGCTATGCGGTACGATTAGCCGATTTACAATCTGATCAGCCGCTTGCGGTGGCGGGTAAAGCCTTTGCCGGTCAACCTTTCCATGGCGAGTGGCCTGCGGGAACCTGCATCCGTATTATGACCGGCGCCCCAGTGCCTGCTGGTTGTGAAGCGGTGGTGATGCAGGAGCAAACGGAACAAACTGACGACGGAGTGCGTTTTACCGCCGAAGTCCGCCGCGGGCAAAATATTCGTCTGCGCGGTGAAGATATTGCAAACGGCGCGGTGGTGTTTCCCGCCGGGACTCGCCTGACAACCGGCGAGCTTCCCGTTCTGGCTTCGCTCGGTGTTGCCGATGCTCCCGTTGTACGCAAAGTCCGCGTGGCGCTGTTCTCTACCGGTGATGAACTGCAGTTACCAGGTCAGCCGCTGGGAGACGGGCAGATTTATGACACTAACCGTCTGACCGTTCACCTGATGCTGCAACAGTTGGGCTGCGAAGTGATCAACCTGGGGATTATTCGCGACGATCCCAACGCGCTGCGCGCCGCGTTTATCGAAGCCGACAGCCAGGCCGATGTCGTCATCAGTTCCGGCGGCGTTTCAGTAGGCGAAGCGGATTACACTAAAACTATTCTGGAAGAGCTGGGAGAAATTGCCTTCTGGAAGCTGGCTATCAAACCGGGCAAACCGTTCGCGTTTGGCAAACTGAGCAACAGCTGGTTTTGCGGTCTGCCGGGTAATCCAGTGTCTGCGGCCCTCACCTTTTATCAACTGGTACAACCGCTCCTGGCGAAACTCAGCGGCAACACCGCCTGTGGACTGCCGCCTCGCCAGCGCGTGCGCACCGCCTCACGCCTGAAGAAAACACCTGGCCGTCTGGATTTTCAGCGCGGCGTATTGCAGCGTACCGCTGAAGGCGAACTGGAAGTCACCACTACCGGGCACCAGGGCTCGCATATTTTTAGCTCTTTTAGCCAGGGTAACTGTTTTATCGTGCTGGAGCGCGATCGCGGTAACGTCGAAGCCGGCGAATGGGTTGAGGTCGAGCCGTTTAACGCACTGTTTGGAGGCCTGTAATGGCAGAACTCAGCGACCAGGAGATGATGCGCTATAACCGGCAAATCATTCTGCGCGGCTTCGATTTCGAAGGTCAGGAAGCGCTCAAGGACGCGCGGGTACTGGTCGTTGGTGTGGGGGGACTGGGATGCGCAGCAACTCAGTACCTTGCAGGCGCTGGCGTCGGGCATTTAACCTTGCTCGACTTTGACACAGTCTCCGTGTCGAACCTCCAGCGCCAGACGCTGCACAGCGATGCGACCGTTGGACAGCCAAAAGTGCTATCCGCCCGCGACGCACTGGCGCGGATTAACCCTTATATCGCCATTACGCCGGTGAATGCCCTGCTGGACGAGAGCGAGATTCACACGCTTATTACCGAACACGATTTGGTGCTGGACTGTACGGATAATGTCAGCATCCGCAATCAGTTGAATGCCGGATGCTTCGCCGCCAGGATTCCGTTGGTTTCCGGTGCGGCAATTCGCATGGAAGGACAAATTACCGTATTTACCTACCAGGAAGGAGAGCCCTGCTACCGTTGCCTGAGCCGTCTGTTCGGTGAAAACGCCCTGACCTGCGTAGAGGCCGGAGTGATGGCCCCGCTGATCGGCGTGATCGGCTCGTTACAGGCGATGGAAGCCATTAAGCTGCTGGCTAACTACGGTAAACCGGCGTCAGGAAAAATCGTCATGTACGACGCCATGACCTGCCAGTTTCGCGAAATGAAGCTGATGCGCAATCCCACCTGTGAGGTCTGCGGGAGTTAGCAGAGAAATCGTCGGCACCGCACTATTGCCAGAGGGCGATGCTAATGCCTCCAATCAGGCCTACAACAGCGCATTGTGTAGGCCGGATAAGGTGTCAGCCGCCATCCGGCAAAACAGACTTACAGAGAAGTGCGTCCAAATGCGCTCTGCCAGTCGTGCTCGAACTTCGCTACGGCAGCATCAACGGCCGGAGAGCTAATCATCTGCTGAGCGACATCCAGCGGCAGCGTGATGGACTCGCAGCCTGCCAGCAGGCAATCCAGCGCCTGACGCGGCGTTTTAAAACTGGCGGCCAGTACTTTGGCGTGCGGGGCATGCATTTTCAGTAAGGTCTGCAGATCGGTCACCGTCTGAATGCCGTCCCCCCCCTGCGCATCCACACGGTTAACGTATGGCGCAACGTATTCGGCCCCCGCAAGCGCAGCTAATAGCCCTTGAGCAGCGCCGTATACCGCGGTACCCAACGTCGGGATCCCCTCTTCTTTCAGCAATTTAATGGCCGTCAGACCTTCTGCCGTGACCGGCACTTTGACCACGATATCCGCAATGATTGCCCGCAGCTTACGCGCATCGCTGACCATGCCTTCGGCGGTGGTCGCCATTACCTGAGCAAACAGGCGTCCTTGCCCTCCCATCGCTTCCTGCAGTTGCGGCAGTAACACGTCCAGCGTCTGCTTACCTGCCGCCACAATGCTTGGGTTAGTGGTCACCCCTGCCAGCGGAAAAACCCGCGCCAGAGCTTTTACCGCGTCAACGTCAGACGTATCTAAATAGAGTTCCATAACCTTTCCTCAAACGAATAATTAGCATGAATAAAAGGTAACACGGCGAAACCTCACGGTTAGTTGACGTACGTCAATATAACTTTCATTCGAAAGTAATTTAATCTTTATACGAAAGATGAGAGGCCGCTTATGATTTTCAATATCCAGCGCTATTCCACACATGATGGTCCCGGTATCCGTACCGTGGTGTTCCTTAAGGGATGCTCACTGGGCTGTCGGTGGTGCCAGAATCCGGAAAGCCGCGCCCGCACGCAGGATCTGCTCTATGACGCGCGTTTGTGCCTCGACGGTTGCGATCTCTGTGCTCAGGCCGCACCGAAGGTGATTGAACGCGCGCTGAGCGGATTGCTGATTCATCGCGAAAAACTGACCGATGATGCGCTCACGGCGCTGACCCACTGCTGTCCAACCCAGGCGCTGACCGTCTGCGGAGAGGAAAAAAGCGTGGACGACATCATGGCGACCGTAGTGCGTGATAAACCGTTTTACGATCGCAGCGGCGGGGGCCTCACCCTGTCTGGCGGTGAACCCTTTATGCAGCCAGAACTGGCGGCAGCGCTACTCAAAGCCAGCCACGATGCAGGTATTCATACAGCGGTTGAAACCTGTCTGCATGTCCCGTGGAAGTATATTGAACCGTCATTACCTGACGTCGACCTGTTCCTGGCCGATTTAAAACATGTCGCCGACGCGCCGTTTAAACAGTGGACCGATGGCAGCGCCTCTCGCGTACTGGAAAATCTGAAAAAACTGGCCGCCGCCGGTAAAAAAATGGTTATCCGCGTCCCCCTGATTCAGGGGTTCAACGCTGACGAAGCCGCTATTCAGGCCATTACCGATTTTGCTGCCGACGAGCTTCACGTCGATGAGATCCATTTTTTGCCCTACCACACGCTGGGCATCAACAAATACCACTTACTCAGTCAACCCTACAACGCACCGGATAAACCGCTTGATGCGCCTGCGCTGCTCGAATTTGCCCAGCAGTACGCCAGCCTGAAAGGTTTAACCGCGACCCTACGAGGATAATCGCCATGACCACTCTGAAACTGGACACACTCAGCGACCGTATCAAAGCGCATAAAACGGCCCTGATCCACATCGTGAAGCCGCCGGTTTGTACCGAGCGCGCCCAGCACTATACCGAGATGTATCAACAGCATCTGGATAAACCTATCCCGGTTCGCCGCGCGCTGGCGCTGGCCCATCATCTGGCGGAACGCACCATCTGGATCAAGCATGACGAACTGATCATTGGTAACCAGGCAAGCGAAGTGCGTGCCGCGCCAATCTTCCCGGAATACACCGTGTCGTGGATTGAAAAAGAGATCGATGACCTCGCCGACAGGCCGGGCGCGGGCTTTGCGGTAAGCGAAGAGAACAAACGCGTGTTGCACGAGGTGTGTCCATGGTGGCGTGGTCAGACCGTGCAGGATCGCTGCTACGGGATGTTTACGGACGAGCAGAAAAGGCTGCTGGAAACCGGCATTATCAAAGCCGAAGGTAACATGACCTCTGGTGATGCACACCTGGCGGTAAACTTCCCGCTGCTGCTGGAAAAAGGTCTCGACGGCCTGCGCCACAAAGTTGATGAACGTCGTTCCCGCATCAATCTGACTTGTCTGGAAGACCTCCATGGCGATCAGTTTCTGAAAGCGATTGATATCGTGCTGGAGGCCGTCAGTCTGCACATTGAGCGCTTTGCCGCGCTGGCACGTAAAATGGCGGCCACGGAAACTCGCGCCAGTCGTCGTGATGAACTGCTGACCATGGCGGACAACTGCGATGTGATCGCCCATGAGCCGCCAAAAACGTTCTGGCAGGCGCTGCAGTTGTGCTATTTCATCCAGTTGATCCTGCAAATTGAATCGAATGGTCACTCGGTGTCGTTTGGTCGCATGGATCAGTACCTCTATCCGTTCTACCGTCGTGACGTAGAACTGAACCAGAGCCTCGATCGTGAGCACGCCATTGAGCTGCTGCACAGCTGCTGGCTGAAACTGTTGGAAGTGAACAAAATCCGCTCCGGCTCCCATTCGAAAGCCTCGGCGGGTAGCCCGCTGTATCAGAACGTGACCATTGGTGGCCAAAACCTGGTTAACGGTCAGGCAATGGATGCCGTCAATCCGCTCTCCTACGCTATTCTGGAATCCTGCGGTCGCCTGCGTTCTACTCAGCCAAACCTGAGCGTGCGTTATCATGCAGGGATGAGTAATGATTTCCTGGATGCCTGTGTACAGGTGATCCGCTGCGGCTTCGGGATGCCTGCCTTTAATAACGACGAAATCGTCATACCTGAATTCATTAAGCTTGGCATTGAACCGCAGGACGCCTATGACTATGCGGCCATTGGTTGCATCGAAACCGCCGTTGGCGGCAAATGGGGCTACCGCTGTACCGGTATGAGCTTTATTAACTTTGCCCGCGTGATGCTGGCAGCGCTGGAAGGTGGTCGCGATGCCACCAGCGGTAAAGTATTTCTGCCACAGGAAAAAGCACTCTCGGCTGGTAACTTCAACAATTTCGACGAAGTGATGGACGCCTGGGATGCGCAGATTCGCTACTACACGCGTAAATCTATCGAAATTGAGTATGTTGTCGACACCATGCTGGAAGAGAACGTACACGATATTCTGTGCTCTGCGCTGGTAGATGACTGTATTGAACGCGCGAAAAGCATTAAGCAAGGCGGTGCGAAATACGACTGGGTATCGGGTTTGCAGGTGGGTATTGCCAACCTCGGCAACAGCCTGGCTGCGGTGAAGAAACTGGTCTTTGAACAAGGCGCTATCGGTCAGCAACAGCTGGCCGCCGCGCTGGCCGACGATTTTGACGGTCTGACCCACGAACAATTACGCCAGCGGCTGATCAACGGCGCACCGAAATACGGCAACGATGACGATAGCGTTGATACGCTGCTGGCCCGCGCTTATCAGACCTATATCAATGAGTTGAAACAGTATCATAATCCGCGTTACGGACGTGGCCCGGTTGGCGGCAATTACTACGCGGGTACCTCATCGATCTCCGCAAACGTACCGTTTGGCGCGGCAACGATGGCCACACCGGATGGTCGTAAGGCGCACACTCCGCTGGCAGAAGGCGCAAGCCCGGCTTCCGGAACGGACCATCTCGGCCCAACAGCGGTAATTGGCTCGGTGGGTAAACTGCCGACCGGTTCAATCCTCGGCGGCGTGTTGTTAAACCAGAAGCTGAACCCGGCCACGCTGGAGAATGAATCCGATAAGCAAAAGCTGATGATCCTGCTGCGTACCTTCTTTGAAGAGCACAAAGGCTGGCATATTCAGTACAACATTGTCTCCCGTGAAACGCTGCTGGAAGCCAAAAAGCACCCGGATCAGTATCGTGACCTGGTGGTCCGTGTAGCTGGTTATTCGGCCTTCTTCACCGCGCTGTCTCCAGATGCGCAGGACGATATCATCGCACGTACTGAACATATGCTGTAATCCCCCTTACCCGGCGGCATTTCGCTTGCCGGGTATTCTTCTTTCGAATGAAATAAATTTGTGCTTTAGCTCACATTGTTATTAAAATGTTTCTGGTCGCAGTTATGAGCCAGGAGCAAGTATGACCATCAAAGTTATCGTCACCGATATGGACGGAACTTTTCTCGACGACGCCAAAAAATACGATCTTGCACGTTTTATGGCGCAGTATCAGGAACCAAAAAAACGGGATATTGAATTTGTCGTGGCCAGCGGCAATCAGTATTACCAACTGATCTCCTTTTTCCCGGAACTCAAAGATGAGATCTCTTTTGTTGCCGAGAACGGGGCGTTAGTCTTTGAACATGGCAAACAGCTGTTTCACGGTGAGCTGACCCGCCACGAATCCCGCATTGTCATTGGCGAACTGCTCAAAGATACGCATCTCAACTTTGTGGCTTGCGGCCTGCAAAGCGCCTACGTTAGCGAAAATGCCCCCGAGTCCTTTGTCGCATTGATGTCAAAACACTACCATCGCCTGAAACCCGTGAAGGATTATCAGGACATCGATGATGTGCTGTTCAAGTTCTCGCTGAATTTACCGGACCAACAAATCCCATTAGTGATCGATCACCTTCATTCTGCCCTTGACGGTATAATGAAACCCGTCACCAGCGGCTTTGGGTTTATTGACCTGATCATTCCAGGTTTGCATAAAGCCAACGGAATCAGCCGTCTGCTAAAGCGCTGGAACCTATCCCCGCAAAACGTGGTCGCCATTGGCGATAGCGGCAATGACGCAGAAATGCTGAAAATGGCGCGCTACTCTTTCGCCATGGCCAACGCGGCAGAGAGTATCAAATCAATTGCCCGCTATCAGACCGATGACAATAACCATCAGGGCGCGCTGAACGTGATTCAGGCGGTGCTGGATAACACTTCCCCTTTTAATTGCTAATCCTGCCCAACCGGGGTATCCCCTTGCCCCGGTTTCCACGCTTTTTCATGTTTCTCACACCATCAAATTTTAAACTTGCGTTAACTAAATTTTAACTTATATTATCACCTGTAACTTAAATAAGTTTCGAATGAAAGTTAATACGAGGTGGATATGGCTTTTACTTTTACCAGCGACACGTTGCCCACCGATCACAAAGCGGCAATCCGGCAGATGAAAAAGCAATTGCGTGAACAGCTTGGAGATGTTCAGTCGATTTTCAATCAGTTGAGCGAGGCCATTGCTAATCGCGTGGCGGAAATCAACGCCCTCAAAGCGCAAGGCTCTCCGGTATGGCCTGTGTTGTCCTATGCGGATATCAAGGCAGGTCGCGTGAGTACTGAGCAGCGTGAAGAAATTAAGCGTCGCGGATGCGCGGTCATTAAAGGCCATTTCTCTCGCGAACAAGCCCTCGATTGGGATAGGTCAATGCTGGACTATCTGGACCGCAACCATTTTGACGACGTTTACCAAGGACCGGGTGATAATTTCTTTGGTACCCTGAGCGCATCGCGGCCTGAAATCTACCCCATCTACTGGTCCCAGGCGCAGATGCAGGCCCGTCAGAGTGAAGAAATGGCAAATGCGCAGTCATTTCTCAACCGTCTTTGGACATTTGCAGGCGAAGGTAAGCAATGGTTTAACCCGGATGTCAGCGTTATCTACCCCGACCGCATACGCCGTCGTCCACCGGGAACGACGTCCAAAGGGCTGGGCGCGCATACGGATTCCGGTGCGCTGGAACGCTGGCTTCTGCCGGCATATCAGCAGGTCTTTGCTAATGTTTTCAATGGTAAGCTGGAAGACTACGATCCGTGGCAGGCCGCGCATCGCACTGAAGTAGAAGAGTACACGGTGGATAACACCACCAAATGTTCAGTATTCCGTACCTTCCAGGGCTGGACTGCTCTCTCTGATATGCTGCCAGGTCAGGGGTTGTTGCACGTGGTCCCTATCCCTGAAGCGATGGCCTGGGTACTGTTACGTCCATTGCTTGACGATGTGCCGGAAGATGAACTTTGCGGCGTTGCGCCCGGCAGAGTTCTGCCGATTTCTGCGCAATGGCATCCGCTGCTGATTGAAGCGTTAACCAGCATTCCGCAACTGGACGCCGGAGACTCCGTCTGGTGGCATTGCGATGTGATCCACTCCGTCGCGCCGGTAGAAAATCAGCAGGGTTGGGGCAACGTGATGTACATCCCTGCCGCACCGATGTGCGAAAAGAATCTGGCCTACGCCCATAAAGTGAAGGCCGCGCTGGAAAAAGGCGTATCGCCAGGTGATTTCCCACGCGAGGATTATGAAACTAATTGGGAAGGACGCTTCACGCTGGATGATTTGAATATCCATGGCAAGCGTGCGCTGGGGATTATTTAATCTGTAACTTACACAAGTTTCCCTAAGTATTTCGCGTTACAGGAAGGCGGCCAGCCTGTAAATCCCCGCAAGCTTACACAAGTAAGTGACCGGGGTGTACAGGTGCAGCCAACACACCTGTAACACGAAAGACGACGGGAAAATTATTCGACGCCCTTGCTACGCAGGTAATCTTCGTAGTTACCGGTGAAGTCGATTACGCGTTCCGGCGTAATTTCAATCACGCGGGTTGCCAACGAACTGACGAACTCACGGTCGTGAGAAACGAAGATCAGCGTGCCCTGGTACATTTCCAGCGCCATATTCAGCGACTCGATAGATTCCATATCCAGGTGGTTGGTCGGTTCATCCATTACCAGGATATTCGGCTTCTGCATCATCAACTTACCGAACAGCATGCGTCCTTTTTCACCACCGGACAGCACTTTAGCAGGTTTCTTGATATCGTCCTGGCTGAACAGCAAGCGACCAAGGAAGCTACGTACTACCTGCTCATCATCGCCTTCCTGTTTCCACTGACTCATCCACTCGAAGACCGTCAGATCGTTTTCGAATTCGTACTCGTGATCCTGCGCGTAGTAACCAACCTGGGCGTTTTCAGACCATTTCACGGTACCGTTATCCGGCTGTAATTCGCCGACCAGCGTTTTCAGCATGGTTGATTTACCCACGCCGTTGGCACCCAGAATGGCAATTTTCTCACCGACTTCCAGCAGCAGGTTAAAGTTTTTAAACAACGGACCTTCATCAAACCCTTTCGTCAGCGCTTCCACTTCCAGCGCGTTACGGAACAGTTTCTTATCCTGTTCGAAGCGGATGAACGGGTTCTGACGGCTGGACGCCTTCACTTCGTCAAGCTTGATCTTATCAATCTGACGCGCACGAGAAGTCGCCTGACGAGATTTAGATGCGTTGGCGCTAAAGCGGCTGACGAAGGATTGCAGATCGGCAATCTGCGCTTTTTTCTTGGCGTTATCAGCCAGCAGACGTTCACGCGCCTGGGTTGCCGCCGTCATATATTCGTCGTAGTTACCCGGATAAACACGCAGTTCGCCGTAGTCCAGATCCGCCATGTGCGTACAGACCATGTTCAGGAAGTGACGGTCGTGCGAAATGATGATCATGGTGCTGTCACGCTCGTTCAGCGTCTGCTCCAGCCAGCGGATGGTGTCGATATCCAGGTTGTTCGTTGGTTCGTCGAGCAGCAGAATGTCCGGGTTAGAGAACAGCGCCTGTGCCAGAAGCACACGCAGCTTCCAGCCGGGGGCGACTTCGCTCATCGGGCCATAATGCTGTTCTACCGGAATACCTACGCCCAGCAGCAGTTCACCCGCACGCGCTTCCGCAGAGTAGCCGTCCATTTCGCCATACTGAACTTCAAGGTCAGCAACTTTATAGCCGTCTTCTTCGCTCATTTCGGCCAGGGCGTAAATGCGATCGCGCTCCTGCTTTACTTCCCACAGTTCACCATGACCCATGATCACGGTGTCAAGCACGGTGAACTCTTCAAAGGCGAACTGATCCTGACGCAGCTTACCAATACGCTCGTTCGGATCGAGGGAAACGTTGCCCAGCGTCGGTTCGAGGTCGCCGCCGAGAATTTTCATAAAAGTGGATTTACCGCTACCGTTCGCGCCAATCAGGCCGTAACGGTTGCCGCCGCCAAATTTGACGGAAATATTTTCAAACAGCGGCTTACTGCCGAACTGCATGGTGATATTGTTGCAAAGAAGCAAAATTGATACTCTCTCGTAAATTACTGAGGTGGTTATGAAACAAAACGGACAAGCATATTCTTACATAAGATTCTCATCAAAGAAGCAAGAACAAGGCGACTCCGTAAGACGTCAAACTGAGCTTGCTGAACAGTACGCACATGCGAATAATTTGATTCTATCAGATAAGAACTTTCAAGACCTCGGAATCTCAGCATTCAAAGAGGGAAACAGGCCATCACTCGGTGACATGCTCGAGGCTATCGAGAAAGGTCAGATTGAACAGGGTTCCACTATCATCATTGAATCGTTAGACCGCCTGAGTCGCCAAGGCATCGACGTGACTCAACAGATTATTAAGTCGATTCTGCAACACAACGTCTTTATCGCTTCGCTGGTCGATGGTTTATTATTAAACAAAGAATCCGTCAACGACCTCGTAAGTGTCATCAGGATAGCTCTTGCAGCGGACCTTGCCTATAAAGAGTCCGAGAAAAAATCGCAGCGCCTACGCGAAACGAAAAGACAACAACGACAACGAGCACTAAACGGTGAGGTTATCAACAAAATTCTGCCTTTCTGGTTAGAACGGAAAGAAGATAAATTTCATTTTAGTGACAGAGTTGATTCGGTCAAAAGAATAATTCAGTTACGACGAGAAGGATTTGGAACAAATAAAATCGCTAAAGCGTTAAACGACGAAGGTCATAGACCATTACGTACTACTGGCTGGAATCATACAACGGTTGGAAAAACAATAAACTCAGTTGCACTTTACGGTGCATATCAAACATCTGAGACAACTAAAGATCGAAAAGTCATTCTACTTGATATCATAGAGAATTATTACCCTGCAGTTATCAGCAAAGAAGAATTCATGCTTTTACAGTCTGATCAGAAACAAAACAAGCCTGGATATAAGTCTGAACACAATGCCTTCGCTGGAATATTAAAACACGAATGCGGGGGCTCTCTTGTAAGAAAATTCCACGTTACTTCTGGAAAAACATATCAATACCATGTTTGTGCTAATGCAAGAGATGGAAAGTGTAGCATAACGAAAAATTTTAAAAATATAGAAGTAGCACTTTATCGGATAATGAGAAAACTGAAGCTTGAGAAACGCTCAAATCTTGATGGAGCATTATTGGTAGAGCGAGACACAATAAAGTTAAAGATTCAGGAGCTAAATGACATGCTTCTCACTGAGTCTAAGATCCCGACAAGTGTAATCCAAACGATAAATAACCTTGAGGATAAGTTGCACGAACTTGAAGAAAAAATCAAGCAACAGAACAGTATGATTATCTCAGAACGGGCATTTGATTTGAATTTATTGCAGGAGATTAAAGACCCACAAGAACTGAACATGATGCTTAAGCGAGTTATCGAACAGATAACCGTCTATAATATAGGTAAAAAATGGAGAATAAAAGTTCTGTACAGAAACAAACACATTCAGAGCTTCCTTTGGGATGGTGAAAAAATTAGTTTTATTACTGATACTAAAGAAATATTAGATCTCGTTAATTCATGGGTCTAAAATGAGTGTCTATACATCGCTCAATCGCTATGAATCGCTCTGTATCTTGCCAGAGCGATTAAAGTTGCTATGATCATCATTTAATACCAAAACCCCGTAAAACTCGATACAGTGCGTTTTAGAGAAAGGGTTCTAAATTACATAGTATCCATTACGTCTACATACTGATCCCATTGTTCCGCTTCTTATCGAAACAACTCTTTGGTTGCAGGAAAACCCGCACAAAGTCGGAGGGAATCCCTTCCAATCGCAATATTCAAGACTAACCGCAGCCCCGCCCCACATTAGCATCAAGCATATGAACCATTTGAAAACCCTTTAAATACAATACCCTTTGCAGCCTCGACCCTCTTTCCCTTGCCCCAACCGATCGTTTTTACAGATCGATTTCTCAATATTGATAGATTTTATAGATCAATGTAAAATCGAGTTTTCCAACCAGACTTCGGTTCAAAACCAACCAATTTTCGTCTTCTGAATGAAGAACAGTTTTTCGATAGCAAAAGGAAAGACTTAGACATGAAGCTAAGAAAGCTTATTAATATCATGCTGTTGAATGCTTTTTTTGTTTTCGAACACAGCTACAGCAATCTCAGATAACCGCATCAGCTTCCGTAACATGGATACCGTAGATGACCTTCTGGCACTTCCAGCAAGTGAACTTTGCCTAAATGGTGGACCTACATCAGATGACATAGAACTCATATTGCTAAATGGACCTCTGGCACGTCCTATGTATCAAAATGACCCTACGGCAGCCCGTATGGTCATCAATGAACAGTCCGCAAACATTAAAGCCAGAATCAAAGAAAAGTGCTCAAATCCAGATAAGCCCGTGCGTAAGTTAACAAAAGAAATGTTTAAAAATGAAGACGATGTATGCAAACGTGGAGCACCGACAATAGAAGAAGCTAAAGTATTCATTAAAGAATCGGACGACCCTGAACTGAATATTGATAAACAATTGCAAGCCATTCCTTATGAATATCGCCTCATATTGGAAGAAGGCGCCAAATTAAATGGGTATACACTTCGTGAAATGTTTATCGAGGACATAGCTACAAAGGTCTCAAAAAGCTGGGAAAAGGCATGCGCTGATAAAGTATATTCTCAGAATAAAGCAAAGAACATCACAACCGATCATGACAAGCTAACAACACCGTCTTCCCTGGAAGAAGATTATCATATTGCGGATAAAAAGCTTAACGATACATGGAAAGAACTGCCATCTGAAACACGAAAATCTTTACTACCATCGCAGCGAAAATGGATCAAGCAACAAGCCATTTGCAACAAAGATACTCAATGCTTAATTGACATGACCAATAAACGCATTACTGAACTGGAGTCTGAAAATGGAAAACAATGACTTAACAGTAGTATTGGAACATGACTATTTAGCACAATCATCAGACAATGCCTATCAAGGAAAATACACGGTCGGGCGATTTTACCTGACCGAGACGTTCATCGTTGAGTATATGAAGCTGATACATGGAATCGAAATACCTGACTCATGGGTCCATAGTAGTTTCAGGAACATATCAGATACCGCTCCCCGTAAGGTGATGTATATGGAAAGCTGCGATATGTTATCGCGAGATATAATGAATGACATCCGTAAAGCAGTTAAGTCCCCGCCTGACAACGTGAAAATATATCGTAATGGTGTGCACATTGTTAAGATAGAAGTTATGGAGAAATAAAATGGCCTCACACTATAAAAAGTCAACTGCAACTGTTGCCTTCTTCTTCGGACTTTATATATTGAACGGAATAGCAATAACACCATGCCAAGCCAGAACAACTGAATCAATACAGTTATCAAACGGAGGTTCAGCATCTTTACAACAAACCGAACAATAAACAAAATCATCGATAATCGATATACTTCCAAGACTGTATACAACCGAAGAGGTTTATGCACGATTTAAAGAACACGAATTCCGGGCAACAAACGATTTCAAAAAGTGTCGATTGATGGTTACAGGTAAAATAAAAAAATCGGTACTGTTACATTCAGTAAGAATCCGTTAGTTACATTGTATATTTCTGGTTCAAATGAAGGACTAAAGTTTATTTTTGAAAATACGGATTATAATAACGATAAGGTAGCAAAGTTAAACGTTGGAGATACAGTAATTATTGCAGGATGGAATGCACGTCCTGGAACATTTGAAGGTATTTTTTTAGATGATTCGCAAATCATGACTGGTATGATTTCAAAAAAGAAAAGGCAAATGTTGGCTGTGAATGGTGGAGTCTATGATCGGGAGATTTGTCTTAAGTAACATTATTTATTCTCTTCAAATGCAGGGGCCAAGCCCCTGCATCTTTCTTCAATGGACACTGTACCAAGGGGAATAAAACCTGTAAGGAGCTACATTAGCGTTTTTTTTTATGACATACGACTCGAAATATCGCGACAGAACATTAAAGCAGGACCTGCCCTGCAAAATGACCAATCCCCATCGACAAAAACATAGCCAGTGTACTCCAGAACATAATTCTTATGATCGCCCTGACAGGAGGTGCTTTACCTGCAACAGAGGATATATAACCAAGGACCACCAGTGAAAAAAGGGTGGAAAGGATAATAAACAAAAAAACCTGCTTTGGAGGAGATAACCATGCAACTATTAAAGGTAACACGGCACCAGCAGAAAAACTCAGAGCAGAAAAGACAGCAGCCTGAAGGGGCTGTGCAGAGTTTGTATCCGTCAGCCCAAGTTCTTCACGGGCATGAGCATCCAGAGCATTTCTCGCCATGAGCTGCTCTGCAACCCTATAGGCAAGCACAGGATCCAGTCCACGTTGTATATAAAGTGAAGTCAGTTCCTGCATTTCACCTTCATAATCGGTTTCCAACTCCCTTTTTTCCTGAGCAAGTGCAGCGTTTTCGGTATCAGCCTGAGATGAGACTGAAACATATTCTCCCGTTGCCATCGACATCGCACCAGAAACCAGTCCGGCAACACCAGCAAGTAAAACTCCCGAAGAACTGGTGTTTGCTGACGCAACACCAAGGACAAGGCTTGCTGTCGAAACAATTCCGTCATTTGCCCCCAGTACAGCCGCCCGAAGCCATCCCACTTTTTCGATGCTGTGTCGTTCAAGATGCATATCTTTGCTTTCCTTCAACTACGCACACTAATCGGAATTACGGACATATAAGAATGCCTTGACAGATAATTAAACTATTGTAGTCAATTTTATCCAGCCATTACAGCACACTTTATTAATCATCAATCTATCACACTATTCCGTAACGGAATTTTTCCTTTGGCTACGGATGGTGAGAAATATATGCAGCAACCCCATCGAACCATGCGCCCAGAAATAGGTTTCAATAAATACAGTCAGAAACTTATGCAAATTTAGGACACTTTCTGTCAGCACTGGCGACATTCCAGGAATTGTATTGAGTGCAAACCAGAAACCACCACATGATGCAACGCCCAATAGCGCAAGTACACCAAGCCCCTGGACTAAGGCAGCAATCCCACCAGCATGAGCTTCAGGGAGACGGAATGACATCAGCATTTTGATATCTTCAACCACACCTCGAAAATCAAGAGTCAGCCAAGCAAAATAGTAATGAAATCCTCGTTGTGTCAGCATCCATGCAAGCATGATTAACCCAAGAACAATCAGTGATAATCCAGTGATAACATGGAACCATGTAACGAACCCTGTGAGAGTATAGTCACTGAGAGCATCGCTTTCGGTAAGATTTGAACTAACAATCTGCAATAAAATCAATACAGCTAAGATGATATGAAGCACACGTAGAAATGGTGTGTCTTTGTGAGGGAGAGCATTACGTAAATTTTCATTCATAATTTAGCCACTTTGTTAGGGGTGGTTGACCAAATCAACATGCCTTTTTATTAACGAAACCTTAACTTATCGGAACTAAACAATACTCTTTAATCAGAGAATGGTATCTAAACCTATAGTACATCACATCAGTAATATGAAGAGATTACCATGAAGAAGTGTTTTTCCAGCCAAGAGATCATCAGTATGTTTCAGTGAAGCACGAAGCGGGTATATCCGCCCCGTGCAACATCAATAGGACTTAGCTTATGTTGAGGCAATGTAGCATCGGTAAGCATGTTTGCGACCCCAACATTTTTATATGTACTGAGCAGATAAGATAACGTATTAGAATTTCTTCACCAGGGCATAACTATCCATTCTAATACAAGCAGCTATATCATGTCAGTTCCGGGATATCTTTCCAGCATATCTACTTTCTCCTGATAGTTCCCGGTTCAGTCAACGCCAAGTTTATTATGGTATTTTCTCATCATACTGCCCAGTTTCTGTGCTGCAATTTTCCCAGCGTCAAGACCTTCCTTTTCAGCGGTACTTTCAACAGCAGTTACCTCATCAATCAGAAGTGACATACCTGCAACATACGTTTCCCTGTCATACCCCTCTACCGGGCCGTTCAAGATGGACTCTGCTGTTGATTTCAGATCCTGCATATCTTTCCTGAAAGATGTAACGTCCTCCTCCTTAAGTGCTGCGCGGTAGCTTTTATTCATCATCTTCATGGCATGTTCAACACCGTCAGAACCAGCTATTACACTGGTAGATAAAACAAGGGCTGTTCCTATTATAACACTATGCATAATTTTTCTCATAATAACCCCACATTGTTTACTATCATTTAAAAAAATCACAATCCGAAGACGTAACATTGAGCAAAGAAAATAATTATTTGCCAATTTCCCCGAAGAAAATCAGCATTAAAATTATTGTTTATGATTATTTACACTTCCATAATCAAGGCCACTTACCTCCTTAAAAAAAGGGTCAACATGCGTCATGACATTTAATACATGATGATTATCTAAAACTGATTTCCTGGCTAAAACAGCAATGTCATGCCCTACTTTCACTGATAAATTACCATTAATTTCCAGATGAACATCAACAACAACAAGATCTCCCATTTTACGGGTTTTGAGATCATGGATACCTTCAACTCCAGGCGTTGACAATAATGTGGTTTTTATTTTATTTTCAGTTTCAATATCCACGGATCTGTCCATCAAGTCATGAAGCGAATCTGACATAAATGAATATCCCATTCTGGTTACAATCAGTCCGACAACCATTGCAGCAACTGGGTCGAGTAATTTAAAACCTGATAAGTTCCCAATAATACCAATAGCCACAACCAAAGACGAAGCGGCATCAGAGCGTGCATGCCAGGCATTAGCGACCAGCATAGTGGATTTTACTCGGGTTGCTACGGCAAGCATATAGCGAAAAAGAAGCTCTTTGATAACCAGTGCGGCTAAAGCCACCCACAGAGCAACAATATGTACCTGAGGAATATCATCTGGTTGTTTCATTTTATTTACTGCTGACCATAACATGCCGATGCCAACAATAAATAAAATTGTCCCCAGAATTAATGATGCACCATTTTCATAACGATGATGACCGTAGTGATGGTCATCATCGGGATTTTTTTTACTTTTATGGTTTGCAATGAGTACAACAAAGTCTGAGACTAAATCAGACAGGGAATGAATACCATCCGCGATAAGTCCCTGAGATCCAGAAAATATACCAGTAATCACCTGCCCGGATGTCAGAAAACAATTAACAAGCACACTAACCCACGTACTTTTACGGGCCGCGATGAAACGCTCATGAGAACTAATATCAATATCATCCGTAAATTTGTTTACCTGCACCAGAAACTCCTTATAACAGCATCAACAGTTAATACTAAACAGACTATCCTTCCCGGACAGGTTCTGTGGCGAAAATATAATAATTGGTGAGATTTATTCCTGTAAAGGACGTGCCATGTTTGTGATGACATTCATTTATCATAATTTTTAAACATTAATTTATTCTTAACAGAATATGAAAAAATTGACAGTGATCTTGACCCGCCATATCCAGACAGTTTTTGTCTCTACGTTAGTGTTATCCGTCGGCTCCGGTATTCCCTCGGCGAGAGGTATCCCAGGGCGCTGTGCGGATGGTTTTCATTGTAATGCTCGAACGCTGCCGCCAGGTTTATCAACGCCGTTCTCACATTCGGTTTTGGCATGAAGGTGATGTAGTCACTTTTCATCGTTTTTACGAACCGTTCAGCCATCCCATTGCTCTGCGGACTGCTCACTGCTGTTGTGCACGGCTCCAGATTCAGTTCCCTCGCGAACCAGCGGGTTTCATGCGCTACATAAGCCGAACCGTTGTCCGTCAGCCACTGGATTGATCTTTCCGGTAACTGATTACCGAACCGCTTTTCCACTGCTCCCAGCATCACATCCTGTACCGTACTGCTGTCGTAACCCCCTGTGCTGGCGGCCCAGTCTATGGCTTCTCTGTCGCAGCAGTCCAGCGCGAACGTCACCCGCAGCTTTTCACCGTCATCACAGCCGAACTCGAAGCCATCTGAACACCAGCGCAGATCGCTTTCCGCCACCGCGATTTTACCGTTATGCTCCCGCTGCGGACGTTGGGGTTTGTCGTGCAACAGCAACAGGTTGTTCTCGCTCATCACACGATAAACCCGTTTGGCATTCACGGGGAGAAGCCCTTCATTGCGCGACTGTTTTCGCAGTATCGCCCACACTCGTCGATAGCCATAACCCGGCATATCGCTGATGATCGCGAGGATACGCGGCAGCAGCTCTGCATCTGCTTCCTCATTACGTCTGTTACAACGCCCGTCCTGCCAGTCGACAGGACGATTGACCCGAAGGGATAACTGCGCACGCGACACGCCTAAAGCCCGGCTGACCTGTGCTATTGCTTGTCCTTTGATAACAAGGGCGCATGCGCTATCCATTTTCGCGACTGACCGTACTCCACCGCTTCTTTCAGGATCTCGTTCTCCATCGTCTTCTTACCCAGAAGACGCTGAAGCTCCCTGATTTGTTTCAGCGCTGCGGAGAGTTCAGAAGCCGGAACGACCTCTTCACTGGCAGCCACTGCGGCGAGGCTGCCTTCCTGGTACTGCTTTTTCCACTTGAACAACAGACTGGGCTGAATGCCATGCAGGCGGGCGACATGGGATACCGACATTCCCGGCTCCATCGACTGCTGAATAATGGCGATCTTTTCCTGAGGCGTTTTACGCCGACGGGCTTCTTGCCCTAACAGTATTCCGGTCATCTCAAAATTAGCGTTAGTGTTAGACATATATCCAAGCCTATCTCTTAAGTTAAGAGACTTCTACTGTCTGGCTTTTCATGGGGCCCATTCAATGAAAAAATTGACAGTTACCACAACTATACGCTTACGTTCAGTGTTACGTATTCGGCAAACTAAAATTATTTTACAGGTTATTATGGCAAAAAACTGGTTATGTAGATGCTAGACTATTCCGGTCCCCAGTAGTGGCTCGCTGTAATTGATAAAGACCTACTGAAATGCAAACTGAGTGGTTCAGTTACAGGAACTGACTACATCGTATACCCCAAGCATGATCTGAGAACATTCAATACAATATCTCTTTTAGGTATACCTGATAAAGACTACGACACAAAGTCTCAATAGGATTAAATTCAGCCCTATTGACTACAAAACAACGTAATGTATCATATGGGTATTGATTTAGTATTCAAAAGAGAATTCATAATGAATGTCCGTATTTACTGCCGTGCATCTACTGAAAGCCAGCATGCTGATCGTGCATTGGTTAGTCTGCGCGAATTTGCACGAAGCAAAAACTGGCAGGTTGCCGGTGAGTACATTGACAATGCCAGCGGTGCAAAGCTGGAACGTGTGGAACTGATGCACTTACTTGCGGAAGCACAACCCGGCGATCTGCTTCTTATTGAAGCGATTGACCGTCTCAGTCGTCTTCAACATGAAGAATGGGCTGAACTCAAAGCTACGCTGAACAGTAAAGGACTGGTTATTGTATCAATGGATTTGCCAACAAGCTGGCAGATGGTTGAAATGTCCGGTAATGACCTAACCAGCGGTATTCTGCGAGCAGTCAATGCCATGCTGATCGATATCCTCGCGACAATGGCACGACAAGATTATGAAACCCGGCGTAAACGCCAGGCACAAGGGATCGCAAAAGCAAAACAGGCAGGTTTGTATACAGGGAAAGAAAAAGATATGGAAGCCCGTGAGACCGTTCGCGAAATGCTGGCACAAAACGTTAAACCAGCCCACATCATGAAAGCGGCAGATATAAGCCGTGCCACGTTTTACCGCATCAAGAAAGAGCTTTTGTGTTAAATACGGACTTGATAACAGTATTTGCTGCCCATATGTCCTGACTTGGAAACGCTCATATTATCATTAAGGATATCCCCCCATGGCAGATAACTCGTTCTTCAAAAGCATTGATGAAAAAATAGGCAGTCAAAAACAAGAGCAGATTAAAGAAAAAGAAACGTTAACCCAGGAACGAGAACTTTTATCAGACATTATTGACTCTCTCGTACCAGAGGTTGAAACATACAAAAATGGGCTGCTTGAAAGAGGAATCCACGCTGAAATTTCTTCATCTTCACGGCATCTAAGCTTCAATATGAAGTATAAAGACGGCGGGAAGCATGAACTTTTATTATCAGAAACTGAGCGATTTGATGGCCGCTATTCGATAACGACATTTTCTACAAACGATGATGGTCGTACTTTTAGTTCTACAAACGGTGCATCTTATAGTTCTACTACTTGGTCGAATGATAATTTCATTCAAGCTTTAGAAAGGCATATCAATAATTTCTTGTTCTATGCGAATCGTCATGGTGGTCTTTGAACAACGAACTTTGAATCACAAGCCTCGCTGAAGTGCGAGGTTTTATTTTATCCATCCCAAGGCACGATTTCGATAACTGCAACATACTTATCAACCAGCAACAATCAAATGTTTACCTGAATACAGTCCAAACCGCTAAAACAGCCTGTATGAAGCTGGAAGAGGCTTAAAGCTCTCAGATAATGGAATAGCCGTAATGACTTTAGAAACGCTTACAATGCGCTACAGGATTGATTCCTGATTCATCATGTTCAAACCGAGATCATCGTTCTGGTTCTTGATGAAAACCATCATAGAAACCATTCACGGAAATACGAGGCACGCAATGCCAAGGATTCGCAGGCGAAACCGAAGAATCTGATCGTGATAAGGGTATCAAGTCAAATATCCAAATCAGACTGATTGAAATTCATACCCTCCCTTAACTTCGCTTAGATCAACTAAAAAGACAAGATCGCGAGCGAAGCGAGTTCCGTCAAGCGAAGCGAAGACGGATAGTTTACAACTGGTTAAAAACCAATCCAAAAACTACATTTTTCTCTATATATAAAATATAATAATATAATTATGTAGTTCTATAGTTTAGTTGCTAACACTCACTACGTTCGTGTCCTTCGCTTCGCTCGGAATTTTGAAGTAATGTATACTTCTATAAGCAAATATCATTGATCTATCAAGCACCGGACCGAAGCAAAAAGTTAATCAGGTATTGGTTATGCTCTCAAACGCCCTGAGCGCGATTCTAAGCGTCGTTTATAACATGGGTAATGCAATCGTATAACTTGAAAAGAAAAACGCCCTACGGGCTTCCTGTGCGATATTTACGAATCCAGTGCTTTACGACTCAACTTTGATGTTGAATACAAGCGCGTTCCCTTCCCTGTTTGCGACTTCCCGCGTTCTTTTGCCAGGTAAGAAAGCCAAAATATCGGACCTTCGAGTGATGAAGGATCGTCAAGATGAATGACGTAGTGATCGCGATAGTCCTTCGTAGCTTTAGACAAGTTTACCAGCGTTGCTTCACCACCTGTCAGTTTCATCCAGATCTCAGTAATAATACCAGCGATCCCTCTTTCTGGCGTTCCAAACCATCTTACCAGACGATGTGGAAGCGCAATCCAGCAATGGTAATGTGGCTGTAATGCCTTTTCCTGCTCGCAAACCCAACCGTAAGCAAAATCGATGATAGGTTTCGATAAGCCGTTATTCCCAGACTCCAGGCGGGCACGTAATCGTTTGAACAGTTTGCGTATGTATTTGTTACCCGCTTCAACAGAAGTCAATGCAGGGAGGTGAAGATCAAAACGGGTAAGGAACACTCGACTGTAGCGCTTCTGGATTGCTTTCAGTTCGTTGATTGTTGACATAAGTATGTCATGGCGAACACCAGAACCGATTCTGGTGTTAATACGGTATTCGTGACCATCATGAACAAAGGAGTTGCCATTGATGGTTTTGTAACGACCGTGTTCATGGTAGACGTTACGAAAACAAGTGGTCGAAAAAATCGACGATTGGAACTGCATTTCAGATTGTTGCATCATTGTTAAATCAACCTTTTTGTATTCAGAAAGAGATCACACCTCCTATACAGTTACTACCTAAAACCACGGTAAAACGAGGGCATTTGCGATATCGCAAAGCCGCCTTGCATCTGACGTTGGGGATGTTTTCAAGGGGGGGAAATACTACGGAACAAAGTTTACGAATATATTTACTCAACCTTAAATCTTAGCAACATAAGAACAAGTTTCGCAATATAAATTTTTATTTGTACTGGGCAGCGTATAAGACTTTGCTCGTTGTCCTTCCAAATTCCTGGGGTGGAGTGGCTAAAACCACCGGACCAGTATGAGGTTATTGGCCCAATGAAACCAAAATGTTTGAACAACGAAGGCTAACCAATGCTCGCAGGAAGACAGAAACCTCTCTCCCACCACTTCATTTCCCCCTTTGAAACTATATTGTGACGTTGCTGGAAACTAACACTGGCGTATCCTGAAAGAGAAAGAAATATGTGACGAACCGCTTATTATGCCATAAGTCTGCAATAAGATCGCGCCTTGATGCTGAAGGGATAAAGTGAAAGCAAAAGGAAAAAAATGTGATTTAGTACACATCCGAATTCCTTGTTGCTCAGATTGCACATATAATGCGTGCCCAACACTACATAAATCTCAACCCACTAGCCTGCCTGGCACTGAATCTCGCATACATGAACATGAATATGAAATTAACAACGCTTTTCGCGGCGGCACTCGCAATAGTTGGTTTTTGTAACACCGCTTCTGCCGTCACGTACCCGCTGCCTACCGATGGCAGCCGTTTGATCGGCCAAAACCAGGTCATCACTATTCCTGAAGGCAACACCCAACCGCTGGAGTATTTTGCGGCGGAGTATCAGATGGGTCTGTCTAATATGCTGGAAGCCAACCCGGGCGTGGATACCTTCCTGCCGAAGGGCGGCACCGTCCTGAACATACCTCAGCAATTGATCCTGCCGGATACCGTGCATGAAGGTATTGTTATTAACAGCGCTGAAATGCGTCTGTACTACTACCCGAAAGGCACCAACACCGTTATTGTTCTGCCGATCGGTATTGGCCAGTTGGGCAAAGACACGCCAATCAACTGGACCACCAAAGTAGAACGTAAAAAAGCGGGCCCAACCTGGACGCCAACGGCAAAAATGCATGCGGAATACCGCGCTGCGGGCGAACCGCTGCCAGCCGTTGTTCCGGCAGGTCCGGATAACCCGATGGGCCTGTACGCGCTGTATATCGGTCGCCTGTGCGCCATCCACGGCACCAATGCTAACTTCGGCGTCGGCTTACGCGTCAGCCACGGTTGCGTGCGTCTGCGTAACGACGACATCAAATTCCTGTTTGAAAATGTGCCGGTCGGCACCCGCGTACAGTTTATCGATGAGCCGGTAAAAGCCACGACTGAACCAGACGGCAGCCGTTACATTGAGGTACACAACCCACTGTCTACCACTGAAGCACAGTTCGAAGGCGGGGAAATCGTACCGATTACGCTGAACAAGAGCATTACCAGCATCACCGGTCAGTCTGACGTCGATCAGGCCGTCGTTGAGCAGGCGGTACAGAACCGTTCAGGTATGCCGGTTCGTCTGAACTAAGCATCAAAACTGTCCCTTCGCCTTATCGGGCCTACTTAACCTGTAGGCCCGATAAGCGCCAGCCCCATCGGGCACAATCCTCACATCACCTGCAATAAACCATACCCTACCAGCGCCGCCCATATCAGCATCGGCACCGAATACCAATGAAAACGCCACCAGATCCGTCGATCGTTTGCCATCCGTAAAGCAATAAGATTCGCCAGCGATCCCGGCAACAACCCAAAACCGCCCACATTGACCGCCCAGGCCAGCAGCAGCGTTGGCGGGACGTAGTTCAGCAGCAAAATCGTGCTGGGAACATTACTGATAAACTGCGACAGGCCAATGGCCGTCAACCAAAGCCCCGGCGCTGAAAGCGTGCCAATCTGGTGGGTAATCTCCTGCAAGGCCGGGAGTTGCGTCAGCAAGTGCACATCAATGAACATCGCCATAAACACCAACAGCAGTGTCCAATCCACGCTGAGGATCACGCGGCGAGCCAGCACCATGAATCCTGCCGCAACGATCGCCAGGCCCCACAGCTCTTGTTTTAACTCCAGTGCCGCCAGGAAAATGATATACAGCCCCAGACAGCTCCACACCAGGCGCGGTTGCCAGTCAGGCGCGCGCGTACCGGTATGATAATGCAAAGCTTTATGCGGGAAACTGAACCAGCACAGCACCACCAGCGTCAGCATCATGGTCCCCGCAAGCGGCGCCATCTGCCAGGTAAACGCGGTAAACGATAAGCCGGAGCGTCCCCACATCAGAATGTTTTGCGGATTACCTATTGGCGTAAGCAACGATCCGGCGTTTACCGCCAGCGCCTCAAAGATAATCAGGCGATTTACAGGAATGGCACACAATTTTTTCAGGGTGATCGTCAGCGGAACAACAATAAACAGCGCAACATCGTTGGTCAGAAACGTCGACAGCAGCGCCGCCGCCAGCACCATAAATATCGCCAATTGACGTTCGGTGTTAAAGCGCCGGGTCATCTTGCGCCCTAACACATCGAAGTAACCGCTTAGCTCCACGCCTTTGGTCAGTAACATCAGGCCGCTAAGCGTAATAATCGTGTGCCAGTCTATCGCCCCCGGCCACGACCGTGGCGTAAATGGCACGAACAGGCTCAGTACAACCCCGACGATGATTAACAGCTGAAAAAAGCGATCGCGCTGTAAGGCGCGTAGTAAAGGAAAACTCATTCAGAGCCAGCACCTTGCTGTTGCGTAAACCGGCTAAAAGCCTCCAGCGTTTCCTTACTGACGTGATGCTCCATTCCCTCCGCGTCGCGACGGGCAATTTCCGGGCTGATACCTAACATCAGCAGGAAATTCTCCACAATCTGGTGACGCTCCCGACTCTCCTGAGCCAGTCGTTCACCTTCTGCGGTTAAAAACACGCCCCGCCAGGGGATCATTTCAATCAACCCAACTGAAGCAAGACGCTTAAGCATTTTAGCAACCGTCGGCTGGGAAACCCCAAGCCGTGCGGCCATATCGACCTGGCGCGCTTCACCCACCTCAATAATGAGATCGGAAATCAGCTCTACGTAGTCATCAATCAGCTCACGGCGATGTGCCTCCCGGACCTGACGAAATCCTTCAACGTGTTCTTCGACATTCACCAATTGCGTCACTTTTTTTGTTGTTGGCATACCTGCGCGACGACTCATTCTGCTTCCTCGTTACTGTGACGCGTTAACGGCATCTGATTAGAGAACGCTCATTGTAAACCAGAGTTGCGTGGGCACAAAAAATTAACGTTTTAGCAATAGCTATATAATATAGCCTGTGCTATATCTGTATATAATAAAGACATCCCTCAAGGACTGATGGGATCGTGAAGTCAGGAGGTTTATATGAATGAATTTAAGAGGTGTATACGCGTGTTTAGCCACTCTCCCTTTAAAGTACGGTTAATGCTGATCTCTATGCTGTGCGACATGATTAACAGCAAACCAGAGCAGGATAAACCTGCAGATAAATAATGCGGCGTCGCGGCACGCCGCTTCATTTTCCTGCCGTAACTCGGATACGGTGATCGTTTTCGTGCCAATAACCCTTCTTTTTGTCAGTTTTGCCACGCCCCTCGCAAAACAATTTCTTAGTAGTAGTTGACCTTCTCTTGCACACACTCTATCTTTTCGCAGCCCTGCATATATTGCGGCTCGCGGATGCGGACCCTATCCCCCTTCTCGCTCTCTCAGGCAGGCAATGACCCTTAGCGCCAGGGTAAGCACATGGCGTTTTTGTAACAGTGGCATATGAATTTAACCCTCAAAGATTCAATCATTGCTCGTAGCCGGGCGATTAGTCCGTGGACTGGCCTCTATTTCTTACAGTCTCTGCTGATCAACCTTGCGCTGGGCTATCCGCTTAGCCTGCTCTATAGCGTTGCTTTCACCTGTATATTGATGCTGCTGTGGCGCAGCGCGCCGCGTGCGCAGAAAGTGTTGATTGGCATTTGCTCGCTGATAGCGGCAATGTACTTCCCGTTTGGCCAGGCTTACGGTTCGCCGAACTTCAATACCTTACTGGCGCTGCACTCAACCAATATGGAAGAGTCTACTGAAATCCTCACCATCTTCCCCTGGTACAGTTATCTGGTTGGGGTGTTTATTTTCGCCCTCGGTGTTATCGCCGTACGCCGTAAAAAAGAGGTGCAGCAGCGTAGCTGGAACAAGTTCGACAGCATTTGTTTGCTGTTCAGCGTAGTCGCGTTCTTTGTAACCCCGGTGCAAAACCTGGCCTGGGGCGGCGTGTTCAAGCTGAAAGACACCGGCTATCCGGTTTTCCGCTTTGCCAAGGACGTTATCGTTAATAACAACGAAGTGCTCGACGAACAAGAGCGTATGGCGAAGCTGGCGAGCGTGAAAGACAGCTGGACGGTAACCGCCGTGAAGCCGAAGTATCATACCTACGTGGTGGTCATCGGCGAAAGCGCCCGCCGCGATGCGTTAGGCGCTTTTGGCGGCCACTGGGATAACACCCCGTTTGCCAGTTCCGTTAACGGCTACATCTTCGCGGATTACATCGCGGCAAGCGGTTCGACACAAAAATCACTCGGCCTGACGCTAAATCGGGTGGTCGACAATAAACCCCAGTTCCAGGATAACTTTGTCACTCTGGCTAACCGCGCGGGATTCCAGACGTGGTGGTTCTCCAATCAGGGACAGATTGGTGAATACGATACAGCAATCGCCAGCATTGCGAAGCGAGCTGATGAAGTTCAGTTCCTCAAAAGCGGTGATTTCGAAGCGGATAAAAATACCCGTGACGAAGCGTTGTTGAAGATGACCGCCCAGGTGCTGGCAACCGAGCGCACTCAGCCACAGCTTATCGTGCTGCATTTAATGGGCTCGCATCCGCAGGCCTGCGACCGTACGCAGGGTAAATACGAGACTTTCGTCCAGTCGAAAGAGACATCTTGCTATCTGTACACCATGACGCAGACGGATGACCTGCTGCGCCAGCTTTACGATCAGTTACGTAACAGCGGTAACAGCTTCTCGATGGTCTATTTCTCCGATCATGGCCTCGCGTTTAAAGAGCGGGGGAAAGAGGTGCAGTACCTGGCGCATGACGATCAGTTCCAGCAGAATTTCCAGGTACCATTTATGGTGCTGTCGAGCGATGATAAAGCGCACCGGGTGATTAAAGCCCGTCGCTCCGCCAATGATTTCCTCAGCTTTTTCTCGCAGTGGACGGGGATAAGCGCGAAGGAAATCACCAACAGCTATCGCTTTATTTCGGAGAAAAAGGCTGGCCCGGTGTACATCACCAACTTCAAATTGCAGAAGGTGGACTACAACCATCTGGGTACCGACATCTTTGAGACCAAATCTCGTTAATCTCTGAGTTGCGCACAAAAAAAATCCGCCCCGAGAGGCGGATTTTTTGTATCACCGAAGTGATTAGAAGCGGTAACCCACGCCAGCGATCCAGGTGCCAACGTCAACGCTACGAATACGGCTCTGCTCGTAGGAGAAGTCCAGAGCAACGTTTTCGATCGGGTTGAACTGCAGACCAGCACCGTAAGAGAAACCGTAGTCACTGGTGGTGTGGTTATCAGCCGGGGATGCTGCGTTCTGGAATTTACCGTAGCCAACACCCACTACACCGTAGATGCTTGCCCAGTCGCTCAGACGGTAAGCCGGGCCAGCAGTGATGCCGTAGTACTGGGTTTTGTTGTAGTCGCCAGACGCATCGGTACGATCTTTTTCAGTGTAAGTGAAGGAACCGATAACACCCAGCGGGTTGCTGTCCTGCTCGTAGCGATACTTCAGGTTAAAACCGTTCATTTTGTTCGCTGCGCCCTGAGCATCGCTCTGAGCGTAACCACCGGTAACGGTAGAAGTCGCAGCTACAGCAGTACCTGCGGAGAAAGCCAGAACAGCGGCCAGTGCTGAAAGACATGCAATTTTTTTCATAACCACCTCAAATGTGCTTCAAGTAAATCCTAAGTTTTAAATATACCAAAAATTGATGGGAAACTCTTTGCGATTCGCGATGTCTAACCGGGTCTTTCATGTAACAGAACGTTTCAGAAACCCGCTATCTCTTTCAATTAACATCACTTTTCTAACCAAAAATGCCATTATTGCGCGCACAATATGGCACATTCATCCAGAATATTCCTAATCACACAGATTATTAATCCATCACTTTCATGCCATTGTACGGAACTGAGCAATTTTTTTTCAACGAATACTCAACCAGCGGTGCGTATTTCCATTACACTCGCTGTTTTACTTTTCTATACATCACGTCATCCGTGTCGTAGCAAATTTGCAACGTCACGCAGATGAAGGCGTGTACTTATCATTTGACAGGAGAAAGGATGCCGGGGTCGTCACGTAAAGCGCCAGTCTGGTTGCCTATTTTGGTTTTGCTTATTGCTATGTCCTCCATTCAAAGCGGAGCATCTCTGGCAAAATCGCTATTCCCACTCGTCGGTGCGCCGGGCGTTACCGCATTGCGCCTTGCGCTGGGCACCCTCATCCTTATTGCCTTCTTTAAACCCTGGCGTTTGCGATTCGCCAAAGAACAACGCCTGCCGCTGCTGTTTTATGGTCTGTCTCTGGGTGGAATGAACTATCTCTTCTACCTGTCAATCCAGACCGTCCCGCTGGGAATTGCCGTAGCGCTGGAGTTCACCGGCCCGCTCGCGGTAGCGCTGTTTTCATCCCGACGTCCGGTGGATTTCATTTGGGTTGCACTGGCTGTACTCGGGCTTTGGTTCCTGCTGCCGTTAGGTCAGGACGTTTCTCACGTGGATTTAACCGGTGCTGCGTTGGCGCTGGGCGCTGGCGCCTGCTGGGCAATCTATATTCTTACCGGGCAGCGAGCCGGCGCGGAACATGGTCCGGCGACCGTTGCGGTAGGGTCATTAATTGCGGCGCTGATTTTTGTACCCATCGGCGCACTCCAGGCTGGGGATGCCTTGTGGCACTGGTCCATTCTGCCGTTAGGCCTGGCCATTGCGGTCCTCTCCACTGCGCTTCCCTACTCACTGGAGATGATTGCGTTGACGCGGCTGCCAACACGCACTTTTGGTACTCTGATGAGTATGGAACCTGCACTGGCTGCGGTTTCAGGAATGATCTTCCTCGGTGAAACGCTGACGCTTGTCCAGACGCTCGCTCTGGGCGCCATTATTGTCGCATCAATGGGTTCGACGCTCACTATTCGCAAAGAGCCACAAATTAAGCAAGTCGATGTGAATTAACCACTTAATATTCTGCATGGTTTGCATAATCATGCAGAATATCCAATTGTAAATCTGCGTGATAATTATTCTAATAAATATAATTTTCTCATCTGCATATTTCTTGAAATTTTTACATTAACATAAAAATAACACACCTCCATTAATAACTAATATATCCATATGATTTTATTAATTATTTCATACCCACTCCTCTCTTCGCTATTAAAGTGATAGGTAACACCAGAAAAATAAATCCAAAATTCACGCTATACTTATTCCCGTTGAAGAGCTGGGACATAATTATCAAGAGGATATGAAAATATGAGTACCGCAAAACTGGTAAAAACAAAAGCATCTGCCCTCCTTTATACCCGCAACGATGTAACAGATAGCGAAAAGAAAGCGACCGTAGAGCTGCTGAATCAGCAAGTGATCCAGTTCATCGACCTGTCTTTGATCACCAAACAGGCTCACTGGAACATGCGCGGCGCGAACTTCATTGCTGTGCATGAAATGCTCGATGGCTTCCGTACTGCCCTGACCGACCACCTCGATACCATGGCTGAGCGCGCCGTACAGTTAGGCGGTGTGGCATTGGGTACCACCCAGGTTATTAACAGCAAAACGCCTCTGAAAAGCTATCCGCTGGATATCCATAGCGTACAGGACCACTTAAAAGAGCTGGCCGATCGTTATGCCGTCGTCGCTAACAGCGTCCGTAAAGCCATTAGCGAAGCAAAAGACGAAGATACAGCAGATATCTTCACCGCCGCTTCACGCGACCTCGACAAATTCCTGTGGTTTATCGAAGCCAACATTGAATAACAGCAGACATAAGAATTACCTATATAACCCTCGCCCTGGCGGGGGTTTTGCACATCTATGGTGCATGACATTGATCGTTCGTCACTCCAAAGTAAATTATTTGTAATAATCACTTCACACAATCGTTAACGAAAGATTGTTTTATCAACAATTTTTACGCTAAATAGTCATACCGTTTGCACTGTGTCAGGTACGCACCAAATGTGTGCCCCAAAACAGTGCAGATTACCCGCTTTGCCCTACTTATTGTGCAGAGAAACGAGACTCCCTCTTGTTAAAACAATGAGTTGCAAAACTGGCACGATTTTTTCATTAAGCCATATGTTCTCGCAGGGGATAGCCCCGTGGATATAAAAGGAAATCCTATGAAGTCTGTATTAAAAGTCTCACTGGCTGCACTTACCCTGGCTTTTGCGGTGTCCTCCCATGCCGCAGATAAGAAACTGGTTGTCGCAACCGACACCGCGTTTGTACCGTTCGAATTCAAACAGGGTGACAAATACGTTGGTTTTGATGTGGATCTGTGGGCTGCCGTGGCCAAAGAACTGAAACTGGATTATGAACTGAAACCAATGGATTTCAGCGGCATCATCCCGGCTCTGCAAACCAAGAATATCGACCTGGCGCTGGCGGGTATCACCATCACTGATGAGCGTAAAAAAGCGATCGACTTCTCTGACGGCTACTACAAAAGCGGTCTGTTAGTGATGGTCAAAGCGAATAATAACGACGTGAAAAGCGTGAAAGATCTGGATGGTAAAGTCGTCGCTGTGAAGAGCGGCACGGGTTCCGTTGATTACGCGAAAGCTAACATCAAAACCAAAGATCTGCGTCAGTTCCCGAATATCGATAACGCATATATGGAACTGGGCACCAACCGCGCAGACGCCGTGCTGCACGACACGCCAAACATTCTTTACTTCATCAAAACCGCTGGTAACGGTCAGTTCAAAGCTGTAGGCGAATCCCTGGAAGCCCAGCAGTACGGTATCGCCTTCCCGAAAGGCAGCGATGAACTGCGCGAGAAAGTGAACGGCGCGCTGAAAACGCTGAAAGAGAACGGCACATACAACGAAATCTACAAAAAATGGTTCGGTACCGAACCTAAATAACAAGAACGTTCTGTAACGCCCGGTAGCGCCAGCGCCGCCGGGCCTGCAATTTTGAGTCATCGCGTTATGGCTCATTACTTTTCTCACCACGGTAACAGGAACGAAATATGCAGTTTGACTGGAGTGCCATCTGGCCCGCCATCCCGCTTTTGATTGAAGGCGCCAAAATGACCCTGTGGATCTCGGTCCTCGGTCTGGCAGGCGGTCTGATAATCGGGCTTGCAGCAGGGTTTGCGCGTACTTTCGGCGGTTGGATAGCCAACCACGTAGCGCTGGTGTTTATCGAAGTCATTCGCGGTACGCCAATCGTTGTGCAGGTGATGTTTATTTACTTTGCCCTGCCAATGGCATTTAACGATTTACGCATTGATCCCTTTAGCGCCGCCGTTGTCACCATCATGATCAACTCCGGCGCCTATATTGCGGAAATCACCCGCGGCGCGGTGCTCTCAATCCATAAAGGATTCAGCGAAGCCGGACTGGCGCTTGGGCTTTCACGTACAGAGACTATCCGCCACGTTATTTTACCTCTCGCGCTGCGTCGTATGCTCCCACCGCTGGGCAACCAGTGGATCATCAGCATTAAAGATACCTCGCTGTTTATTGTCATTGGCGTCGCTGAACTGACCCGTCAGGGCCAGGAAATCATTGCCGGTAACTTCCGCGCACTGGAAATCTGGAGCGCCGTTGCGGTGTTCTATCTGATCATTACGCTGGTGCTGAGCTTCATTCTGCGTCGTCTGGAAAGAAGGATGAAAATCCTGTGATTGAATTTAAAAACGTTTCTAAGCACTTTGGCCCAACCCAGGTGCTGCACAATATTGACCTGAACATTCAGCAGGGCGAAGTGGTGGTAATTATCGGGCCATCCGGGTCCGGCAAATCAACCCTGCTGCGCTGCATTAACAAACTGGAAGAGATAACCTCTGGCGATCTGATCGTCGACGGTCTGAAGGTAAACGATCCAAAGGTAGACGAGCGGTTAATCCGCCAGGAAGCCGGGATGGTGTTTCAGCAGTTCTACCTGTTCCCGCATCTGACGGCGCTGGAAAACGTCATGTTCGGACCGCAGCGCGTACGCGGGGCGAATAAAGAACAGGCCGAGAAACTGGCTAAAGAGCTGCTGGCGAAAGTAGGTCTGGCCGAGCGTGCGCATCACTACCCTTCTGAGCTGTCTGGCGGTCAACAGCAGCGTGTGGCGATCGCCCGTGCGCTGGCGGTGAAGCCGAAAATGATGCTGTTTGATGAGCCAACCTCAGCGCTGGACCCGGAACTGCGCCACGAAGTTCTGAAAGTTATGCAGGATCTGGCGGAGGAAGGGATGACCATGGTGATTGTGACCCACGAAATCGGCTTTGCCGAAAAAGTGGCTTCACGCCTGATTTTCATTGATAAGGGACGTATTGCCGAAGACGGTAATCCGCAGGCCCTGATTGAAAATCCGCCCAGCCAACGTTTACAGGAATTCTTGCAGCACGTTTCCTGATAGCTCTCCCTCCCTTCGCCTGAAGGGAGGTTTTTCACCAGAATCCTCTCATTTCATTTCTCCCCCGCCCTGACATCTATACTTATCCTTTTGAATTTATTTTCTCATGGGAGGAGTCATGCGCTGGATCCTGTTCATCTTTGTTTGTCTGGTGAGTCTCCCGACTCAGGCGGTGACGATACCTGGCGTCACTACGCCAACGTCAACCAACGCGCAAACCGCGCCGGCGAAAGAGCCGGATGTTGAACAGAAGAAAGCGGCCTACGGCGCACTGGCTGATGTGCTGGAAAATGACGCCTCGCGCCAGGAACTGATCGGTCAGTTACGCAAAGTGGCGACAGCGCCCCCTGCCGAGCCGGTGCCAACCATTGTTCCGCCCACGTTAACGGAAGAAAAAACGGTGCTGGAAAACGTCACGGATGTCACCCGCCACTACGGTGAGGCGCTCTCCAGCCGCTTTGCTCAGCTTTACCGCAATATTACCGATGCACCACACAAGACATTTAACCCGCAAACGTTCACCAATGCCCTGACCCATTTTTTAATGCTGGCGGCGTCAGTGTTCGGTTTTTTCTGGCTGCTTCGCCTGTGCGCGCTGCCGCTGTATCGCAAAATGGGGCAATGGGCACGACGGAAAAACCGCGAACGCAGCAACTGGCTCCAGCTTCCGGCGATGATCGTCGGCGCATTCATTATCGATTTGCTTCTGCTGGCGCTGACTTTGTTTGTCGGGCAGATACTGAGCGACAGAATGAACGCCGGTAGCCGCACTATCGCCTTTCAGCAAAGTCTGTTTCTCAATGCCTTTGCGCTGATTGAGTTCTTCAAAGCCATTCTGCGCCTGATATTTTGCCCAACGGTGGCCGAACTGCGCCCGTTTAACATTCAGGATGCCGGTGCGCGCTACTGGAATCGCCGTTTAAGTTCATTGAGCAGCCTGATTGGATACGGACTTATCGTTGCCGTGCCCATTATCTCGAATCAGGTCAACGTGCAGGTCGGTGCGATGGCAAACGTCATCATCATGCTGTGTATCACGCTATGGGCGCTGTACCTGATTTTCAGAAACAAGAAAGAGATAACGCAGCATTTGCTGAATCTGGCGGAAAGATCATTAGCGTTTTTCAGCCTGTTTATCCGCGCCTTTGCACTGGTATGGCATTGGCTGGCCAGCGCCTACTTCATTGTGCTGTTTTTCTTCTCGCTGTTTGATCCGGGCAACAGCCTGAAATTCATGATGGGCGCTACGCTGCGCAGTCTGGTGATCATTGGGATCGCCGCTTTTGTTTCCGGTATGCTTTCCCGCTGGATAGCCAAGACCATTACCCTTTCGCCACACACCCAGCGCAGCTATCCGGAATTACAAAAACGGTTGAATGGCTGGCTGTCGACGGCGTTAAGCGTGGCCAGGATCCTGACGGTGTGCGTCGCGGTAATGCTGCTACTGAATGCCTGGGGATTGTTCGACTTCTGGAACTGGCTGCATTACGGCGCAGGAGAAAAAACGGTGGATATCCTGATCCGTATCGCGCTGATTTTATTCTTCTCCGCCATCGGCTGGACGATCCTTGCCAGCCTGATTGAAAATCGTCTGGCTTCCGATATTCACGGCCGCCCGCTCCCCAGCGCCCGTACCCGCACCCTGCTGACGCTGTTTCGCAACGCGCTGGCGGTGATCATCAGCACGATCACCATCATGATTGTGCTATCCGAAATTGGCGTCAATATCGCGCCCTTACTGGCCGGGGCCGGGGCGCTGGGGCTGGCTATCTCTTTCGGCTCGCAAACGCTGGTAAAAGATATTATTACCGGGATCTTTATTCAGTTCGAAAATGGCATGAACACAGGTGACCTGGTGACTATCGGTCCACTCACCGGTACGGTTGAACGGATGTCCATCCGCTCTGTGGGCGTACGTCAGGACACCGGGGCGTACCATATCATTCCTTGGTCATCGATAACGACCTTCGCCAACTTTGTGCGCGGGATTGGATCGGTCGTCGCCAATTACGACGTAGACCGCCATGAGGATGCGGATAAAGCGAATCAGGCGTTGAAAGACGCTGTGGCTGCAGTGATGGAACAGGACGATATTCGCGGGCTGATTATTGGCGAGCCGTCGTTTGCCGGGATTGTGGGGTTAACCAATACGGCCTTCACGCTACGGGTCTCATTTACCACATTACCGCTGAAACAGTGGACGGTACGTTTCGCGCTCGACAGCCAGGTGAAAAAATACTTCGATCTGGCCAACGTACGCGCGCCGGTACAGACCTATCAGGTCTTGCCTGCACCGGTGAATGGCCCTGCGTCGGCAGCAAGCGAACCGCTGCCGCCAACCGAGCCAACGCTTTAGCGTTTACGCGCCATAAAACGGCGACGCTGATCGTTATCCATAAAGGTCCAGGCAATAAAGCGACTCTGCTTTTGCCCCTGGGACATCTCTTTCTTAACCACTTTCACCGCGCCCGCATCCGTTAACGCGTGGTACAGCGGAGGCAAATTCTCACCGCGCGAAACCAGCGTGGTGAACCACATCACCTGACGGCCAAAGGCCTGGCTTTCGGCGATCATTTTTTTGATGAATGCCACTTCACCGCCTTCACACCACAGCTCCTGCTGCTGCCCGCCAAAGTTCAGCGCATCATCTTTATCCTGCCCCAGATTACGACGTTTGCGCTCGCTTCCGGCGCGGGCTGAAGCCGCAGAATCATGGAACGGCGGGTTACACAATGTGGCTTCATATTGCTCATTCTTGTGAATGATACCGTTGAAGATTGCCGTAGCATCTTTCTGGCGACGCAGACGAATAGCACGAGTTAACCCCGGATTGGCATTTACGATCGCCTGAGCGCTGTTAAACGCTTCGCTACTGGTCTCACTACCGGTGAATCGCCAGCCATATTCATGCACGCCGATCAACGGATAAATACAGTTTGCCCCAACTCCCACGTCCAGCACGCTCGCATTTGCCGGAATGGTTCCGCTGGTTTCACCTAACAGGTCGGCCAGATGGTGAATGTAGTCAGCGCGACCAGGAACCGGCGGGCACAGAAAACCGTCTGGAATATCCCAGTTTTTCACCGCATAAAAATGCGCCAGCAGTGCTTTATTGAGCGCCTTCACTGCCTGCGGATTCGCGAAATCAACACTCTGCTCGCCGCCTGGCGTGAGGGTGAGAAATTGCGTCAACTCGGGTGTAACCTGGCATAAAGTCGCAAGATCATAACGGCCATTGTGGCGGTTGCGTGGGTGTAATCCCGGTTTCTGGGGGGACATAGCATTCTCCTTTTAACAGCGGCGTAAGATACCCGCATAACGCCACGCGGTAAACACACAGCAAGGAAATTTGCTTTTTTTATACCTATTTGATGGCTTGCTGATTGTTCAAAAAACAGACATCTCATCACCAGTTTTTTGCGGTAAATGTTATCCACTGACGGCCTAAACTTATCAGGCACGACCTGTTGTTTCTCAGAGGATATCACCATGAAGAAATGCCTCGCATTCCTTGCCGCTACCGTACTGACCGGCATGACATTTGCGTCCTTTGCTGCACAGCCCTACACCAGCCCTCAAACCGGCCAGCTACAAGCTTCCGGTACTGTTTTCGCTACCGGAGCCTCTAACCTGAGCGATCTCGAAGACAAGCTGGCAGAGAAAGCGAAAGAGCAAGGCGCAAAAGGCTTTGTCGTCAATTCTGCGGGCGGTAAAAACCAGATGTACGGCAGCGCAACTATCTATAAGTAGTCCCTCACCTTAGCCCAACTGCATTCACCCCGAATGCAGTTTGCTACCTACTGTTCACGTCGTTCACCGCTCAAATTGTAATCATCGTGTAGCAATTTTGAATCCAATGTAAATAAATGTATTTATTTTTGAATTAATGAATGCTAAAACGTCGCACTGATTAGTAATACTTATCAAAATCATTATCAATTACACATTCACTCCCGCGAGGCCTGCAGGGTATAACATCCACAGAGATGTCCCTTCGCGCGAGTGAAACCGTCTACTCAAAAAATAATAAGTCACTCACTAACATGGATAAAAATCGCAATTTGCCTGCCAGTAGTTTTCATTCACTGACTTTTTTTGCCGGTCTGTGTATTGGCCTGTCTCCGGTAGCTCAGGCTGTCGCCGCGGGCGATCAAGATAAAAAACAAGAAGATACGCTGGTTGTTGAAGCGGCCAAACCTTCTCTATACGCCCCAACGCAGTCTGCCGACCCTAAGTTCTCCCGCCCGGTAGCGGATACAACCCGCACCATGACAGTGATTTCTGAGCAGGTGATTAAGGATCAAGGCGCAACCAATCTGACCGATGCGCTGAAAAACGTACCGGGCGTTGGCGCGTTTTTCGCCGGTGAGAACGGCAACTCCACTACCGGTGACGCGGTATACATGCGTGGTGCGGATACCTCGAACAGTATTTATATCGACGGTATCCGTGATATTGGCAGCGTTACGCGCGACACTTTCAATACCGAACAGGTTGAAGTGATCAAAGGCCCCTCCGGCACCGACTATGGCCGTAGCGCGCCAACGGGCTCCATCAATATGATCAGCAAACAGCCGCGCACTGACTCAGGGATCGATGCCTCGGCCAGCGTCGGTAGCGCCTGGTTCCGCCGTGGTACGCTGGACATTAACCAGGTCATCGGTGAGACCACCGCTGCACGGTTAAACCTGATGGGTGAAAAAACGCATGATGCCGGTCGCGATAACGTTAAGAATGAACGTTATGGTGTGGCCCCCTCGCTCGCCTTTGGCTTAGGCACTGAGAACCGACTGTATCTGAACTATCTGCATGTCACCCAGCACAACACCCCGGATGGCGGTGTCCCCACCATCGGTCTGCCGGGATATTCCGCGCCTTCCGCGGGGACTGCTGCACTGAATCAGTCAGGAAAAGTGGATACGCATAACTTCTACGGTACCAACTCGGATTACGACGATTCAACGACCGATACTGCAACGATGCGTTTTGAACATGACCTGAACGACAGCACCACTATTCGCAACACCACCCGCTGGTCACGCATTAAGCAGGATTATCTGATGACGGCGGTGATGGGCGGCGCGACTAACATCACCCAACCCTCCAGCAGCGTCGACACCTGGACCTGGTCACGCCTGGCAAATACCAAAGATGTCAGCAATAAGATCCTGACCAACCAAACCAACCTGACCTCAAAATTTTACACCGGATCCATCGGTCACGACATCAGCACCGGCGTGGAGCTAACGCGTGAAACGCAAACCAACTATGGTGTAAACCCGATCACTCCGCCGTCGGTAAATATCTATCACCCCAACAGCAATGTGAATATCGGCGGATTGTCTCGTAACGGCGCTAATGCTAACGGGCAAACCGATACCTTCGGTGTATACGCGTTTGATACGCTACAGATTACCCGTGAGTTTGAACTAAACGGTGGTATTCGCCTCGACAATTACCGCACGGAATATGACAGCGCCACCGCTTGCGGCGCTTCTGGTCGCGGCGCGGTCGCGTGTCCGACAGGCGTGGCGAAAGGTTCTCCGGTCACCACCGTGGATACTGCCAAATCAGGCAATCTGGTGAACTGGAAAGCGGGCGCGCTGTATCACCTGACCGATAACGGTAACGTTTACATTAACTACGCCGTTTCTCAGCAACCGCCGGGCGGCAGCAACTTTGCCCTCGCTCAGGGCGGAAGCGGTAACAGTGCGAACCGTACCGATTTCAAACCGCAGAAAGCGAAAACCAGCGAGATCGGCACCAAATGGGAGGTGCTGGATAAGCGCCTGCTGTTAACTGCCGCGATTTTCCGTACGGATATTGAGAACGAAGTTGAGCAGAACGACGACGGCACATATTCCCAGTACGGGGAGAAGCGCGTTGAAGGTTACGAACTCTCGGTAGCAGGGAACATCACTCCCGCATGGCAGGTTATTGGGGGTTACACCCAGCAGCGCGCGACGATCCACAGCGGCAAAAACGTTGCTCAGGATGGTTCTTCATCCCTGCCGTACACGCCAGAACATGCGTTCACGCTGTGGAACCAGTATCAGGCTACCGATGATATCTCTGTTGGCGCAGGCGCTCGCTACGTGGGCAGTATGCATCGCGGTTCCGACGGGGCCGTGGGTACGCCATCCTACACCGAAGGTTACTGGGTCGCCGACGCGAAACTGGGTTATCGCGTGAATCGCAATCTCGATTTCCAGTTGAACGTCTATAACCTGTTCGACACCAATTATGTATCCTCCATTAACAAGAGCGGATACCGTTACCATCCGGGCGAGCCAAGAACCTTCCTGCTCACGGCAAATATGCATTTCTGATCTTTTACGTGGGGCGTAAGCCCCACTTTCAGGAGAAACACTGATGATGTATCACATTCCCGGCATTCTGTCGGCGCAGGATGTCGCCTGGTTTCGCGAACAGCTGGACGCTGCCGACTGGGTTGATGGCCGCGCAACCACCGGCGCTCAGGGCGCGCAGGTTAAAAACAACCAGCAGGTGAATACGCAAAGTGAGCGTTACGGCGTTTTACAACAGGCGGTACAAAACGCGGTGAACAACAGCGCGTTATTCTTCGCCGCTGCATTACCGAAAACGCTCTCCACACCGCTGTTCAATCGCTACCAGGACAACGAGACCTACGGTTTTCACGTTGACGGCGCGGTGCGTAGTCATCCGCAAAACGGCTGGATGCGCACAGATCTTTCCGCCACCTTATTCCTGAGTAATCCTGACGATTATGAGGGAGGAGAGCTGCTGGTCAATGACACCTACGGCCAGCATGCGGTAAAACTTCCGGCAGGCGATCTGGTACTTTACCCTTCCAGCAGCCTGCACTGCGTTACGCCAGTGACCCGTGGGGTTCGGGTGGCATCCTTTATGTGGATCCAGTCGATGATCCGGGACGATAAAAATCGCGCCATGCTTTTTGAACTGGATAAAAACATCCAGTCCCTGAAGACACGTCATGGGGAGAGTAGCGAGATCCTGTCGCTTCTCAATCTCTACCATAACCTGCTGCGCGAATGGTCTGAAATCTGATACCGCTGACACGTGGTCGTTTTTCAGCCATCACATTCGCTATACTTATTTTGTAGACATCAGCAGGAGGTAGGTATGGCATCCGGATGGGCAAATGACGACGCTGTTAACGAACAGATCAACAATACTATTGAAGATGCTGTTGCCCGCGCCCGCGGTGAGTTACCGACGGGGGAAAGTCTGTATGAATGCGAAGAATGTGGTAATCCAATCCCTCAGGCCAGACGGGAGGCCGTGCCCGGCGTACGCTTGTGCATCACATGCCAGCAGGATAAAGATTCACATAGCGCTGCATTTTCAGGATATAATCGCAGAGGTTCGAAAGACAGCCAGCTACGTTGACTTATCTTTACCGAAAGTTTCAGCGCATACGATTTCCTTTACGAGCACGCTTTTTTGCACTCTGTGTAGCAAAATGTGCCGTTGTCGGTTTCTCTGTAAAGCGCAATGACAAGAACTGTAAATCCCTCTTTCGAATTTATTAATATTCAATAAGTTATTTGTCATTCAATTTTTTTGATTGATGTCGTCAATTCTATTCGATTTTATCTCGCATAAAAAAACGTGATACTTCTCACATCGACGAAACAACGTCTTCTTAAAGAACACTGACTAACAGAACAAACCTGCGAGAAATTAATCATGAAAAATATCAAATTTGCTGTTGCCGCCATCGCTCTGTCTACCCTGTCATTTGGCGTTTTTGCTGCCGAGCCAGTTTCCTCTACTCAGGCGCAAAACATGAACAAAATTGGTGTGGTATCTGCTGACGGCGCTACCACGCTGGACGGCCTGGAAGCAAAACTGGCTGAAAAAGCGACTGCTGCTGGTGCAACGGGTTACAGCATCACTTCCGCTATCGGCAAAGACAAAATGAGCGGCACCGCGGTTATCTATAAATAACCGAAAGATTACCTGTACGACCCAATGCTCCAACCCTCATTGACCCTGTTTGTTACCCTTTGTTTGCCCGTCCGCCACTGGACGGGCTTTTTTTTGCTTAGTGTTCCAGTCGTTGACGGAATTCCTGCAACACGGCGTCTGGCATCCCTATTTGCAACGCCGCCTCGCAAATCGCCTGCCAGCTTCCGGCATCCAGCGGAATACCTTGCTCCAGCCGTTCTTCACGAGTATTCACCTCCCACTCCCCTGGCAACAGGATCGGGGCATCTTCAGCATGTGGGGACGCTTTCACCCACTTAGCAAAGGCCGCGACCTGGTTGTCGCAGTCCGGCGCGCCAAACAGTTCCGGATTCATAATGATGGTCGTCATACAGTTAATGATGGCATCCGCGCTGGTCTGCAGGCTCTCTTCATGTGTGGTTTTACCACCAGAAAGCGCTCCCCCCATAATTTCGCACATTGCCGCCAGCGCATAACCTTTGTGTTGGGCGAAGGTCAGCAACGACCCCAGTGGAGAGACCTGCATTACGGCAGGATCGGTTGTGGGTACCCCATTAGCATCAATCAGGCATCCCGGAGCCACCGGCTCACCCTTGTGCCATGCCACACGGGTTTTGCCAAACGCGATGGCGCTGGTTGCATAGTCCAGCAACAACGGGAACGTATTTTTACGTGGGAACACCACACAGAAGGGGTTGGTGCCAAATCGACTATCGCGGCCATGAAACGGTGCGACCATCGGGATCCCTACCACATTCACAAAGTGCACCGAAACAAAACCCGCCGCCGCACATTGCTCCGCCCAGTAGCCAATGCGTCCAATATGGTGCGAATTATGTAATGCCACGGCAGCGATACCGTACTGGCGCGCTTTTTCGATCCCAAGCGTAATTGCCTCGTGGGCCGCCACCTGACCAAATGCGCAGTCGCCGTCAAGCGTAATCACCGCTCCCGCATCGTTGACCACTTTGGCATGGCGGTTGATCTGCAGGTGTCCCTGCGAAAATGAGCGAATATAGCTTGGGATCATGCCGATACCGTGGGAGTCGTGGCCGGCGAGGTTAGAGGCTATCAGATGATCGGCCACCAGCCGCGCCTCCAGTTCATTGCTTCCCATCTGGTGAAAAACGGCCTGGATAAAGGCGTGCAGCGTTGGCACATGGAAGCGATGTCCACTGTTCATTGTAATCTCCTGTTGTGTCGCGTGTTGATTGTGGTTCTTATTTTTCAACAAACTATGCTGCGCCACAGCGCTCAGGAGATCAATAAACGTGCAGAAATTTCACGTTGCCGGAAGGCGTGAAGCGACGGGCCAGGCAAATGACCCGTCGGGAGAAAGAAAAATCAGAAGCTTTGCTCGACGCGGCCAAGTCCTTCAGCCAGCGTCGCGGATTCACCGGTTGCTACCAGGCAGCAGGCCATCTGGATTTTCAGCGATGCCGGAACCGGCTCACTGCCCGCCAGACAACGCTCAATCCAGCGCGCGGTAGTTTCCGGGTCTTTAGCCACCGGCAGTGGGACCGGCTCATCGGGCATCTCGCTCTGCCGGTCCTGTAGCACTCGCACGCCGGACGAATCTATCAGGCTTATCTGCGGGCAGCGCTGCGGGTTGGCGTACACTTCACCCTCGGTACCGTGCATCAACAGGGCACGCCCACCGATATCGCCGAAAAATTTCGCCACGCGCGATACGTATTCCGGGTGGGAAACGCTGGAAAGACGCAGCGCGGCATCTTCGGCAAACGGCGTGGCTAATTTAGCCAGCGTATGCGCACTGTTACGCACGCCCATTCGCCAGCGCATCGCCAGCTGTTTTTCCAGCGGAGGACACAGCGCACTCACCGGGATAAATACCGGCTCATGGCCATCCAGCTTTGCCTGCGCCTGCCCGGCATGCAGCGTCGGCGCAATCCCCATCAGTTCGAAAATGGTTTCAGTCAGCACGCGGGTTGGATCCTCGCTGACACCGTGCACCACCACCGGGAAGCCCAGTTTATGCAGTAAAATCGCCAGCAGCGGAGTCAAATTTGCCTGCTTGCGCGCGCCATTGTAGCTGGGAATGACAATCGGCATGGGTTTGGCCACTGGCGGAGTCAGGCGAATGGTGTGGTTCTGCATCGCTTCGTAAAAGCCCAGCATCTCCGCTTCGCCTTCGCCTTTAATACGCAGCGCAATCAGTACACCGCCCATCTCAAGATCGGGCACCTCGCCGTTCATCATATGGGTATACAGTCCGCGAGCAGTATCCTTATCCAGGTCACGCGCGTGATTTTTTCCTCGCCCAATCTCTTTGATGATTTTGTGGTAATCCATCGATAACTCCTTGCCTGTTGCTCGCATCGTTAACGCCGACGGCGACGCGTGGGTTTCGCTTTTTCTTTTGGTTTTACTATAACGTCTGGCACAGCAGGTTGCTCTATCGGAAATATGGGTAATGCGTTCAGTAAACGCTTGCCATAGCTTTTGGTCAATAAACGCTTGTCATAAATAACCACTTCTCCCCAGCAGCCGTGGCTACGAATGAGTCGCCCAACCTGCTGGATCAAATTGAATGACGCCGCAGGCAAGCTCTGCACCTCAAAGGGGTAGCGGTTCAGGCTTTTCAGCCACTCGCCCTCGGTGATCACCACCGGGCTGTCGATAGGCGGAAAAGCAATTTTGTGAATATGCACCTGGGTCAGCAAGTCGCCTTTCAAATCCAGACCTTCGGCAAAAGATTGCAGCCCAATCAGTACGCTACGCTCGCCGTTGGTCACCCGCTTGCGGTGCAGCTCCACCAGTCGATAGCGCGGCTGGTCGCCTTGTACCAGCAACAGCAGACGCAGATCGGTAACGTGCTCAAGAAAACGCTGCATTGCCCGACCGCTGGCAAAGAGTACCAGCATGCCCTGATGCTTTTTACTTTCCAGCTGTTCGCGGAAATAGGCGGCCATTTCCGCGATATGCTGCTCTTCGTTATCAATTGACGGTTCGTAGCGCATCTGCGGAATGACGATTTTGCCTTGCTCAACGTGATTAAACGGTGAATCCAGCGCGATAAACCGGTCCCCTGCTTTTTCTTTCAGCCCGCTCATCTCCTGCAAACGCGAGAAGCTGTTGAGCGAACGCAGCGTGGCGGAGGTCACGATAATATGCGGTACGCTGCGCCACAGCAGTCGTTCAAGCTGATCGCTCACGCGGATCCCCACACAGTGGAACCAGACGTGGATCTGCCCGTCACGCACTTCGCGCGTCGCCCATTTACTCACCGGCGCGCCTGACGACTGCGCGAGCGAAGCCAGCCGCCACAGTTTGCTTTGCGCCTCAAACATGCCCAACGCCCGATTCATCTGCAAAATAACCCGATGCAGACGCACAATATCGTGGGTGCCGGTTTTTTCGCTGAGATCGTTGAGGAACAGTTCCGCCAGACCGCGCAGCATTTCTGTTAGCTTCGCCAGACGCTGACAAATCTCCATCACTTCCGCAGGCAGTTCGCCCATCGCGAAGCGGTGTTCCGCCTCCTGGGTCGCAGGCATGTACAGATTAAGAATGTTATTGAGCGATGAAATCAGCTCATACAGTTCCTCACAGTGACCGTTCAGACGCTCGGCATTCGCCAGCGGCGGCGTGGTTTTTGGACGAAACTGTTCCAGGCAGGTGGCCACTAATTTGCAAAACAGATCCAACTGCAGTCGATACCAGGGGGCGCTGATTTCTGCGCTCATCTCCAGCGCATCGCGCGCGACGTCCGGCAAATGGTGACCTTCATCAAGGACCAGCAGCAGGTTCTTCGGCTCCGGCAAAACAGCTTCGCTTTCCATGGCCGCCATCACCAGCGCGTGGTTAGCCACCACCACTTCGGCTTCCTGAATCTCACGGCGGGCGACAAAAAAGGGGCATTCACGATAGTAGTGACAGTTACGATTCAAACAGCTGGCTTTATCAGTGCTCAGGCGCTGCCAGAGTCCGTCGTCGATAGCGATATCCGTGTGATCGCGCAGCCCGTCCCACTTGTAGCTGTCGAGATCGCCTTTTAGCCTGGCGCAGCGCTTTTGTTCTTCCTGGTTGTTGGGCGTCAGGTCATCGTCGAGAAAGGCCAACAGATCCTGCTGATTGGGTTTGCTACTGGCCAGCGCCGCTAAATTACGCGGGCAGACATAACGCCCGCGACCAAACGCGGCGGTAAAACGCAGATCGGGGATAATTTTGCGCAGCAGCGGTAAATCTTTGCTGTAGATCTGATCCTGTAAAGCAACGTTGGCGGTACTGACCACCAGCGTTTTTTGTTCTTCACGCGCTATGGCAATACCGGGAATCAGGTACGACAGCGTTTTCCCCACCCCGGTCGGCGCTTCAATTGCCAGATGCCGCCCTTCTTCCCCGGTGAGCGTTTTCGCGACGTCAGCAATCATCTGCCGCTGGGGCGCACGGGGAATAAAGTCGGGGATCTGTTCCTGAAGCGCCTTATACCAGGCGGCAATTTGCGCTTTTAGCGCGGCCGTTAGTGCCATGAGAAAACCTGAAATACTGTATAAACAGCCACTATTGTGGCACTTTCTGATACGTGTCGCAAAAAGAAAAGCCCGACCTTTCGGCCGGGCTCGCAATTACTGCGCTGAAGACGGTTTGCGCGGACGGCGCGGTGGACGAGGCTTATCGCCCGCCGGTTTGCCTTCGCCGCTACGCGGTTTCGCTTTTGGCGCACCGCCATCCTGACGACGCGGCTGCTGACCACGCCCAGCTCCCCCCTGACCGCGACCACCGCCGCCACGCTGCTGGCGACCATTCTGGATCGGCTCGGCTTTGATGGACGGGTCTGGCTCGTAGCCTGGCATCGCAATTCGCGGGATCTCTTTTTTCAGCAGCTTCTCGATGTCACGCAGCAGCTTGTGTTCATCGACGCACACCAGAGACAACGCTTCGCCGGTAGCGGCCGCACGACCGGTACGACCAATACGGTGCACGTAATCTTCCGGGACATTTGGCAGCTCGTAGTTCACCACGTGCGGCAGCTCTTCAATATCCAGACCGCGCGCGGCAATATCGGTCGCCACCAGCACACGAATATCACCGGATTTAAAATCAGCCAGCGCACGCGTACGCGCCCCCTGAGATTTATTACCGTGGATCGCCGCGCTGCGAATGCCGTCTTTATTCAGCTGTTCCGCCAGATGGTTCGCACCATGTTTGGTACGGGTAAACACCAGCACCTGCTGCCAGTTGCCCTGACCGATCATCTGCGACAACAGTTCACGTTTACGCTTTTTATCAACAAAATGAACGTGCTGAGTCACCTGCTCTGACGCGGTATTACGGCGCGCCACTTCGATTTCCAGCGGATTGTGCAGCAGCTTTTCGGCCAGCGACTTAATATCATCAGAGAACGTTGCTGAGAACAGCAGGTTCTGGCGTTTTGCCGGCAGTTTCGCCAGAACGCGACGGATATCATGAATAAAGCCCATATCCAGCATGCGGTCAGCTTCATCCAGTACCAGAATCTCAACCTGATCCAGTTTCACCGCATTCTGGTGTTCCAGATCGAGCAAACGACCAGGCGTGGCGATCAGCACATCCACACCGCCGCGCAGCTTCATCATCTGTGGGTTAATGCTCACGCCGCCGAAGACCACCAGCGAGCGAATATTCAGATACTTACTGTAATCACGTACGTTTTCGCCAATCTGGGCCGCCAGTTCGCGGGTTGGCGTGAGGATCAGCGCACGCACCGGACGACGGCTTTTGCCATGCGGCTGATGGGTAATCAGGTGCTGCAACAGCGGCAGGGTAAAACCTGCCGTTTTCCCCGTACCGGTCTGGGCGCTAGCCATCAGATCGCGGCCTTCCAGCACGGCAGGGATCGCCTGCTGCTGAATAGGGGTAGGTTCACGGTAACCCTGCTCGGCAACGGCACGTAAAATATCAGGGTTTAAACCAAGGGAATCAAAAGACATAACAACTCCGAACCACCCTGACCGTTACCGGTGTCGTTTTCAGGGAGATACATATAATAAAGATGACAAAAACCACAATGTCATGAAGGGGCGGAGTGTAGCAGTTTTTGTGATGTGCCGCATAAATTATCCCTGCGCTGAAAAATAACGGTCCGGACTGGACAAGGTTACACATCAGTCATAATCTTAATCAATCGATTGATTAAGATCTGAGTCGTGCTATGAATACACCCACCATGACAACCAAAGGTGAACAGGCGAAAAATCAGCTCATTGCCGCCGCGCTGGCGCAGTTTGGCGAGTATGGTCTGCACGCCACTACTCGCGATATCGCCGCGCAGGCCGGGCAAAATATTGCTGCCATCACCTACTATTTTGGCTCAAAAGAGGATTTATATCTCGCCTGCGCCCAGTGGATTGCGGATTTTATCGGCTCACAGTTTCGCCCGCATGCTGAAGAAGCCGAGCGTCTGTTTGCTCAGCCGGAACCGGATCGTGGCGCGATGCGCGAACTGATCCTCCGCGCCTGCAAAAATATGATCATGCTGTTAACCCAGGACGATACCGTTAACCTGAGCAAATTTATTTCGCGCGAACAGCTTTCCCCCACCGCGGCTTATCAACTGGTGCACGACCAGGTTATCAATCCACTACATACTCACCTGACGCGCCTGATTGCTGCCTATACCGGCGGCGATGCCAACGATACCCAAATGATCCTGCACACCCACGCCCTACTCGGCGAGGTACTGGCCTTTCGTCTGGGGAAAGAAACCATTCTGTTGCGTACGGGCTGGTCACAATTTGATGAGGATAAAACCGCGCTGATTGACCAAACGATCACCTGTCACATCGATCTTATTCTGCAAGGTTTAACGCAAAGGAGTCTGGAGTCATGAAAAAACCTGTCGTTCTCGGGCTGGTCATCGCGGCCCTCGTTGCCGTGATTGCCGGTGGAACGTGGTGGTATCAAAGTCGGCAAGATAACGGTCTGACGCTGTACGGCAATGTCGATATACGTAGCGTCAACCTGAGTTTTCGCGTCGGCGGCAGGCTGGCCTCGCTGGCGGTTGACGAAGGCGATGCCATTACCGCCGGTCAGGTGCTGGGCGAACTGGACCGTGCACCGTATGAAAACGCATTAATGCAGGCAAAAGCGAATGTTGCCGCCGCGCAGGCGCAATACGATCTGATGCTGGCAGGGTATCGTGAAGAAGAGATCGCGCAAACCGCAGCGGCAGTCAAACAGGCGCAGGCAGCCTATGATTACGCGCAAAACTTTTACAATCGGCAGGTGGGATTGTGGAAAAGCCGCACTATCTCCGCCAACGATCTGGAAAACGCCCGTTCATCACGCGATCAGGCGCTGGCCTCTCTGAAATCCGCACAGGATAAACTCAGCCAATACCGCAGCGGTAATCGTGTGCAGGACATTGAGCAGGCGAAAGCCACGCTCGAACAAGCTCAGGCCGAGCTGGCCCAGGCAGAGCTTAATTTGCATGACACCACGCTGACCTCGCCGTCTGACGGCACGTTACTCACCCGTGCGGTCGAACCCGGCAGCATGTTGAACGAAGGGGGCACGGTACTGACGCTGTCACTCACGCGTCCGGTATGGGTTCGCGCCTACGTTGACGAACGAAATCTGAGCCAGGCGCAGCCAGGACGCGAAATCCTGCTTTACACCGATGGCCGTCCGGACAAACCGTATCACGGTAAAATCGGCTTCGTGTCGCCCACCGCCGAGTTTACCCCAAAAACAGTCGAGACCCCTGACCTGCGCACCGACCTGGTTTATCGCCTGCGTATTGTGGTGACCGACGCGGACGATGCGCTGCGCCAGGGAATGCCGGTAACGATAAAGTTCAGCGATGAGGCACGGCATGAATGACGCCGTCATTACGCTGAATGGACTGACGAAAAACTTTGCCGGAATGGATAAACCGGCCGTCGCCCCGCTCGACTGTACCGTTCATGCGGGCTACGTGACCGGGCTGGTCGGGCCGGATGGCGCTGGCAAAACCACGCTGATGCGAATGCTGGCAGGGCTGTTGAAACCCGACGCCGGTAGCGCAACGGTAATTGGTTTTGATCCCATCAAAGACGACAGCGCGCTGCATGCGGTACTGGGTTACATGCCGCAGAAATTTGGTCTGTATGAAGATTTGACCGTCATGGAGAACCTTAATCTCTATGCAGATTTACGTAGCGTTACCGGTGAAGCGCGAGAAAAAACCTTTGCCCGGTTACTGGAATTTACCTCGCTGGGGCCGTTTACCGGACGCCTAGCCGGCAAGCTTTCCGGCGGCATGAAACAGAAGCTCGGACTTGCCTGTACGCTGGTCGGTGAACCCAGCGTGTTACTGCTGGATGAGCCTGGCGTAGGCGTCGACCCTATTTCCCGTCGCGAACTGTGGCAAATGGTTCATGAGCTGGCCGGGGACGGCATGCTGATCCTCTGGAGCACTTCGTATCTGGATGAAGCTGAACAATGCCGTGATGTGCTGCTGATGAACGAAGGTGAATTGCTGTATCAGGGCGATCCCACTCAGCTTACGCAAACCATGTCGGGTCGCAGCTTCCTGATGAGCAGTTCGCAGGAAAATAACCGCCGACTTCTGCAACGCACGTTAAAACTGCCGCAGGTTAGCGACGGGATGATTCAGGGGAAATCCGTCCGCTTAATCCTGAAAAAAGAAGCGACGGCCCAGCAGATTCAAAACGCTGACGGCATGCCGGAGATAACCATCAACGAAACCGCCCCCCGCTTCGAGGATGCCTTTATCGATTTACTCGGCGGGGCCGGAACATCGGAGTCACCGCTGGGCGCTATCCTGCATACCGTGGAAGGCACGCCAGGTGAAACGGTGATCGAAGCCAAAGCGCTGACCAAAAAATTTGGCGATTTTGCCGCTACCGACCACGTAGACTTTGCCGTGCAGCGCGGCGAGATTTTTGGTTTGTTAGGACCCAACGGCGCGGGCAAATCCACTACCTTTAAAATGATGTGCGGCCTGCTGGTCCCCACCTCGGGTAAAGCGCTGGTGCTGGACATGGACCTGAAGGTCAGCTCCGGTAAAGCGCGTCAGCATCTGGGTTATATGGCGCAGAAATTCTCCCTGTATGGCAACCTGACGGTTGAACAGAATCTGCGCTTTTTCTCCGGCGTCTACGGCCTGCGCGGTCGGGCGCAGAAGGAGAAAATCGAGCGGATGAGCGAGGCATTCGGCCTGAAGAGTATCGCCTCCCACGCCACCGACGAACTGCCGCTGGGCTTTAAACAGCGCCTGGCGCTGGCCTGTTCGCTGATGCATGAACCCGACATTCTGTTCCTCGATGAACCCACTTCCGGGGTCGATCCCCTCACCCGTCGGGAGTTCTGGTTACATATCAACAGCATGGTGGAAAAAGGCGTCACGGTGATGGTGACCACCCACTTTATGGATGAGGCAGAATACTGCGATCGCATCGGGCTGGTGTATCGCGGAAAACTGATTGCCAGCGGTACGCCGGACGACCTGAAAGCTCAGGCTGCTGACAGTGAGACGCCAGACCCGACCATGGAACAGGCCTTTATCACGCTAATCAATGACTGGGATAAGGAGCATACACATGAGTAACTCCGTTCTCTCCTGGCGTCGCGTACGCGCGCTGTGCGTGAAAGAGACGCGCCAGATCGTCCGCGATCCCAGCAGTTGGCTGATTGCGGTGGTGATCCCGCTGCTGCTGCTGTTTATCTTCGGCTACGGGATCAACCTCGACTCCAGCAAGCTGCGGGTAGGGATTTTGCTCGAACAGCAAAGCGAAGAGGCGCTGGATTTTACCCATACCATGACCGGTTCACCGTATATTGACGCCACCATCAGCGATAACCGTCAGGAATTGATTGAGAAAATGCAGGCCGGGCGCATTCGCGGGCTGGTGGTGATCCCGGTGGATTTCGCCCAGCAGATGGCGCGACCCAACGACGTAGCGCCGATCCAGGTGATCACCGACGGCAGTGAACCAAATACCGCTAACTTTGTGCAGGGTTATGTCGAAGGCATCTGGCAGATTTGGCAACAACAGCGGGCGGAAGATCGCGGAGAATCATTTGAACCTTTGATCGACGTGCAGACCCGCTACTGGTTTAACCCGGCGGCCATCAGCCAACATTTTATTATTCCCGGGGCGGTAACCATCATCATGACGGTTATTGGCGCTATCCTCACCTCATTAGTGGTGGCGCGCGAATGGGAGCGCGGAACCATGGAAGCGCTGTTGTCTACCGAAGTCACCCGCGTCGAACTGCTGCTGTGCAAACTGATCCCCTATTACTTTCTGGGCATGCTGGCGATGCTGCTGTGTATGCTGGTGTCGGTGTTTATTCTCGGCGTGCCCTATCGCGGTTCGTTGCTGATCCTGTTTTTCATTACCAGCCTGTTTCTGCTCAGCACGCTCGGCATGGGGTTGCTTATCTCCACCATCACCCGCAATCAGTTTAACGCCGCGCAGGTCGCGCTAAACGCCGCCTTCCTGCCTTCGATTATGCTGTCGGGTTTTATCTTCCAGATAGACAGCATGCCGGCGATTATCCGGGCAGTAACCTATATTATTCCGGCTCGTTATTTCGTCAGCACCCTACAAAGCCTGTTTCTGGCGGGAAATATTCCGGTGGTGCTGATTATCAACGTGCTGTTTTTAATCGCTTCGGCGGTGATGTTTATTGGCCTGACGTGGCTTAAAACCAAACGTCGGCTGGATTAAGGGGACGGGCATGTTTCATCGCTTATGGACATTAATTCGTAAAGAGCTGCAATCGCTGTTACGTGAACCGCAGACGCGAGCCATTCTGATTTTACCGGTGCTGATTCAGGTTATTCTGTTCCCGTTCGCGGCCACGCTGGAAGTCACCAACGCCACTATCGCTATCTATAACGAAGACAACGGTAAACATTCGGTGGAACTAACCCAGCGCTTCGCTCGCGCCAGCGCCTTTACGCACGTTCTGCTGCTGAAAAGCCCGCAGGAGATCCAGCCCACCATCGACACGCAAAAAGCCCTGTTGCTGGTGCGCTTCCCGGCCAACTTTTCGCGTAATCTGGATACCTTCCAGCAGGCTCCCATGCAGATTATTCTCGACGGGCGTAACTCTAACAGTGCGCAAATTGCCGCGAATTACCTGCAACAAATCGTTAAGGAGTATCAGCAGGAGCTGATGGACGGCAAGCCGAAACCGAATAACAGCGAGCTGGTGGTGCGTAACTGGTATAACCCGAACCTGGATTACAAATGGTTTGTGGTTCCGTCGCTGATCGCCATGATCACCACCATCGGCGTCATGATCGTCACTTCGCTCTCGGTTGCCCGTGAGCGCGAGCAAGGCACGCTGGATCAGCTGCTGGTCTCCCCGCTTACCACCTGGCAGATATTCATCGGTAAAGCGGTGCCCGCGTTGATTGTGGCAACGTTTCAGGCCACCATTGTGCTGGCGATCGGCATCTGGGCTTATCACATTCCGTTTGCCGGTTCACTGGGGCTGTTCTATTTCACGATGGTGATTTACGGGCTGTCGCTGGTCGGCTTTGGTCTGCTGATTTCATCACTGTGTGCCACCCAGCAGCAGGCGTTTATCGGCGTGTTTGTGTTTATGATGCCGGCGATTTTACTTTCAGGCTACGTATCGCCGGTCGAAAATATGCCGGTCTGGCTACAGAATCTGACGTGGATAAACCCAATCCGCCATTTTACGGACATCACGAAACAGATTTACCTGAAGGATGCGAGTCTGCAGATTGTGTGGGGAAGTTTGTGGCCGCTGTTGGTAATAGCGGCCACGACCGGCTCAGCGGCGTATGCGATGTTTAGACGCAAGGTGATGTAGCTTTTTGTCTTTCGCCAACAGCGAGACCACGGCGGGTCCGGCAAGGATCACCAGCCCCGCCAGGGCCAGCAAGACGTTGTTTTGCAGCACGCGCGACAGCAACCACAGTACGATCATCGCGGCACCGAAATACCACGTGGTAGTCAGCTCTTCCAGCACATCAGCTACGTCGCGCCAGCGCTGTTCATGGTGACGTTGCAAGGCCAGCATTAATAAAACCGTTACGCCGTAAACGACGCATAATCCCAGGCCGACGCGCACCAGCGTACCGCTCATCCAGCCCATTACCAGCAACGCCACTACCAGTAAATGCAACACAATCTGCCAGCAACTTAGACCCGTTGCGACACGAACACGTTGTTGCCACCTCATGGCTTTTCTCCTGAAGGATTTTCAACTAATTATTCAGAGTACCGGACTTTACGGAAAATTCCGCAACACCGCATCTTTTTGTGACGACGACTACACTATTTTATTTAGGAAGTGACGCCAACGGGAGGCTCATGAGCGGATCGGGAGTTCAATTTTCATTCAATGTGCTCACTATTAATACTCACAAAGGGTTCACCGCCTTCAACCGGCGTTTTATTTTGCCTGAGCTACGGGAGGCTGTCAGAACGGTCGGTGCAGACATTGTGTGCCTGCAGGAAGTCATGGGCGCGCACGATGCTCACTCGCTGCAGATTGAGAACTGGCCGGATACCACCCACTACGAATTTCTGGCGGACACCATGTGGAGCGACTTCGCCTACGGGCGTAACGCCGTGTACCCGCAAGGGCATCACGGTAACGCGGTGCTGTCGCGTTATCCCATTGAACATTATGAAAATCGCGATGTGTCCGTCGGCGCGAGTGAAAAGCGCGGGGTCCTCTACTGCCGCATCGCGCCGCCAATGCTCTCGCACCCAATCCATGTCATGTGCGTGCATCTCGGTTTGCGTGAAGCACACCGTCAGGCCCAGCTCGCTATGCTGGCTGACTGGGTCAATGCCCTGCCCGACGCGGAGCCCGTGGTGATCGCCGGAGATTTTAACGACTGGCGGCAAACGGCCAATCACCCGTTGAAAGCCAGGGCCGGCCTTGACGAGATTTTTACCCGCGCCCACGGTCGCCCGGCGCGGACGTTTCCGGTGCAGTTTCCCCTGCTGCGTCTGGACAGGATCTATGTGAAAAACGCGAATGCCAGTACTCCAACGACGCTGGCGCTGCGTCACTGGCGACATTTGTCCGATCATGCCCCCCTGAGTGCGGAGATTCATTTATGAAAAATGGCTGGCGTGAAGGCAATCAAATTCAACTACTGGAAAACGGCGATCAATACTATCCCGCCGTCTTTGACGCCATTGCACAGGCACAGAAAAAAATTATCCTTGAGACTTTTATCTGGTTTGAAGATGCGGTCGGAAAACAGCTGCATGCCGCCTTGCTCGGAGCCGCCCAGCGCGGAATCAAAGCAGAGGTGCTGCTGGACGGTTACGGTTCGCCGGATCTTAGCGACAGTTTTGTCGAAGAGTTGACCGTAGCTGGCGTTATTTTCCGCTACTACGATCCGCGCCCGCGTCTGTTCGGTATGCGCACCAATCTCTTTCGCCGTATGCATCGCAAAATTGTGGTCATTGATGACCGTGTTGCCTTTGTCGGCGGCATCAATTATTCCGCTGAACACATGTCTGATTACGGTCCCGAGGCCAAGCAGGATTATGCCGTTCGCGTGGAAGGTCCTGTCGTGGCCGACATCCTGAAATTCGTGCTGGATAACTTACCGGGACAGAGCGCCGTACGACGCTGGTGGCGACGTCATCACCGGGCAATTGAGAATCATCGGCCTGGCGAAGCGCAGGCGCTGTTTGTCTGGCGCGATAACGAAGAGCATCGCGATGATATTGAACGCCACTATTTGAAAATGCTGACCCAGGCCCGGCGGGAAGTGATCATTGCCAATGCCTATTTCTTTCCGGGTTATCGCCTGCTGCATGCCCTACGAAAAGCTGCGCGACGCGGCGTTCGGGTAAAACTCATCGTCCAGGGTGAACCGGATATGCCGATTGTGAAAGTGGGTGCCCGCCTGCTGTATAACTATCTGGTTAAAGGCGGCGTCCATGTCTATGAATACCGGCGTAAGCCCCTGCATGGTAAAGTCGCGCTGATGGACGATCATTGGGCGACGGTAGGTTCCAGCAATCTCGACCCGCTCAGTCTGTCGCTCAATCTGGAGGCAAATCTTATTATTCATGACCGCACGTTTAACCAGACCCTGCGTGACAACCTGAACCCCATTATTGCGCAGGACTGCAAGCGAGTTGATGAATCAATGCTGCCAAAACGCACCTGGTGGAACCTGACCAAAAGCGTGCTGGCCTTCCACTTTTTACGCCACTTCCCGGCGCTGGTCGGCTGGCTACCGGCGCATACCCCGCATCTGGCCGAGGTAGAACCACCCGCACAGCCAACTCTGGAAACCCAGGATCGTATTCCAACTGAGGATGCAGGAGGGGAAACCTGATGCCAAAAAACCACCGACGCTGGCGCTTAGCGAAAAAGATCCTCACATGGCTATTTTTTATTGCAGTCATCGTATTGCTGGTCGTTTATGCCAGTAAGGTCAACTGGCAGGAAGTATGGACGGTAATTCGCGATTACAATCGGATCGCCCTGCTCAGCGCCGTAGGGCTGGTGATCGTCAGTTATTTACTTTACGGCTGCTATGACTTGCTCGGGCGCTACTACTGCGGGCACAAGCTGGCAAAACGCCAGGTCATGCTGGTGTCGTTTATCTGTTACGCCTTCAACCTGACGTTAAGCACATGGGTGGGCGGTATTGGGATGCGTTATCGTCTCTACTCGCGTCTCGGATTACCGGGGAGCACAATTACGCGAATTTTTTCACTGAGCATTACCACCAACTGGCTGGGCTATATTCTGCTGGGCGGTTTTATTTTCACCTTCGGCGTCGTTGAACTGCCCGCGCACTGGTATATCGATGAAGGTACGCTACGCCTCTTAGGCATTGCGCTGCTGCTGATGATTGTTGTTTATCTGTGGTTTTGCGCTTTCGCTAAACATCGCCACATCACCATCAAGGGCCAAAAACTGGTACTGCCCTCCTGGAAATTTGCCCTCGCGCAAATGGCGATATCCGGTACTAACTGGATGGTAATGGGGGCGATTATCTGGCTGTTGCTGGGTCAGAATATCAACTATTTCTTCGTGCTGGGCGTACTACTGGTGAGCAGTATTGCCGGTGTTATCGTGCATATTCCGGCGGGGATTGGCGTGCTGGAGGCGGTCTTTATGGCGCTGCTGGCAGGAGAGAACACCTCTCAGGGGACAATCATTGCCGCCCTGCTCGCGTATCGCGTGCTGTACTATTTTATTCCGCTGCTGCTGGCGCTGATGTGCTATTTGCTGCTGGAGAGTCGTGCGAAAAAGTTGCGGGTAAAAAACGAGAAGGCGATGGCGAAATGATTCACCGGATGGCGGCTTACGCCATCCGGCAACAGAGAATTAACGACGATTGCCGAAGATACGCAGCAGCATCAGGAACAGGTTGATGAAGTCCAGATACAGCGTTAAGGCCCCAAGAATTGCGTATTTACGCAGATTGGAGCTGTCACGCAGGTCGATCTGCTCACCGATGTTTTTCAGCTTCTGCGTGTCATAAGCGGTCAGGCCGACAAACACAATCACCCCAATATAGGTCACCGCCCACATCAGCGCTTCGCTCTTCAACCAGAAGTTAACCAGCGAGGCCAGCACAATACCGATCAGCGCCATAAACAGCATATTGCCGAAGCCGCTGAGATCGCGTTTGGTGGTGTAGCCGTACAAACTCATGATCCCGAACATCCCGCCGGTGACCACAAAGGTGCTGGCGATAGACGAGTAGGTATAGACGATAAAAATGCTTGATAGCGTCAGCCCGGTTAATGCCGAATAGAGCATAAACAGCGTGGTCGCCATTCCCGCGCTGAGCCTTTGCACCATGCCGGACAGGACGAACACCAGCGCTAGCTGGGCGATGATCAGTCCAAAGAAGGTGATTTTGCTGGAGAAGACAAACATCATCACCGCGGGCGTATTTGCCGCATACCAGGCGATAAACGCCGTCAGCAACAGTCCGCAGGTCATCCAGCCGTACACCTGCGCCATATACGTTTGCAGGCCGGAACGGGCCTGTACAATAGAATCGGATCGTGGGAATCGGTCCATGACAATCTCCTGAATCAGTATGAGCCTACACCAATTGTACTCTACCAGCGTTTTGCTGCTAGCTTATCGCTGTCGCGGGCATCAACCCAGCGCTCACCTTCTGGCGTGGCCTCGCGCTTCCAGAACGGTGCGCGGGTTTTCAGATAATCCATAATGAACTGCCCGGCATCAAACGCGCTGCTGCGATGCGCACTGGTCACGCCAACAAAAACGATTTCGTCACCCGGCCACAGTTCGCCAATGCGATGAATGACCGTTACTCGTCCCAGCGGCCAGCGCGCACGCGCTTCGTCGACAATCTCCGCCAGCGCTTTTTCGGTCATTCCCGGATAGTGTTCCAGCGTTAACGCCTGCACGCTATCGCCGAGATTGTGATTGCGGACTTTACCGGTGAAAGTGACCACCGCGCCATCTTCATCGCGTTCGGCCAGCCAGGGATACTCATCCCCGACGCTGAACGGCGCATGACCAACAACAATTCGCGTTTCAGCCATCTTAGCCTCCGGTTACCGGTGGGAAGAAAGCCACTTCGTCACCCGCATTAAGGGGATGGTCAAAACTGACCAGCGTCTGATTTACCGCGACCAGCAGCTTGCCGTCTTCCAGCGCCAACGCCCAGCGATCGCTTTTTGCCGCAAGACTCCGGCGCAGCGCTTCTACCGTTGCAAACTCAGCGGCGACTTCTATCGCATCCGTGTTCACCAATTCCCGTACCTGAGCAAAGAAAAGAACCTTAATCATGCGCATCCACCTTAAAATCTCCCGATTTGCCACCGCTTTTAGCCAGCAAACGCACCGGACCAATCACCATATCCTTTTGCACCGCTTTGCACATATCGTAGATGGTCAACGCCGCCACGGAGGCCGCCGTTAACGCTTCCATTTCGACGCCGGTTTTCCCAGTCAGGCGACACAGCGTTTCAATGCGTACGCGGTTGTGTTCCGGCTCGGCGTGCAGATTAACTTCAACCTTGCTCAACATCAGCGGATGGCACAGCGGGATAAGATCCCAGGTCCGTTTGGCGGCCTGAATACCGGCAATACGCGCCGTGGCGAAAACGTCGCCCTTATGGTGGCTGCCGTCGATAATCATCGCCAGCGTTTCGCTACGCATGGTCACGAATGCTTCTGCACGCGCCTCGCGTACGGTTTCCGCTTTGGCGGAGACATCCACCATATGCGCTTCGCCAGCGGCGTTAATATGAGTCAGTTGCGACATACTTATTTCTTCAAATGTGGGTGGAAATTACACGGACGCGTACGGGCATCGAGCTGCGGCGCAATGATATTTTCCCATGCGGTACGACACGCTTTAGTCGACCCCGGCATGGCGAAAATCAGCGTTTTGTTGGCCACTCCGGCAATCGCCCGGGATTGCAGCGTCGCGGTGCCAATCTCTTCAAACGACAGCATACGGAATACTTCACCAAACCCTTCGACTTCTCTGTCGAACAGCGGTTGCAGCGCTTCTGGCGCCTGGTCCCCTTCGGTTAAGCCCGTGCCGCCTGTAATGAGCACAACCTGCACATCCTCACTGGCAATCCATGCAGAAACCTGGGCGCGAATGGCGTAGCGGTTCTCTTTGACAATCGCCTTATCGACAATCTGATGACCCGCCTCTTGCGCCGAGTCACGCAGATAATGGCCGGAGGTGTCATCTTCTTCGCCGCGACGGTTGGAAACAGTAAGAATAGCAATGCGTGTCGGGATAAATTCAGCGCTTACCTGACTCATGAAAAACTCCTTTTAGCGATCAGCCGCCAATGTAAGATAAGTTTTGCGTAATACCGGTATTGTTCTGATGCAGGAAATGTGTCTGCTTTTTCTCCAGCAGCGCGGCTGAAATGCGTTCTTCCAGCGCCGACTGCTGAGCGTCATCTTCCAGCAAATCACGCAGGCTTACGCCGCCTTCACCAAATAAACACAGATGCAGCTTGCCGACAGAGGAAACGCGCAGACGGTTGCAGGTGGCGCAGAAGTCTTTCTCATAAGGCATGATCAGACCAATTTCACCAGCATAGTCAGGATGACAGAAAACCTGAGCCGGGCCGTCGCTGCGCTGTCGGATCTGGTGGATCCAGCCGCGACGCAACAGCTCATCACGCAGGACCTGGCCTGAGATATGGTGTTTACGGAAGAGAGAGCTGCCCTCACCCGTTTCCATCAGTTCAATAAAGCGTAGTTGGATAGGACGGGGCTGAACCCACGCCAGGAAGGTGTCCAGTTGATGATGGTTTACGTCGCGCATCAGCACGGTATTGACTTTCACTTTTTCAAAACCCGCATCGAAGGCGGCGTCAATGCCTGCCATCACCTGCTGAAATTTGTCCTGCCCGGTAATGGCGTGAAACTGACGGGCATCGAGGCTGTCGACGCTGACGTTAAGTGCGGTCAGTCCGGCATCGCGCCAGGCAGCGGCATCACGCGCCAGACGATAACCATTAGTGGTCACCGCAATCTGACGGATGGCGTCGTTTTCGCGCACGGCGGCGATAATGTCGGTAAAGTCGCGACGCAATGAAGGTTCGCCCCCTGTCAGACGCACTTTTTCCGTTCCCAGACTGGCGAACGCGCGCGTGACGCGGCGAATTTCATCAACGGTCAAAAAGCCGTTATTGGTGACACCGCCGGGCTTATAGCCATCCGGCAGGCAGTAGGTGCAACGAAAGTTACACACATCGGTAATCGACAAACGTAAGTAGTAAAACTTACGTGCGAAAGCATCGGTAAGTTGAGAGCCCATGTACACCTTTCCAAATACGGGAGACGTAGTCATTTCTTCCTACGCCCTGGTGACAAACTTATTCAAGTATTGTCACGGCCAAAGCACCGTATCATTTGACCCAGGTGCAGAGGCTAGAGTGTTTATTCTCGTCATACCTCAAATTGCAGAAGCGTGGGCTTTATTCGTTCACCCCAGTCACGTACTTATGTCCGCTTACGGGGGATTCTCTCCCTCACTGCCTTCCTGCAACTCAAATTATTCAGAGTACATTGTGGTTATGCCGATACTAGCGTGTAAATGACGCTTTTGCCATGTACACTTTCGCTGTATAAACACATACATAGCGACATAATCGTGCAATTTCGCTACAGAATAAGCAAAAACCACAGTTTTGCATTGATATACATCATCTTGCCGGCAGGTGCATCTCGTCAGAAAGGAGTAGATCGCAGAAAAAAATTACGCCAGATTCCGCCTGGATAATTGCTGAAAACACACTATTTACGTTACTGTAGCGCCGATCAATTGATATCAGGAAAATATATGCGCACTCGCACGCTGGCAGATCTGGACCGCGTTGTCGCTCTCGGCGGAGGGCATGGACTGGGACGCGTTCTCTCCTCTCTTTCCCCTTTAGGTTCACACCTGACGGGGATCGTCACCACGACCGATAACGGCGGGTCGACAGGTCGTATTCGTCGCTCTGAAGGAGGCATTGCCTGGGGAGACATGCGTAACTGTCTGAACCAGTTAATTACTCAACCCAGCGTTGCATCCGCCATGTTTGAGTATCGTTTTGGCGGTAATGGTGAGCTTTCCGGGCATAACCTCGGAAATCTGATGTTAAAGGCGCTCGATCACCTCAGCGTGCGGCCTCTGGAAGCCATCAATTTAATTCGTAATCTGCTGAAAGTTGACGCGCATTTAATTCCGATGTCGGAGCTGCCGGTGGATCTGATGGCTATCGACGATCAGGGACATGAAGTCTATGGCGAAGTGAATATCGATCAGCTCACCATCCCGCCTCAGGAACTGATGCTGTCGCCAAAAGTCCCCACCACGCGGGAGGCAGTTGAAGCTATCGCCGAAGCGGATTTGATTTTGATCGGACCCGGCAGTTTTTACACCAGCCTGATGCCGCTCCTGCTGCTCGACGAATTGGCGCAGGCATTACGTCGCACACCTGCCCCGATGGTCTACATCGGCAATCTGGGTCGTGAATTAAGCCTGCCAGCAGCCAGCCTGACGCTTAACGATAAGCTGGCAATCATTGAACAGTACGTTGGCAGGAAAGTGATTGATGCGGTGGTTGTAGGCCCGAAAGTGGATGTATCCACCGTTACCGACCGCGTTGTTATTCAGGAAGTGCTGGAAGCCAGCGACATTCCCTACCGCCATGACCGCCAGCTATTGCATTACGCGCTGGAGAAAGCGGTACAGGCGCTGGGGTAATCTCAAGTGCGTGATTAGCATACAATCCTCATCGTAATGAGGATTGTAGCTTACTGCATTAACCTCTCAGCACAGGTACCTGCTCGGCGGATATTGGCTCTTCGTATCTTGTGCCAAAATTAGACCACCGGGCAAGAATGGCAAAGAATACGGCCATAACCAGGCAACTTAAATTGAACAAAACCCAGGGTGCATAATCCAGCGTCGCTACCCCCAGCGTCTTCGCCATGAACATACCAGATATTGTCCAAGGGAAAAGCCCTTCAAGTAGCGTGGCTCCAGACTCCATTGATCGGGACATATTAACCATATGCAATTTTTTGTTTTTAAAACAAGGATCATAAATATTCTTCACCAGAAAGAAACTGATGACTGCATTGCCAGTGCAGGCAACTAATAAAGAACTTGTGAACATTGTCGCCAACAGAGTACTGGTCACCGTTTTTAATTTCTTAACCAGTCGCCCAAGCAGCACATTAAGGCCACCAGAAACATCAAGTGCCGAAGCGAACATAAATGCACAAAGCATAACCACAATTGGGCTAACCATTGAATACATACCGCCACGATTAAGCAATATATTAATATTTTTAGTCGTAGATTCATTCATCGCGACATCTGAAAAATTGCTGATCATATTGGTATTAAAGCCATTAATCGATGCTTGAACAAGGTCCATCATGGTAAACGGCTGAAAAATTGCGCATATTGCCAGAGCAAAAAAAGAAGATGCGATCAAAACAATAATGGTATCCCATTTTTTTATCGCACCAATAAAGACCAGCAATGTCGGTAATATTAATAAAGGGTTAAGCCAGAATAATGAGTTTAGCGCTTTTTTCATGACTGGGATAGTATCTAGTTGGATTGAATTTACCAAATTTAAATCTAACCCCGCGATATAAAACCCCAGGCAGGCAAACAAAAAAGCAGGAACCGATGTATACAACATATTTCTAATACTTTGATAAAGCTCAGCCCCCGCAGCTAACGCGGCCATGTTTGTGGTATCTGATAAAGGAGATAATTTATCACCAAAATAGGCACCGGAGATAACGGCTCCAGCAGTAATCGGCAATGACACATTCATCGCCGCAGCAACGGCAACCAACGCCACACCAATTGTTCCTGCGGAACCCCATGAAGTGCCTGTAAATGTCGAGATGCAAACCGTCACTAAAAAAGCTGTAAGATATAAGTAAGCTGGGTTGATAATTTCCAGGCCATAATAGACCATTAACGGAATGGTACCACTAACCATCCAGCATCCAATCAACATACCGATCGACAGTAGAATTAACATTGCAGGGACGGCATCTTTTATTTTTTCTATAAAAGTCTGGAGAATTTCCTTCCAGCCCGCGCCATAGTATCTGGCAAAAAAACCTGTAATAATCGTAATAACAATTAAGATAAATTCAACTGGGTAATTTAAAATCCCAATACCTATAAAGAAAACCAGGAAAATAGCCACTAATAACATCAATGCTGCATAAAAGCTCGGTTGCTTATTTGTGCTTACCATGTTATTTTCCCGCTATTAATATGTTTTTATAGAATCAAACGCATTCTCTAAGTCCGCGATTAACATCTCTGGAGATTCTTGTCCAATTGAAATCCTAATTAAACCAGGCGCCATCCCATCTTTGCATATTACATCCTGGTTATAACCGCGATTAGGAGAAATAATCAGGCTTTCATATCCCCCCCAACTGCACCCCGGTTTGAAAATTCTACAACTATCAATGATGGCTTTAACTTTTACAAAACTGCCATCTTTAAGTTCAAAACTAATGAGACCAGAAGTACCAAACATTTGTTGTGAAACAATTTCACGTTGTTTTGCATCAGCCATAAGGGGGTGACAGATATTCTCAACCTTTGCTCTGCTATTGAGAAAAGTAAGAATTGCATAGGTATTATTCTGATGTTGTCTCATGCGCAGCGGCAACGTTCTTAAACCGCGAATCACTAGCCATGCACTATCCGGGGCCAGCACTGCGCCAAGAAGCTGATGTGAAAAATCACGAATAATATCAAGATAGACTTTTGCGCCTACTACAGCACCCGCCGTTAAATCACTGTGACCGCCGATATATTTAGTACAAGAGTGGAGCACTAAATCGAAACCAAGAGTCAATGGCTTTTGGAAGAGTGGCGTAGCCCATGTATTATCAATGGCAGTAATAATATTATTCTCTTTCGCCAACCCTGCTATCATCTGCAGATCCACAACTCGCATGGTCATTGTTCCTGGGGATTCCGTGTATATCATGCGAGTATTCGGCTTTATTTTCTGCCGAATATCCTCGACATCGCCACTGAGAACAATGTCATAGTCAATACCAAATCGTTGTTGCATTTGCTTCACCAGCACAACTGTTGGACCATAAACATTATTCACCAGAATAATATGGTCACCACTTTTCAGCAGGCCAAACAATGTTGCGCTTATCGCGCCCATGCCCGAGCCAAAAACTTTGCAGGCCGCGCCACGCTCCAACGCTGCCAGTTTATGCTCTAACAGTTCCGTTGTTGGGTTAAGCCCCCGGGAATAGATGTAACGTTCAGCTTCGTGCTGCATATCATCACAGTATTGCTGATAGCTCTGCTGCACAAACAGACTGGTTTTTACTAGGGGAGGGCTGACTGCACCAAAATTTTTCTGGTGTTGTTCACCAACGCCAGAACATATCATGGCGTCCTGAATGGCATAATCATTCTCAGCGTAATTGCATATTATCTCTTTCATAATTTTCCTTTATATTTTCGTCAGGGAAATTTCTATGACAGGACAATTATAAAAAAAGGAACAATGACAGCCTTTTTCTTGCTGCCAAAATGCTGAAAGAATCGTCAGAAATGTAAAGAATAAAACGATGAGGTTCACAAAGTGGAAAAACAAAAATCAATTCAGCAAAGAATCAATTAGAGTGAGTGCATTAATTTTAAGAATAATAAATGGCAATAGAAAAACGAATAATATAATTATAAATGATAATAAATTCTGTATTTTTCCAATCGCCATGGCATTTACGCGATGGCGAATTGGAAAGTGGAAACAATCTTACGATGCCGCGATAAACAACTCGCGCAGCTGATGCAACTGGTCGCGGATCGTCGCAGCCTCTTCAAATTCAAGATTCTGCGCATGCTGCATCATCTGCCCTTCCAGCTCATGAATCTTCTGCTGCAGCGCTTTTGGCGTCATATCCAGTTCGACAATTTCAGACTTCGCGCCTGCGCGTGACTTCCCTTTGCCTTTCGCCTTAGTCTTCGCAATATTCTGACCCAGCGCCAGAATATCGACCACTTTCTTGTTCAGCCCCTGCGGCGTAATACCGTGTTCTTCATTGTAGAGCTGCTGTTTCTCACGACGGCGTTCAGTTTCCCCTATAGCCTTAGCCATTGAGGCGGTAATTTTGTCGCCGTAGAGAATAGCCTTCCCGTTGATATTACGCGCCGCACGGCCGATGGTCTGAATAAGCGAACGTTCAGAACGCAGGAACCCTTCTTTGTCTGCGTCCAGAATCGCCACCAGTGAGACCTCAGGCATGTCCAGACCCTCACGTAACAGGTTGATACCCACCAACACGTCAAACTCGCCCAGACGCAGGTCACGAATGATTTCCATACGTTCCACGGTATCGATGTCTGAGTGCAGATAGCGCACCCGCTCACCGTGCTCTTCAAGGTATTCGGTGAGATCCTCTGCCATCCGTTTCGTGAGCGTAGTGACCAGCACACGTTCGTTAATCGCCGCACGGATGCGGATCTCAGACAGCAGATCGTCAACCTGCGTCGCCACCGGGCGTACCTCAATGATAGGATCCAGCAGGCCGGTCGGTCGTACTACCTGATCGACGACGTCATCACCGGATTTCTCCAGTTCATAGTTGCCCGGCGTCGCTGAGACGTAGATGGTCTGCGGGGCCAGCGCTTCAAACTCTTCAAATTTAAGCGGACGGTTATCCAGCGCCGACGGCAGACGGAATCCGTATTCGACCAGAGTCTCTTTACGCGCCCGGTCACCACGATACATACCGCCAATTTGCGGGATAGTGACGTGGGATTCATCCACCACCAGCAGGCCGTCGGCAGGCAGGTAATCAAACAACGTCGGCGGCGGCTCGCCGGGGCCACGCCCGGACAGATAGCGGGAGTAGTTTTCAATCCCCGAGCAGTAACCCAGCTCGTTCATCATTTCCAGATCGAACTGCGTACGCTGACTTAGCCGCTGTTCTTCCAGCAGTTTGTTATTTGCCAGCAGGACCTTGCGCCGCTCTGCCAGCTCAACTTTGATTTCTTCCATCGCCTGCACGATACGTTCGCGCGGCGTCACGTAGTGCGTTTTAGGATAGATGGTGTAGCGCGAAATCGTGGATTCAACCTGCCCGGTAAGCGGGTCAAACAGCGATAAACGTTCGACCTCTTCATCAAACAGTTCCACGCGCAGCGCGATATCGTCGGATTCAGCCGGGAAAATGTCGATCACTTCACCACGCACGCGGAAGGTTCCGCGCTGAAATGCCTGATCGTTGCGGGTATATTGCAGTTCCGCCAGGCGGCGCAGGATCGCACGCTGGTCGATAATCATCCCCACCGTCAGGTGCAGCATCATTTTCAGATACAGATCCGGATCGCCCAAACCATAGATAGCGGAAACTGACGCGACGACAACGACATCCCGACGTTCCAGCAGCGCTTTGGTCGCTGACAGACGCATCTGCTCAATATGTTCGTTAACCGAGGCATCCTTCTCGATGAAGGTGTCAGAACTTGGTACGTAGGCTTCCGGTTGATAATAGTCGTAGTAGGAGACGAAATACTCCACCGCGTTATCCGGGAAGAACTCTTTCATCTCACCGTACAACTGCGCGGCCAGCGTCTTATTGGGAGCCAGCACCATGGTAGGCCGCTGCAAGTCCGCAATTACGTTAGCGATGGTGAATGTCTTCCCCGAGCCCGTCACCCCCAGCAGCGTCTGATGCGCCAGACCATCCTCCAGCCCTTCTTCCAGACGGCGAATAGCCTCAGGCTGATCGCCAGAGGGTTTAAAAGCGGAATTTAGTTTGAACGGTTTACTCATGAGCAGCTACCTGAAGCAATGGGCGGGCAGGTGTGTAATTTTACTCGCAGTCGTATATTTTGCCAGTAAAATATACTGGATGAAAAAACAGTAACGCACCAGAATATTTCTGATACGCCATCAGAATGACCGTGACCGCAGGCTAAAATTTGGCCTCAGACAAGATAAAACACCAGCAAAAACGTGTTATCCCCAAAGCAATGACTTTTTTAACATTTGTCAAGCCGCCCGATGAAAGTTTTGTGGCAACGCATGACACTTCTGCGACAGCCATTGATTTTATCTAACATTCTGTAATTTAATGACTATTATCCCGAGCCGTCTTTCGCATCAATTTAGTCGCAGGCCGCGTCTTCTCTCGCTTACATTGTGTTTTCTAACTCTAATACACAAGGTTATCCACAGGAATAGTGGATAACTGCCTCCAGCCCGTATGGACTGTAGCCTGGCAAAAACGCCCTCACTCCCTTTTCCGGAGGGATAAAAAAAATTTATCGCTATTTTTTGATATTTATCAGCTAACGAAGCGGCCTGGAATGGCCGGGATCTTGCTCGCATTTTCATCATTTTCTTGCCTGCACCATTACGACACCGCCAGGCACTGGCAATGTGCACAAAACAACGCCAGCCCTCCGGCCAGCCAGACGTTACCGCCTGCGCGGCACACTCTCCTGCTGTTTTTTGACCCCAATCCCTCTTCTGGCAAGAGAATTGCAATTTTCTTCCGACGACCTGTACGTGGGGCGGATAGCATCATGCTGGAGGAATCTATGTTGAGTCTTCGCGCAGTGAATCATTATTACGGTAATCAACACTCCCTATGGGATGTGGATCTCGACCTGCTGCCCGGTAAATGTACCGGTGTGCTGGGGCTTCCAGGAATGGGAAAAACTACGCTGACCAATTGCATTATCGGCAATTTACCGATCGAAAGCGGCACCATGTTCTGGCATCAGGCTGGCGCACCGCCGCGCGACCTGAGTCCCATTCCGGCGGCAAATCGCATCGCGCTGGGCATTAACTACGTTTCACAAGAGAGACGGATTTTTTCGCAATTGACGGTAGAGGAAAATCTGCATATTGCGCGCCAGGCGGTTGAGGAAAGCGAAACGATGAACAGCAGTGATATTTACCGCCTGTTTCCACAGTTGTTCGTACTGCGTCAGGCCAAAGGGGCGGCATTATCGGAAGATGATCAGCACCAGCTTGCGCTCGCCAGCGCGCTGGTCACACGCCCGCGCCTGCTGATCCTCGATGAGCCCACGCGGGGAAGTGGCCAGGCATATATCCACAAGCTGGGGAACCTGGTGGTAAGGTTAAGCCAGGAGCTCGGCATCGCCATAATGCTCGCGGAGCAGAGCCTGCCGTTTATTCGTCGGGTCGCTGACTGCTACTGCCTGTTACACCGTGGGCGCAACGTGGCCCAGGGGCAAATCACACAGCTCAGCAACCCGCTAATCAACGACTGGGTGACGCCACAGACAAAACGCTAAGATCGATATAACGTCCTGTTGATGCCCGCTCCGGCTCTTCTGCCAGCCAGGGAATTTCCCCCAGCAGCGGAGCCGCAAGCACACGCCTGAGCGTTGCCATATATTCAGCATGACGCTTGCCAGGTGGCGTCACATCATTGGCGACCCATCCGGCAAGCGTCAGTCCGGCCTGCTGCACCGCCTGGGCGGTCAGCACAGCGTGGTTGATGCAGCCGAGCTTAACGCCAACCACCAGAATAACCGGCAGCTGCTCTGTTTTCACCCAGTCAGCAAAACTCAGCGTTGGCGAAAGCGGCGTAAACCACCCGCCGGCACCTTCCACCAGCACCCAGTCAGCCTGTTGTTCCAGCGCGCGTAAACCCGCAGACATTACAGAGGCCTGAATAGGGCGACCTTCGTCCGCGCTGATGATATGCGGTGAGGTAGGTTCCGCGAAGGTATAGGGGTTGATAGCCGCATAGTCCACCGTCACAACGCTGTTGCGCTGTAATGCCAGGGCATCGCTATTGCGCAGACCTTCAACCGTCATTTCACTGCCCGACGCCACTGGCTTATAGCCGACGGTTCGCAATCCCCTCTGCCCCGCCGCCTGTAGCAACGCGCAGCTGGCGATAGTTTTCCCCACTTCGGTATCCGTCCCGGTGACAAAAAAAGTGTTAGTCACGTTGAATCACTCCCAAAAATAGATGATAGGTCAGCGGATATTTCCCCTGCTGGCAGGGCCAGGCTAGCTGTAGCTGGCGCAGCTGTGAGCGGGTCAGTACGCGCGGCTCGCGGCCATCATGCAAATGCGTCGCGCCAATGCCCTTCAGCGAGCGCATGGCGCTCAGCGCATCGTCAAACCACAGCGTGACGGCATGAGACTGGTATTCAACGTCCCACCCATGCAGGGCGTTTTCCAGTTGCTCCACGGGCAAAAAACGATTGGCGTGCTCCCGCTCATCAACCGCTCGCCACGCCTGACGAAGTTCCGGCATTGACCCCTGCGCCAGGGTACTAAACGCCACCGTCCCGCCAGGACGCACCACCCGGTAAAGCTCGCGTAACGCGCCGCGCAGATCGCTGCACCACTGTACGGCCAGATTGCTCCAGGCCAGGTCGAAAGTAGCAGCAGCCTGCGGAATGGCTTCAATATCCGCCAGCAAATAGCGGTGGGCGACATCGTGACGCTGCGCTTCAGTCAGCATTTGCGCCGACAGATCCAGCGCGCAGACCTCGCTCCCCTGCTCCCGCCAGTAACGGCTCATACGCCCGGGTCCGCAGCCCGCATCTAAAACCTGAGAGAATGCCCGACCATCGAGTCGCGCCAGTAACGCATCGGCGCTCTGACGCTGGAGTTCCGCGTGTTGCTCATAGTGAGTAGCCGCGCGACCAAACGCGGCAGCAATCGCCTGCTTATTGACCTGCGCCATGCAGCACCTCCAGTAAGCGATCGATATCCTGGACTTCATGCGCCTGGGTCAGCGTAAGCCGCAGCCTGGCCGTACCAACCGGCACCGTCGGTGGGCGAATAGCCGTCACCCAGCATCCCTGTTGACGTAATGCCTCCGCCAGCTGCAAGGCTTTATGATTGTCGCCCACGATCAGTGGCTGAATGGCGCTGTCTGACTGCGCCAGCGTTAAGTCCGGCGTATTCACCCCAGCGCGAAAACGCTGGATCAGCATCGCCAGTTTTTCTCTGCGCTCATCGCCTTCGCGGCTGCGGATCACCTCCAGCGCGGCGCGCAAGGCCTGGGCCTGGGCCGGAGGCATACTGGTGCTGTAGATCAGATGACGGGCAAACTGCAGCAGATAATCGGCCACGCTGTCTGAGCACAAGATTGCCGCGCCGCTGACGCCAAACCCTTTGCCAAACGTCACCACTAACAGCTCGGGTTTCACCTGCTGTCGGGAGCACGAACCGCGCCCTTCCTCACCGCTGACGCCAATCCCGTGCGCATCATCCACCAGCAACCACGCGCCCTGCCGCTCTGCTACCGCGTGAATTTCCGCCAGCGGTGCGCTATCGCCATCCATGCTGAACACACCTTCAGTGACCACGAGTTGTTGCCCCGGACAGGGGGTGGTCAGCAGACGTTCCAGATGTTGGGGATCGTTATGGGTAAAGCGACGTAGCACGGCAGGGCTAAGGCTGGCAGCCTCCAGCAGTGAGGCATGGCTGAGCCGGTCAGCAACAATCCGGTCCTCTTTGCCCATCAGCGCGGCAATGACCGCCTGATTAGCGGCAAAACCGGAGATAAACAGCAGCGCCCGTGAATAGCCGAGCCATTGCGCCAGCTCATCTTCCAGCGCCTGATGAGCAACGGAATAACCGCTGACATGACCCGAGCCGCCGCTGCCGACGCCAAAACGCTCAGCGCCTTGCTGCCACGCGCAGATAATATGCGGATGGTGGCTTAAGCCAAGGTAGTCGTTGCTGGAAAAGTTCAGATACTGGCGACCGTCGGCCTGCAGCCAGCGACCGGCGCCCTGCGTCACCGCATAGCGCCGTCGCAACGCATCAGCACGACGACGCGCCGTTAACGCATCGTCTATTTTTTGCTGCCAGGTCATACGGTTGCCGCGTTGTAGTATTCGTCGGTATCCGGGGTACGCAGCGCCTGCTCCAGGCGTTGCTGCTGTTCGTTATCACCGGCCAGCACCGCCGTTTGCTGCGGATTGAGACCCAGCTTGCGAAACAGCAACAAATCCTTATCTTCGTTCGGATTCGGCGTGGTCAGCAGTTTGCAGCCGTAGAAAATCGAGTTAGCTCCGGCCATAAAGCACATCGCCTGGGTTTGTTCGTTCATCTGCTCGCGTCCGGCTGAAAGACGGACATATGAAGTCGGCATCATGATCCGCGCCACGGCGATAGTACGAATAAAATCAAAGGCATCCACATCGTCGTTATCGGCAAGCGGCGTGCCTTTCACTTTCACCAGCATGTTGATCGGCACGCTTTCTGGCGGCGTTGGCAGATTTGCTAATTGCAGCAACAGACCCGCGCGGTCGGTCACCGTTTCCCCCAGTCCCACAATCCCGCCGGAGCAAACTTTAATGCCCGCCTCACGCACTTTATCCAGCGTATCCAGACGCTCCTGGTACGACCGGGTTGTGATGATATTGCCGTAGAATTCCGGCGAGGTGTCGAGGTTATGGTTGTAGTAGTCCAGACCCGCATTGGCCAGCCGCTGGGCCTGATTTTCGTTCAGCGTACCCAGCGTCATACACGCTTCTAGCCCCAGTTCTTTTACGCCCTGAACCATCTGTTCCAGGTAAGGCATGTCGCGTTCGTGTGGATTCTTCCACGCCGCGCCCATGCAAAACCGCGTTGAACCGGCCTGTTTCGCTTTACGCGCAGAGTCCAGTACCTGTTCAACCTCCATCAAACGTTCCGTTTCCAGACCGGTTTTATAGCGGGAGCTTTGTGGGCAGTATTTGCAGTCTTCCGGGCAGGCACCGGTCTTAATCGACAGCAGCGTACTGACCTGAACCTGCCGCGGATCGAAGTGCTGACGGTGAACCTGCTGCGCTTCAAACAGCAGATCCAACAGCGGTTTTTCAAATAATTCGGTGACTTGCGACATTGTCCAGCGAGAAGAATGAGCCATATTGGTATACGTTTCGTTATGAGTTTGGTGTAGACTCGTAAACCTAAATCTTTTTAATTTGGTTTACAAGTCGATTATGACAACGGACGATCTTGCGTTTGACCAACGCCATATCTGGCACCCTTACACCTCCATGACCTCCCCGTTACCGGTTTATCCGGTGGCGCGTGCCGAAGGTTGCGAACTGATTTTAGCCCGCGGTGAGAGGCTGATAGACGGCATGTCGTCCTGGTGGGCGGCGATCCACGGTTACAATCACCCACAGCTGAACGCCGCGATGAAAACGCAGATTGATGCCATGTCACATGTGATGTTTGGCGGCATTACCCATGCCCCGGCCATTGCGCTGTGCCGCCAGTTGGTGGCGATGACGCCAGAGGCGCTGGAGTGCGTTTTTCTCGCGGATTCAGGTTCGGTCGCCGTAGAAGTAGCAATGAAAATGGCGCTGCAATACTGGCAGGCCAAAGGCGAATCCCGTCAGCGTTTCCTGACATTTCGAAACGGTTATCACGGCGATACCTTCGGCGCGATGTCGGTCTGCGATCCCGACAACTCGATGCACAGTCTGTGGAAGGGTTATCTGCCGGAGAACCTGTTTGCGCCCGCCCCGCAAAGCCGCATGGACGGCGAGTGGGACGAACTGGATATGGTGCCTTTTGCCCGCCTGATGGCCGCGCATCGCCACGAGATTGCGGCGGTGATCCTTGAGCCGATTGTGCAGGGCGCTGGCGGCATGCGCATGTATCATCCCGAATGGTTAAAACGCATCCGTAAGATGTGCGACCGTGAAGGGATCCTGCTGATTGCCGATGAAATCGCCACGGGATTTGGTCGTACAGGCAAGCTTTTTGCCTGTGAACACGCCAACATAACTCCGGACATTTTGTGCCTCGGCAAAGCGTTAACCGGCGGAACGATGACCCTTTCCGCCACCCTGACCACGCGTCAGGTCGCGGAAACCATCAGCAACGGTGAAGCCGGATGCTTCATGCACGGTCCAACCTTTATGGGTAATCCGCTGGCCTGCGCCGTCGCCTCCGCCAGCCTGTCGTTACTCGAAACCGGCGAGTGGCGCTCACAGGTAGCGGCTATTGAAGCGCAACTGCGGACAGAACTCGCCCCGGCGGCAGACTCCAGTTGGGTAGCCGACGTGCGCGTACTCGGCGCCATCGGCGTGATCGAAACCACGCATCCGGTGAATATGGCGGCGTTACAGAAGTTCTTTGTTGAACAGGGTGTGTGGGTACGACCGTTTGGCAAACTGATCTATCTGATGCCGCCGTACATTATTCAGCCCGATCAGTTGCGTCGTCTGACCCAGGCCGTAAACGAGGCTGTGCGCAGTGCAACATTTTTTAGCGATTAATCAGCGCCCGGTCCGGACGTGGAAAAGTGAAACAGCCCGGATTATTCGATGACTGATTAAGTAACAATATTTAGACATAAAGGTCGGATTATTCCGGCCTTTTTTTATTTGCATCAAAGAAATTGCAAATCGTTTTATGTCGATGCTGAGCAAAAATTGACGGGCGATTTAGTAAGCGATAGCGTGAATTTGTCACGTAAGTGATTAAAGTGAAAGGATTTTATGAGATTTTCCTTAAATGGAGTTTTAAGAAAATGGCTATTCCAGCTTATTTATGGCTCAAAGATGACGGCGGCGCTGATATCAAAGGTTCCGTCGATGTTCATGGACGTGAAGGCGGCCCGCTTGAGGTTGTACGATGAAACGGCTCGCATTGTTGCTACTACTTCCGTTTATTGTGGCCACTTCAGCAGCTGGCGAAGTGAACTGGCCCGATGCGCTGAAAGGCGTGGCTACGGGCGATCAAGCGTGGCTGAATAAAACGCCAGAACTCGCGGCTGCGGCAGATGTTAAGCAGGCCATTAAACTGGAAGATGCTTTATCTGCTGCCCTAACAGAAAATACAACCGGCGCTCTTGATGCGCTCAGCGTCATTGACGCGGGAAAATGGCCGCACATGATCGGGACTGATATTGTCTGCGGAGTGCCTGTTGAAGCTCCAGCAACCGTTGAGGATTTTTATCAGCGGACACGTCCTGCGTTGTTAAGCACTGATAAGGGCGCTCGCTGCTTGTGGTTCCTCGAAGCAACATATGAGGAATGGAAAGCAGACAAAGCCCGTCAGGTTAAGTAAGATAATTAACCCGGTCAATATGGCCGGGTCCTTTCCTCCGCTTCCCTTTGATTTTTCGTGCCGCAGCCGCTCCCTGAATACTCAACACCACACAACAACCGCTCATGCAGTGGGTTTAACCGACAGCACCGGCACCCCGCACACGTTCCGGCACCCAGTAAGGATTATTTAATGACATTTCCCGTCCCAACCGTTGCGGAAAGTACCGACCGCCAGTTACGCGATATTCAGCACGCGCTACCCGATGAGAACGTCGACACCAGCAGCGACAGCGACTACGCCGTCCGGGCTAATGCTGTATCAGGCGTGGCGGACGGTCTCTACGCCTATCAGGGCTGGATTATTCGCCAGATTTTCCCTGACACCGCCGAGAAGGAGTATCTGGAGTTTACTCGATGCCGAACTGGCTGGACTGGTCACCAGTGCGAATAAAGTACCCGACTTCCCGGAGAGGATAAGGCAGCGCTGGCTGATTTAACTTCTGTTGGTCGTGACATTATCAGCAAGAACGCTATTGCCGACATTCTCACATACCTTGGTTTGCACGAGACCGGATTTGCCCCCCTTGATTGAACGCAAAACAGTCCAGAATATTTCGCCACGCTACATACGGTTCCTGGCTACACTTTTTGGCTAACGAGAGGAGTCAGCATGAAACTAATCAGTAACGATCTGCGCGATGGCGAAAAGCTTGCGCATCGCCACGTCTTTAACGGCATGGGGTATGACGGGGATAATATTTCCCCGCATCTGGCGTGGGATGACGTGCCAGCAGGGACCAAAAGCTTTGTCGTGACCTGCTACGATCCTGATGCGCCAACCGGCTCCGGCTGGTGGCACTGGGTGGTGGTAAATCTGCCAGCAGATACCCGCGTACTCACGCAAGGCTTCGGCTCCGGGCTGGTTGCGCTGCCGGATGGGGTGATTCAGACCCGTACGGATTTTGGTAAAGCAGGTTATGGCGGTGCTGCGCCGCCGAAAGGTGAAACCCATCGCTATATCTTTACGGTTCACGCGTTGGATGTGGAGCGTATTGATGTCGATGAGGACGCCAGCGGCGCGATGGTTGGCTTTAACGTTCACTTCCACTCGCTCGCCAGCGCCTCGATTACGGCGATGTTCAGTTAAGCTGTGTTGTGCCGGATGTCGGCTTCGCCGCATCCGGCCTACTAAACAAGGCTTCTCTACAGAAATTCAGGCAACAATTTCAACAACATCCCTTGGGCTAACAGTTCGGTTGCGCACTCAATATCCGGAGCAAAAAAGCGATCCTGCGTATAGTGCGCAACCTGCTCGCGCAGAGCCTGGCGCGCCTGCTCCAGCAGCGGGCTTGAGGTTAACCCTTCACGCAGGTCAATCCCCTGACACGCCGCCAGCCACTCCACGGCAATCACGCCGCGCGTATTCGCCGCCATCTCCCACAACCTGCGGCCCGCTGCCGGCGCCATAGACACATGATCTTCCTGGTTGGCGGAGGTCGGCAAGCTGTCCACGCTGTGCGGATGCGCCAGCGCTTTGTTCTCGCTCGCCAGCGCGGCCGCGGTTACCTGAGCAATCATAAAGCCGGAGTTCACCCCGCCGTTTTTCACCAGGAACGGCGGCAACTGCGACATATGTTTGTCCATCATCAGCGCAATCCGTCGCTCTGATAACGCCCCGATTTCCGCAATCGCCAGCGCCAGATTATCTGCCGCCATCGCCACCGGTTCAGCATGGAAGTTGCCGCCGGAAATGACATCGCCCTCTTCGGCAAACACCAGCGGGTTGTCGGAAACCGCGTTGGCTTCTACCAGCAAGACCTCCATTACCTGACGCATTTGCGTCAGGCACGCCCCCATCACCTGCGGCTGACAGCGCAAAGAATACGGATCCTGCACTTTTTCACAGTTATGATGCGACTGAGAAAGCGCGCTGGTGTCGGTCAACACGTGGCGGTACAGCGTTGCGGCATCAATCTGCCCACGCTGTCCTCGTGCGGCATGAATACGGGCATCAAACGGACGACGAGAGCCCAAAACGGCTTCGGTGGTCAGCGCCCCACACACCGTCGCAGACGCGAACAGCTCCTGGGCTTCAATTAACCCGCGCAGTGCAAAGGCTGTGGAAGCCTGGGTACCGTTGAGCAGCGCCAGCCCTTCTTTCGCCTCCAGCGTAATCGGCTCCAGCCCGGCCTTTTTCAGCGCTTCGGTCGCCGGAAGCCATTCCCCCTGCCAGCGCGCTTTACCTTCGCCCAGCAGCGTCAGAGACATATGCGCCAGCGGTGCCAGGTCGCCCGATGCGCCCACTGACCCTTTCGCCGGGATCAGTGGATACACCTCGGCATTCACCAGCGCAATCAGCGCTTCAATCACGCTGAGACGAATACCCGAAAAACCCCGCGCCAGGCTGTTGATTTTCAGCACCATAATCAGGCGTACCATCGCGTCATCGAGCGCCTCACCAACGCCTGCCGCATGGGAAAGCACCAGCGAACGCTGTAAATTCTGCAAATCTTCCGTGGCGATACGGGTCTGAGCCAGCAGGCCAAAGCCGGTATTAATGCCATACGCCGTACGGCCTTCAGCGACAATATTATTGACGCAGGCGACGCTTGCGTTGATAGCATCAATCGCCCCGGCATCCAGGCTCAGTTTGACCGGCTGCTGCCAGATGTCGCGTAGTTGCGCAAAGCTCAGATGACCCGGCGTTAATGTCATGGTGTTCATATCAGCGTTTCTCCTGCGTCGCCGCGACCATCGGCAAATTCAGCCCTTCTTCGACGGCGCATTCCACCGCAATGTCATACCCGGCGTCGGCGTGGCGCATCACCCCGGTAGCCGGATCGTTATGTAATACCCGGGCGATACGCGCTGCGGCTTCATCAGTGCCATCGCAAACAATCACCATCCCGGCATGCTGGGAGAAGCCCATTCCTACCCCGCCACCGTGATGCAGTGACACCCAGGTTGCACCGCTGGCGGTGTTAAGCAGCGCGTTCAGCAGCGGCCAATCGGATACTGCATCAGAACCGTCGCGCATGGCCTCGGTTTCGCGGTTCGGGCTGGCGACGGAGCCGGAATCCAGATGGTCACGGCCAATAACAATCGGCGCAGACACTTCGCCGCTGCGCACCATTTCATTAAACGCCAGCCCCAGTTTTTGACGCCATTCCAGACCGACCCAGCAGATACGCGCCGGTAATCCCTGGAAGTTAATCCGCTCACGCGCCATATCCAGCCAGTGGTGCAGATGTTTATCGTCAGCCACGATCTCTTTCACTTTGGCATCCGTTTTATAAATATCCTGCGGATCGCCGGAAAGCGCCACCCAACGGAACGGGCCAATGCCGCGGCAGAACAGAGGGCGAATATAAGCAGGGACGAAACCGGGGAAATCAAAGGCGTTTTCCACGCCCATCTCTTTGGCCATCTGGCGAATGTTGTTGCCGTAATCAAACGTCGGCACGCCCATTTTGCTGAACGCCAGCATTGCCTCGACGTGCGTTGCCATTGAGCGTTTCGCCGCCTGTACCGTGCCCTGCGGATCGGACACCGCTTTCTCCTGATACGCTTCCCAGCTCCAGCCGGACGGCAGATAACCATGCAGCGGATCGTGGGCGCTGGTCTGGTCAGTGACCATATCCGGGCGCACACCGCGCCTCACCAGTTCCGGCACAACGTCGGCGGCGTTAGCGCATAGCGCAATGGAGACCGCTTTACCCTCGCGGGTGTACTTTTCGATACGTGCCAGCGCGTCGTCAAGCGATGTCGCCTGCTCGTCCACGTAGCGGGTACGCAGACGGAAATCGATCCGGCTTTGCTGGCACTCAATATTCAGCGAGCAAGCACCTGCCAGCGTTGCGGCTAACGGTTGCGCCCCACCCATGCCGCCCAGCCCGGCGGTCAGCACCCAGCGTCCGCTCAGGTTACCTTGATAATGCTGACGCCCGGCCTCAACGAAGGTTTCATAAGTCCCCTGCACGATGCCCTGGCTACCGATGTAGATCCAGCTCCCGGCGGTCATCTGGCCATACATCGCCAGCCCTTTGGCGTCCAGCTCGTTGAAGTGTTCCCAGGTAGCCCAATGTGGCACCAGGTTGGAGTTGGCAATCAGCACGCGCGGCGCATTGTCATGGGTTTTGAAAACGCCAACCGGTTTACCGGACTGGACCAGCAGGGTCTCATCGGTCTCCAGTTTGGTCAGCGCGTTGACGATGGCGTCATAACATTCCCAGTCCCGCGCGGCGCGACCAATCCCGCCGTATACCACCAGCTCATGCGGATTTTCCGCCACATCGGGATCCAGGTTGTTCATTAACATGCGCAGCGGCGCTTCGGTCAGCCAGCTTTTGGCCGTTAAAGTGGTGCCGCGTGGGGCACGAATATCCTGCTGACGGTACTTGCTATGAGACATGGTAGAGCACTCCTCGCGAACGATCGGACAGATAAGTAACATATACTTGTCTATACAAGCTGTCGCAAGCGTACTTTTAACAAAAAAGATACAATTTTATTATACTGCGGCAGCAATCACGCTTTTCAGGACATAAACCGCCCTTGCAGGCGATAGCGGGAACCCGGGAAGAGCAAACGGGCATGAGAGACAATGGATGACGCAGACCAGGTTTTACGGCGGATCAGCAGACAGGGATCGTGTTCTTTGATATTCAGCAGCGCGCACTCTTCGGCACTGGCGCGGACCGCTTCAACAATATGCTCGCCTTCCGTTAAAGGGGCTATCAGCGACAGATAAGCGTGCGGCGTAGTCTGGCTGTAATCCTGCGCCAGATACGCTGGCACAATTTCGGCATTCACGCAGCGATCTTCAATCTGCACCGGCAGTTCGTTCTCGTAGTGCACCATGACAGAGTGAAAAATGGAGGTGCCTTCTTTGACGTTTAACACCAAAGCCTGCTGCGCGCTTGCCTGGGTTCGTTCCAGCGTGATCACCTCGCAGCGGTGCTGATGCTGACGGGCGTTGATTTCATCCGCGATGCTGCGAATTTCAAACAGCGCAGACTGGCCCTTCGGCTCGGCGACAAACGTCCCTACGCCCTGCAAACGAACCAGTAACCCTTCATCCGTTAACTCACGCAGCGCCCGGTTGATGGTCATGCGGCTGAAACCATACTGCGCCACCAGCTCCGCCTCAGAGGGAATGCGATCGTGAGGTTGCCAGATACCGCTGGCAATCTTTTCGCTGATCTCCTGTTTGACCTTTTCGTAAAAAGGTGCCGGAGCAGAACGGGATGGGAGCATGCGTAAGCCTTCCTTAAGCTGAGAATGTGAGTGGGTACAGTTTACAGACATTACCCGAACCTGATAAGCGCAACGCCATCAGGTATATCAGTGCCACCAGTGCGCGATTTGCCAACCTAATCGCGCCGCAACGCGCGCCGCTCTGCCATCATCGTCAAAGCGTGGATTAAATTCAACCATATCCACCGCCTGCAGTTTACCGCTACGACACAGGGGTTCAATCAGACTCAGCAGCGTCGCCAACGGTACGCCCAGCGCAGCGGGTGCCGACACGCCGGGCATTTCCCACACCGGCAGCACGTCGAGATCGATAGTCAGATAGATAACATCCAGGTTGGCGACAAACTGCGCTAACTGCGCCTGCGCCGTTGCACAGTACAGATCTTCCACCACGGTCACACCAAGCCGCTGCGCCTCATCCCATAACGCCTGGGTGTTTGCCGCCCGACTGACACCGATACAGGCATAGTGAAATTCCCGCTGCTGTTCATCGCAAAGCTGCGCCAGTTGGCGAAACGGTGTGCCGGAAGTAGCCTGATCGGCATGGCGCAAATCGAGGTGGGCATCGAAGTTGACGATCCCCACTTTCGCCTGCGGGAACGCATCCAGCACGCCTGCGCCGTGCGCAAATGCGGTTTCGTGTCCTCCTCCCAGAACAAAGGTACGTATATTCTCCTGCTGACAGCGCTGCACCGCATTGCGTAGCGCCTGCTGCGCGCCCTCAAGGTCGGGGGCCTGGGCCACAATATTTCCCAGATCCACCAGCCGATGATGCCCATCGTGGCTGGCTAAATTCGCCAGCGCCTTGCGCAGCACATCGGGCGCTCCGGCGGCTCCCGTCCGGCCCTGATTACGTTTCACGCCTTCGTCGCAGGCAAACCCAAGCAGCGCTATCTTCTCGCGATACATTTCTGGGCTAAATGTCGGGCTCAGCGTGATAGTCTGAAACAGGCGCAGCGCATTCGGCGATTCGGCGCGGTCATCACGTCCCTGCCACAGCGCAGGTGAAACAGGTTGCCAGTGAGTCATACTATTTGTCCTTTGAATACGCGTTGGTAGAGCGGGTTACACCCTGGTTCATACAGGATCTCGACCGGGAGAGTTGCATCCCACACCACAAAATCGGCCACAAACCCGGCCTTCAATTGACCATGAGTGGCATGACGTCCCAGCGCCCGGGCCGCATGACGGGTTACGCCCGCCCATGCTTCTTCCGGCGTTAAGCCAAACTGAACGCAGGCCATATTCATCGCCCAGTGCAGGCTGATAAACGGGCTGGTACCCGGGTTAAAATCTGTCGCCACCGCCATCGGTACCTGATACTGACGCAGCAACGCCACCGGCGGACGCTGTTGCTCTTTAAGGAAATAGAATGCGCCGGGCAGCAGCACGCCGACCGTACCGCTTTGGCTCATCGCCGCCACGCCCACTTCATCGAGATATTCAATATGATCGGCGGATAACCCGTGGTAGCGGCTTACCAGCTGTGCGCCACCCAGCAATGACAGCTGTTCAACATGGCCCTTAATCGGGATGCCCAACGCCTGCGCGGCCTGAAACACCCGCTCGCTCTGCGCCAACGAAAAACCCACGCTTTCACAAAACAGATCCACAGTCTCGAACAGCCCTTGTTCCCACAGCTGCGGCAAAATGGTCTCGCACACCAGCGTAATATAGCCGTCAGGATCATCCCGGTATTCTGCTGGAGTCGCGTGAGCAGCCAGCAGCGTGGGGCTTATTTCAATGATATTCTCCGCCGCCAGCGCGGCTGCCACGCGCAATATTTTCTCTTCTGTCTGCAAATCCAGGCCGTAACCGGATTTTATTTCCAGCAACGTAACGCCTTCTTTGATTAGCTGTTCCATACGCTGATGCGCTAGATGTAAGAGTTGCTCATCACTGGCGCTGCGGGTTGCTGATACGGTGGCATTGATCCCCCCGCCCTGGGCGCTTATCTGCTGGTAGGAGACACCGTTTAGCCGCTGCTCCCATTCGCCTGCGCGGTTTCCACCAAAGACCAGATGCGTATGACAGTCAATCAGGCCAGGTGTAATTAGCCTGCCCTGCATATCAAAGGTATTGTCATGTGTGAGATAGAGCGATGACTCCGGGACGATATCGCGAATCTTCCCCTGGCGGACGATCAGCGCATGACCCTCCACCAGCCCATACGGGGTGTTACGTTCGGGATCCATGGTCGCCAGACGAACATTGCGCCAGATAACATCATCAGGGAAGAATTGCTGCATTCGACTCACCACTTGTCATAGGTTGTATAGACATTTATTTTTGATTATACGGATGTTGTCAACCTGAAGGACCGTAATTGTTATGTATTTGTGATATAAGAACTCTCCGCACCGGGCATTACGGCGATAAAAACAACTTTTTACCTTTTAACCTTCCCGTTTCGCTCAACTTAGTATAAAAAAGCAGGCTTCAATGGATAACTTTCAAAGCCCGGAGCAACCTGTGAACATATCATCAGTTTCCCGTCTGGCGCTGGCAATGGCTTTTGGCGTGACGCTGACCGCCTGTAGCTCTACGCCGCCCGATCAAATTCCTTCCGATCAGACCGCGCCAGGTACTTCTTCGCGCCCGATCTTGTCGGCCAATGAAGCGAATAACTTCGTTGCTGCGCACTATTTTTCCGCGCTGACGCCAAACACCGCGCCGTGGAGCCCTTCTGCTATTTCTCTGCCTGCACAGCCTGACTTCGTGGTTGGCCCGGCTGGGACTCAGGGCGTCACCCATACCAGCATTCAGGCTGCGGTTGATGCGGCAATCATCAAACGTACTAACAAACGTCAGTACATCGCGATTATGCCGGGCGAGTATCAGGGCACGGTATATATCCCGGCAGCAACGGGAAGTCTGACGCTGTACGGTATGGGCGAAAAACCGCTGGATGTGAAAATTGGCCAGGCTATTGATGGTGACATGAGCACCGCAGACTGGCGTCGTACGGTGAACCCGGGCGGTAAATACATGCCGGGTAAACCGGCGTGGTATATGTTTGATAATTGCCAGAACAAGCGCGGCACAAATATTGGCGTGATGTGTTCTGCCGTCGTCTGGTCGCAAAATAATGGTCTGCAATTGCAGAACCTGACCATCGAAAACAATCTGGGTGACAGCGTTGATGCGGGTAATCACCCGGCCGTTGCGCTACGTACCGATGGCGATAAAGTGCAGATCAATAAGGTCAACATCCTCGGTCGCCAGAATACGTTTTTCGTGACTAACAGCGGCGTACAAAACCGTCTGGAAAACGATCGTCAACCGCGTACTTTGGTAACCAACAGCTACATTGAAGGGGATGTGGATATTGTTTCCGGTCGCGGCGCCGTGGTGTTCGATAACACCGATTTCCGCGTTGTGAACTCCCGTACGCAGCAAGAAGCCTATGTGTTTGCACCAGCGACGCTGTCAAACATCTACTACGGCTTCCTCGCCACAAATAGCCGCTTCACGGCGAATGGTGATGGCGTGGCACAGTTGGGACGCTCGCTGGATGTCGATTCGAACACTAACGGTCAGGTCGTTATCCGCGACAGCGTGATCAACGAAGGCTTTAACATGGCAAAACCATGGGCTGACAGCGTTATCTCGAAGCGTCCTTTTGCCGGTAATACCGGTGCACAAGATGACAAAGGTGAAATCCAGCGCAACCTGAACGACACCAACTTCAACCGCATGTGGGAATACAACAACCGCGGTATCGGTAGCAAAGTGGTTGCCGAACCGAAGCAGTAATCACAGCCATCAAACCGCTGGCGGGAACACTCCCGCCACCCCCCTTCACCGCTTTCAACGTCTTTTATTCACACAGGTCATATTTTCACCAACGCAGGTTTGAAATCGATCGCGTGAATCAATCTATTTATAGCCAAAATAATTCGAGTTGTATGAAGGCAAGCCCAGGCGCTTACATAAGTAAGTTACAGAAACGATTAACTTGATAAATATCATTCTGCCGCTAAACTCAATTTTTAACCCAAAATAGATAAAAGCCAATTCATATTAATTTTAATATATTAACCATATCAATACATATCACTCTCCAGAAAAGGAAAATTACCGTAACGTAATCTAAAAATAACTCAAAAAAAACCTCATGATATTTGTTATATATAAAATATATATGGGAAATGATTCAAAAAACAACTCATCTGACCAGTCACTCTTTTTCCTAATTATCCCATCACAACTTTTAGCTTCTGGTGCTTTCTTAAAAATGCCGCATATAATGTTTTGGCACTAATGTGTGCAGGGTTAATTTTTTACAGCAACTAATATCTAAGGATTTATGGATATGAAAAGCATGATTCATTCATGGAAAAGGAAATCAGCGCAGTATCGTGAGCTGAAAAAGCAGAAAGGCGTGACGCTGCTTGAAATTATCATTGTACTGGGAATTATCGGTATTATTGCCGCAGGCGTGGTTGTTTTGGCACAGCGTGCGTTTAAAGCGCAGGATATTTCTGATGTCATTGAAAATACGAACTCTGTTCGTGTTGCAATGGCCGAAGCGTATAAAGACGAGGCTAGTTATCCGCTTCCGACAGGTAGTGTTATTGGTTTGACGAAAGCAAATATCGCCGCCACAGTCAACAATGATGCGCCAATCGTTGGCCTGGTGAGAATGGGTAAAATTGACGTAGCTGAAGCTTTTAACGGAATTTCCAGCGATGCTTTTGAAATCGGTCCAGCAATCATCACTACCGGCGCTACTGTAAATAAAGGTTTCTATGTTGTTATTAACGGCCTGGAAGTGGAAGACTGTCGTAACCTTGCATCGCAGGTAGGTCCACAATGGGATTACGTTGCAAGTGGTACGGCAGCATCGGGTGCACAACTGGGTTCGACTGCTCCTATCGACATGGCCGCGGGTGCTACTGGCGTAGTTCTGAAAAGCCTTGCAGGAAACCGCTTGAGTCCGGTAACCATATCTGCCGCAGGTTTCTGTGATGCCACTGCTTCAGATAATGCTTTAATCCTGGGCAGTCGCTAATACGCTTATATTTTATGTTGTACTTGTTCTGCCCCCTGAAGGGGGCAGTTTTGCTAAATGGATTTAATAGATGATAAGTAAGCGCAACGCTAATATTTACGAACGTCAGGCAGGCGTCACCCTTCTTGAAATGATTGTTGTGCTTGCCATTATCGGCATGTGCCTGATGACATATGCCAATTATAAACGAAAAGAAGCCCAGCAAAGTCACCAACTGATTGTCGCTGATATGATCGCCCGTGATATTTCTGGCGTGATGCGCTTTGTGGCACAAGACAAACTGGCTACCTCAAATAGCGCACAACAAGCCAACCCACTATACGGAAAAAATACTCACGTCAATATCGCGAATTATGATAACCGCGTCACTAACAGGACATTACAGGATTCACCCGACAGGGATGATAATAATTTTTATTCCGGCTGGTCTGCTGCTGTGTCAACACAAACCGATGTATCGCCCACCCGGGGTTCTCGCTATCTGTTTCTGGGTAGCGAATGTAGAAATGGCAATATTGAGAAAGGGAAACTGCCCTTCAAGCTTACGGAATCCATGCTGCCGTGTGAACTGCGCCCTGGCGCCGAATCGCTGGAGCTAGTGCTGGAACGCGTGGACTTCGTCAACAACAATCGCACCAACGGGTTGGGCATTGAACGTGTCGACTTCTATCTCGTCTACCAGAACGAGGTCGAGAACGAAGGCCTCCATTTTGCCGGATTTATTAAGCCGCTGGAAAAAGCGCTGAAAAGCGTCGATCTCGGTTATCTGCAGGCGGTGGTGTTTGAAGTCAACAATAGCGGTAATTTTAACCTGGTAACAACGGCCGCAGACCAACCGCTGCAGATGGGGGACGTTCCCAATAATCTGGACAAGCTCGATGCGAATAAACGTTACGGCATTCGCTTAAGCTTAGACAAAAACAGTGAAGATATTGCAGCCGATGGTTCTGTTCCGGCTGCCAAACTGTGCTGGAACGATGCCAAAGGCGAAGCCGGACCGTGTATTACGGCGATTGATGAAGACCGCCTGCTGATTACCAGCAGCGATGCAACGGGCAAAGATAAAAACGAACCGGCGATGTGCTGGAGCAGAGAGCAAAACAAAAGCACGCTGTGCCTGGCGGCAATGAACAGCAACGGCGTCAATCCAGATGGCAGGCTTAATCCAGACGGCACGCCGTATAATCCAGACGATCGCATTCTGCATCTGCGTACCAGCGCGGATAAAACAGACGGTAGCGAAGTAGATCCTGCTTCGCCGAGCTCGCTCAAAGGCACCACCGGCACGCTGTACGCCAATATAGTGATGGAAAATACCTCGCGCAGGCATCCGGAAAAATGGTATGTGGCTTACAATGGAACTGATGCTGACAGGCTTAAAAACGGTATCCAGGATGATGATGATACCAGTAGCTTACCTAATCAATTTGCAGATGCTTTCCATGGTCAGTATGAACTGGTGACGCCCACCACCACCTTTTATCAGTCATTCAAAAACGACTATCCGCAGGGTAAAGGTCCGACAGAAGCTGATCCTGTTTATACAGCCGCAAATGATAGTACAAATTACAACAAGCTCTTAAGTGAGCCGGGCGTGATTCGTTTACCGTTGCAAACGTGTCCTAAAGTAACCGGTATCGATAAAGATCGTAAAACCAAGCTGCGTAGCCTCTATCCCCGCCTGTCGGTCGCCATATCATCTGTCGCGGCAGATGAGGATGATGGGGCAAACAAAACCGGTGGCTATTTCGACTATACCCAGCAGGGGGCAACCCGGACGAATAGCTACAAGAGTAAGAACGATCCGAAACCTTTGGGCGCGGTAGCCGCTGTGGCGATCCAGGCCAACATCGTGGTGAACAAAGATATTGTCTCTGCCAACGTCCCGGATAAAGCGAACGTAAACGGAATCTTTGAGGACTGGATCGCGGAGAAATGGTTTAAAGGCACAGGTAATAATCTGGACGAGCCCTTCTGGTTAATCAGCGCCGCGTCGGCAACGATTACCCCAGGTGGCAAAAAAGATGTGAATAAAATAAACCCACAGTCTCTCTCGGTGGTAATTAACCAGTGGTGCAGCACAATCCCGCAGGGGGGAATGATTTCATCCGAAGGTTACGCCTGGACTGAGGCGGAGCCGAATAAGTATGTGCTCCATTCTCTTGTTGCGGAAGATAACGATCTTAAGTTTTATAAAGAAAACGGTAATGAACTTGATATTCCGGACCATGAAAGAATCACCTATTAATCATTGGAAGAGTAAGATGAAAAAAACATGGATAATTGGGGCTGCCGTGTCCGCATTATTAGGCAGCCAGGGAAGTTTTGCCGCCAGCGCGCCAGCCGGGCAAAAAATTGACGCAGGGATGTTAACCACCACGCCAGTGAAAGAAAGTACAACCACGCCGCGAAATCCCTTTTCCGGAGATGATACGGTGAAAAGCGTCGCGCCTGTCAGTGCGCCAGTAGTGGAAATAAAAATTGATTTACTGGAAGAAGAGTTATTAAGCCAGCAGCTCTCAAAATGGGCGCAGCAAAATGGCTATAAGCTGCTCTGGAACAGCTCAACTGATTTTGTTATTTACAAGGCAATTCATTTGCAGGGTAAATCAACACAGGATGTGCTGGTTAAACTTGGACAAGTATTTACGTCAGAAAACTACGGGCTGGTGATTAAAGACTACCAGGCGAATAACGTACTGATCATTGATGAGCAGTAATTACGCAAGGGAATAATGCTATGAAAATTAAAGTTTCGCTTCTGGCGTTGACGCTGGCTCTTCAGGGTTGTACGTCTATTGATACCAAGTACGATAAAAGTATTGTCCAGCAGGAAACCGGCAACCCGACCACTCCGGATGAGATGAAAACGACCGGTTATATGAAATATAACGAGCCCTATCTGGGCAAAAAGGTTGAATATAACTCCCGTAAACAGGCGCTGCTGCGTAAGCAGGTGAGTATTCAGTCTTACGAGCCTACCGATCTGGCGACAATCCTTGAGGCGGTAACCGCGCAAACCGGTATTAGCTACCGTATTAATACTTCCGTTCCCGGTGGAAAATCGGATGCGGGGGAACCGGAGTTCCGCAGCGTTAAGTTCAACGGAACGTTTGAGGAATTTACCCGCTATATTTCCGCGCTGTATGACGTGAATCCACTGCTGGATAACAACGGCGTGCTGGTCGTCTCTTATTTCCAGAACTATGTGCTGAAGCTCGATTTTTACGGCGAAGACAACAAGTTTGAGACCAGTCTCGATCTGTCCGGTAATGAAGCCACTTCCGGCGGCGGTCTGAAAGGCAAAGCCGAAACCAAGTTTGAATCCAGCTTCTGGGACGACGTTGAGGATATGGCGGAAAAATTTGTCTCCAGCGGCGTTTACAGTATTTTCAAAGACGCCTCGATTCTGACGATCACCGCGCGTCCTTCGGAATATCACGCGCTGAATGAGTCGCTGAAGAAATTCCAGGCGGATAATACCCGACAGTTTGTCGTGACTTACAAAATATTTACCCTTGATAAGCGCAAAACGAAAGAGCTGGGCGGTGGGGTCAATATGACCTTCAACGACGGGACCTCCTCTTTTGGTATCGACAGCTCAGAAATGCTGATGAAGCTCTCCGGCGGCTTAACCGCAGGCTGGACCAATCAGCATATGAATATCAGCTCTCAACTGGATGCCCTGTACGAACTCACCGGCAGTAAGGTGATCCAGAGCGGTTCGTTTATTACCCGTAATAACATCCCTATTCCGCTCAACATGACCACGTCGCAATATTATGTCTCCAGTCGCACCAGGGAACAAGATTCCAATACAGGAGACGTCAGCACGGAGGTGGAAACCACAGAACTGGTCACTGGCACCAGCTTTATTCTTACCCCGCGTATCTTAACCGACGGGCGAATTGAAGTGGCCAGTGGCTTTACCAAGCGCTACCTCAACTCAATCGATACCTTTGATGAAGTTCAGTTGCCGTCAGTAAGCACGACGGAAATGTTTAACATTTCCACAATTACGCCGGGTAGCCTGCTGCTGGTCAGCAAATACGAAGCGAAAGAGGATTCTGACGGTCAGGGATGGTCGGTGCTGGCAGGCTCGGTTACCAACAGCGATCATGTCGAAACCGTGGTTATGGTAGTCGGTATTGATAATTACCGTGCCCCAACCCAGACCCGATGAGGGCATCATGCTTAAGCACTTATCAGAAAATCGGGTATTAATTGATCTGGTCTGGAGCTACGAGCCTGCCTATCACGAGCCTTATTATCTTGACTGGCTGGCACATTTGCGGCGAACCCATCGCCAGTTAACGGGCCAGTCTGATGAAGGGGAAATGGTTACGGGTTTCTGTACCAAACACTCCACCTTATATGAGCCTTTCGCCCTGTGGATGAAAGCCCTGTACGGTGACGGTATTTATTATTATGAGCAGGCGGAAAGCTGCTATTTCCTGATTATCTCGCACGGTGTTCCCGTTTCGGGCAGCGATCGTCTGGTCTCCAGACGCTTCTGGATGAAGCTGAAAGAGCAGTTGAAAGAATCGCCACAGTATGCGGAGCTACCGTTAATTCATTTAACGGAACAGCACATTGAGGCAGTGATTGAAGGCTGTACTGGACATCAGCATCGGCAGAAAAAGCGGCGGCAGATGATGATCGGCGCTCTGATAGCAGGCGGCATCGTATTTTTACTGGTGTTTATGACACTGCTGAAATTATTTATAAAAGGATGAGAACGTGGCGGTCTCTGAAAATCTCTATTTCTGGAAGCGTCGTAATATAGGGGGCGGTTCTACCGGGCGAGGCGGTAAAATTATCGTCTGGGTCGTTACGCTACTGATTTTATTAGCTGGCGGCGGCGGGTCGGGCTATTACTATTTTATCTGGAAACCGGAGCAGGAACGATTGGCCAGAGTCAAGGCTGAACAGGCTGCCCGCCAGCAAAAAATCACAGCTATCGAAGATTTTTATCGCAACTCGCTCACGGGCGGTAGCATTTCTGATGCCAGCCTGCTGCTGGAGCAGCTCTTGCTGGCGAATAAAAAACTGTCGCAGGTGGGCTTTGCGCCAAAAGATATTGAATGTACCAGTACGGGCTGTTCACTCAGCTATGCGCTGAATCCAGGGCGGATATTTAGCGTGGCCGATATTAATCTCTGGGGAAAAACCTGGTCACCCAGTTTTTCAAATAACACCCTGGACTATACGGGCGTAGAGTCCGGGATGAATAAACACCCATGGCTCAGCGCGTGGCAGAGTAAAAACACGGTCAATCTGCCGGTCTGTACCGATGTATTAAGTTATATCAGCACCTGGAACTCATTAGGCGGACGAAATACCGAACTGGTATTAACGGGGATGCCCTCCTCTGACGTCGAGCAAAATGAAAGCGCGCTGAAAAGTGCGGTAACGTCATTCGGCATGCTGTTCGCCGGTTGGACGATCACCTCACCGACCAAAATGGATTTCTCAGGCGTGTCGCTGGTGTTGAATAAGCAACCCTTTGCCGACGCGTTTATTATCAAATCAATCGTATTCAATGAAAACTCAACGCTCGTTACCGGAGGACTGGCATGCAAAAAGGGAAATTAATTATTGCGGGAATAGTGTTGACGCTTTCACCTGCTCTTTACGCCGCAGATACGGCAGAAATCATCCCCGCGCAGCAGGTTGTGCAAGCGGAAGGCACGCCGCCGTTAAGGGACGTATCGCCGATGCAGGATCACGTTGTTGAGATGATAGAAAAAGATTTCAACTTCGAGAGCCAGTACCGCGAGCTGGCGAATCAGCTTGCGCTGGAAAAAGTCCGTAGCGAGCTGCGCAAGCTGCGCGGTGAGAAAAAGACGGATAGCGTAGCGGTTATGCCGGTGAGCACCGCCAGCACAATGGATGATATTAGCGCTTCCCCAGGAGCAACTTCAGAATCTGCGCCAGGGCTGCGGCCGCTGCTGATTTCCGAAATCGCGGGTCAAAAACGCGTGGCGATTGCCGGCGCCGACGGCGGCGTGAAGATGGTGCCGCTGAATCAGCGTTTTAGTTACGGCGGTTATGACTATATTGCGCGTCATAACAAGGCAAATGACGTGACGGTCGAGGTTGTGGGTAAGTGATCGATTATATCCAGTTTAACGAGGAGAACATTCATTCTCAGGAGTGGCAATTCCAGGAGTATGACGGCGATATTCTGGTTGCTGAACATGCGGATGAAGCCTGGTTACTGGTATCCACGCCTTTGATTGATAATCTGGCGCCAATGCAGGCGGTGTGCCACCGCCTGCAGGTTTCCCATAATATTCAGGTTAAGGGAATAGCGCAGGTTACTGAGAAAAATTATTACCTGATCGTTGAACAGCTGCTGTCGGCAGGAAGTAAGCTGCTTGAGCAGGAAAGCAGTAACACACAGCTTGCGCTGGAAGAGATGCTGAAAAAGGCCGTGGCGTTGAAGGCCAGCGACCTGCATATCACGCGTAATGATATGGTGGCGAATATTGAGCTGCGCATTAACGGCGTGCTTTGTCCGTTTATACAGATGAAGGCGTCACGCTGCGATGAGCTGGTGTTCGTGCTCTATAACGTTGAGGCAAGCACCCGCGACACCACCTGGAACCGCAATATTGCGCAAAACGCCAATATCCTCTATTCGCTGGCGGGGAAAAGCTACCGCTTCCGCTATGCGCACTATCCGATATTTGGCGAGACCAGCGATTGCTATCACGCGGTATTGCGTATTATTCCATCGGGTCTGGACAGAGCCAGCGTCGCGAGCCTGGATAAGCTTGGCGTTTCCGATGAAGAAATTAGCGACCTCAAAAGGATCCTGAGCAACCCCTACGGGGCTTATATTATTGCCGGAACAACCGGTTCGGGAAAATCCACTACCCTGAAGAATTTGATGGAATGGATGCAGATCAACCGCTACGACAATCGCGGCTGTTTTCTGACCGTAGAAGATCCGGTCGAATATCAGATCTATGGCGCGACGCAAAGTTCGGTATTAAGCGGCGAATCCGGAGGATTCCATTCGGCGATCAAATCCTCGCTACGTCGCGACCCGGACGTACTGATGGTAGGGGAAATTCGCGACAATATCTCTTCTAACGCGCTGGCCGGGGCGGTGGAAAGTGGTCACTACTGCTTTACCACCGTGCACGCAGGCAACATCGTTTCGTTATTACAACGCTTATCCGCGCTCGGTATTACCAGCGATAAGCTTTCAACGCCGGGCTTTATTGCGGGCTTACAGTGCCAGAAGCTAATACCAGTTCTGTGCCCGCAATGTAAAACGTCGTTACGGACCACCGCCATTAAGGGACGTGAGTTCCAGCTTTATGAAAAAAACGCTGAAGGCTGTCCGGCCTGCAAACATACCGGTATTGGCGGACGCCAGTTGGTGATGGAGTATTTGCTGCCGGTGTATGACGAGCTGGAGGCCATTGCCGAACAGAAGTGGCTTAAAGTTTATACCATCTGGCGCGCGAAGCGATTAAAACAGACCGACCTGAGTGAAGGATTCGAAATTAAAGAAAAAACGATGGCGGCGGTACTTCAGGGACGCGTGTGCGCGACCTGGTTTCAAATGGAGTTTGGGCAAATCGTTCAGGAAGAGCTGGAGGTAATAGTTGAAAAAATTCGGTAAGAAACAGCGTATTTATCTTTATCAGTTTTGCGCGGACATGATTAACGCTGAACTTCCGTTGTATGACGCGTTGCAAAAATTACGCGCGGAAGGGGAAAAACTGCTCGGCAAAGGATTTGCTAAACGTCTGGAAGAGCTGACCGCGAAAATGGCGAAAACCACCTCCATTGCAATGGTTTTCGAGGGGCTGGTCCCTGAATCTGAACTGAGCGTGATTAACGCGGCGGAGCGCAGCGGCAGCCTGGCCGACGGTTTTATCACCCTGGTAAACGTGATTAATTATAACGATGAACTGCGCAAGAAAATCGTCGGCGCCATCACCTTCCCGCTCATTATGCTGGTCCTGTCGCTGGTGGTAATTGCGGGTTATGCCTATAAGGTGTTCCCGGCTTTTGAAGGCGTTGTACCGGTTGAAAAATGGCCTGGCGTCACCAGCGCGCTCTATATTTTTGGGATGGCGCTGTGTAATGGGCTGTGGATATATATCCTCATTGGTTTTATTGCGCTGGTTACCGTGATAAAAACGGCGATGGGTAAAATGACCGGGAATATTCGTAATCAGTTTCTTGACCGAATTATGCCGTTCTCAACGTATAAGCAGTTGACCGCCTCTATTTTTCTCAACAACCTTGCGCTGATGTTAAAAAACGGCATTCCGCTCAACGATGCGCTCAGCATTATTAACCTGAACTCCAGCCGCTGGCTGCGCTGGCACCTGGCCGGGATGCAGAAGAAAATGGCGGCAGGCGTCAGCTATGGAGAAGCGCTCAATTCGGGTTTACTGAACACGGAAACGCTGCTCAATATCAGCCTTTACGCCGCGCTACCTTCGTTTAATGAGGTGCTGCTGGCGGTATCGAATAAATCACGTGAACACATTCGGGAATATATCACTAAACTTTCCGGGTTATTAAAAGCGCTCTCCACGCTGATATTAGGCGGTTGCGTAATATGGGTTTTTGCCGCGTTGTTTTCGCTCAGCGACAAGTTGGCGGCGATGGGCGCCAGCGGTTCTTTTTAGGAAAATTAAATCATGGAACTGTTAATGCCATGGATGGTGGCTATTTTTATCCCACTTGGATTGCTGTTTGGCAGCTTAGCCAACGTGATTATTTATCGTCTGCCGCTGATGCTTGGCGTAATAGATGAGGATGATTCAGAAGGGGCGGCTGTTAATTTGTGGTGGCCGCCGTCGCACTGCCCTGCCTGTAAATCAGATATTAAGCCCTGGGATAATATTCCGGTTCTCAGTTGGCTGTTACTGAAGGGCAAATGCCGCCAGTGCGGCATTGCGATCCCGGTTATTTATCCGATTTCTGAACTGGCGATGGGGCTGGTATGGGGGGCGCTGGCCTGGTTTTACCTGCCGCAATGGTCTCCTCAGCTCGCGCTGGCATATGCGCTGTTGTTTATGGTGCTCTACAGCGCGGCGGTTATCGATTTTAAACATCTGATTCTGCCAGACGCGCTGGTCTTCACCGTGCTCTGGGGCGGGCTACTGCTTGCCGCATCGGGCTACTCCATGGTGCGAGTGAAGGACGCGGTTTATGGCGTCGCCATCGCCTGGTTATTGCTGTGGGGCGTGATGAAGCTGTGGGAGACGTTGTGCAAACGCGACGGTCTGGGCTACGGCGACGTCAAGCTCTACGCCGCCTGCGGGGCATGGCTTGGCTGGCAGCGCCTGCCGGAATTACTCTGCTTTTCGGCGCTGGCCGGGCTGCTGTTTTACGCCGGTGTGCGGTTCTTTTATACGCAAGAGGATGACAAACATCGCTTTTATATTCCGTTCGGTCCGGCTATCGCGCTGGTCGCGTTTTTACTGCTGCTCTGACGGGGGTCGATCGTGTCGTGTCTGATATGGAGCATATGGCTGACAATGGCGCCGCTGGCGACGACCAGCTGCGAGCAGGCCTGGCAGCAAGCTTTCGTTCCGTCATTACAGGCGGCGCAAGTGTGGTCAGAAGAGAACCTGCAGATATCGTCCAGCGCTGCGGAGGTGATTGATGATAACGCGCCGGTACGCTTTATCTGGCCCGTGGCAAAGCGCCAGATCAGCTCAGGATTTGGACAACGCCTGCACCCTGTGCTGGGGCGCATGATGCAGCATAAAGGGATGGATATTCCTGTGCCATTCGGCAGCAGCGTGCATGCAATTGCCGACGGCGAAGTGGTGGAGAGCGGCTACGGTCGCGGCACCGGATACTTTATCACTCTCCGTCATGCGGACGGCTGGCAGAGCCGCTATTTTCATCTCGCCTCTACGCGGGTGCGAAAAGGCGAAAAGCTGACGGCGGGCGAAGAGATCGCCGCATCCGGCAGCAGCGGTTTTAGCACCGGCCCGCACCTGCATCTGGAAATTGCCTGGCGGGGCGTGGCGCTCGACCCGCAGCCCTTGCTGAACAACACCCCGCTGCTGGCGCGCGCCGGGCGGGCGTCCACGGAAGAAAAATCCGACGCTCAGCCTCGGGTCGTGCTGGTTTCTCAGGGACCGGGCGGAACCCGGATTACCGTCCGGTTTAACAACAAAACGCGCACCGTGGCACCAGGTAGTATGGTGTTTGGCAACTATCAGGTCGTGCTGTTGCGCAGTGGTAAATATCAGATTATTTCCGCTGTATAACAAGGAGCTACACAATGGAAAAAAAGAAAAGGATCGCTTTATCGGCGGGGTTGCTGGCGGCTGCGCTGCTTTTTAACCCTGGTGTGTTGGCAAGTGACGACACTCAGGAGCCAGAGAACAGCAAAGGGCATTTTGGCTTTCTGCCTCCGCAGCCACCGCTGAAACTGCCGGGATCACATTATTTTCTCGTTAAGGTTTCGAGTGATTTTAACAGTCTGGGTATGCCATCGCTTGGTCGCTATCAGACCACAGGCGTGAATGTTTACTGGAAAACCAAGGGCGTCGATCAGGAGCGGGGGCGTCCGCGATTTTCTTTTATTGGACCGAATCTGCCAAATTGTCCATTTTCGTTCGGTGCGCCGTGTAGCGTTACTTTGGCTAATGCTGAAGGCGATGATGAGAGCACAGCCCGTAATAGAAAACTGTTTCAACTAGGATCATCGGAGCATCTGGAAGGGTTAGTCTGGGTTTATTCTAACACCGGTGCGGCTACTGGATCCACTTGGCTTGGTTCACCCAAAGCTAACGATGACATATATTGCTACGACCCAAAGTATTATAGAACTGATTATAGCAGGAGAACGCGATTTTTTCGGGGGTTTTATTTGGGATATAAAGATTGCGGAAATAACATAGAGGACAAAGCAGACATGCCTGAGCCTGATAATGATGTCCAGCTTTCTGCTATGTTCAATACGCAAGATCCAGAACTCTGCGAAGATGCGGGTTCCTTGTACTGTGGTGGTTATCAACGTCCTGGTGCTGCGGGAGGTAAACCCAGCGGCTATATCTATATCCCCAGTAATAATCTGGAGTATATGGTTATTGAGGTAATGGGGTTTGAAGCTCAACGGGGTAATCCGGGTTCTCTTTATACTTTCCCCATTATAGCGATAAAATATACCAGCGTGAGTCCAGAAAACTATGAGATGGAATTTCTCTCAACGAATGACTCCTCAACGAATGACTCGGGTGATTCGAATCCGCCCCCTATTCTGAAATCGTTTTATGAGAAAGGTTTTACCTCTTTCAGAAACATGAACCCAGTGGCGTCCGACCTCCACTTGAATGAACCGGAACGTAACGACAGCGACGGATACGGTCGCATTTTGGATTTCAGAAATATTGACTATCTGGAGGTGGACATTAAATCTGTCGCCCATATGGAGATACATGATGGTGGCACCCGCGCCCCCATGGCAAGGGATAATTACATGGGTTCGGGTATCGGTGGAGTAGGGGTTAAACTTCGCAAATATGACTGGAAATGTTCATCAGGCCCTAAGGAACTCCCTGAATATGTAGTCGTCCCTGCTGGGGAAACCAGTGAAAGTTATCTGAAGAAGATATGTGCCTACAAGACGCGCTATTAATAGCTGACCGGCGGCGTCTGCGCCGTATGAGTTAATTTGTTACCCGCGAGGTTCACACGGATGTAAACCTCGCTTTTATCTTTAAACAGGCTTTTCCTGCTCTGACTGATGGCGTTAGTAGGCGTTCACCACGACCCACATCGGTCCCTGCCCCACTGCATAACGCCCCTTCTCTGCCAGCAGCCCCTGCTCGCCAGCAATCTCATACACCGCGATATGGTGCGATTTTTGCCCGGCAGCAATCAGGTATTTACCGCTGTGATCGATATTAAACCCGCGCGGCTGAGTTTCAGTAGGCTGGAAACCCTCTTTGGTCAGCACGCTGCCATCTTCAGACACGCTAAAGATCGTAATCAGGCTGGCGGTGCGGTCACAGGCGTACAGATGACGACCATCCGGTGTAATGTGAATATCCGCTGCCCAACGGGTATCAGTGAAATCAGCCGGCATCATATCCAGCGTCTGCACACACTCAATCTTGCCGTACGGATCTTTCAGCGCCCAGACGTCAACGGAGCTGTTCAGCTCATTCACACAGTAGGCAAATTGCTTATTCGGATGGAACGTCATATGACGCGGGCCAGCACCTTCAACGGTGGTCACTTCAGCCGGTTCCTGCGCCACCAGATGTCCATCATCGCTTACCTCAAACAGACAGATACGATCCTGTTTCAACGCCGGAACCCACAGGATACGGTTATCCGGTGAGATGTTGGCCGAGTGGCAGCCGTCCAGACCTTCAACCACGTCAACCTGTTCCACCGGCAGGCCATCTTCCAGACGCGTGACGCTCACGCTCCCGGCGTTATAAGAGCCGACAAACACGAAACGTCCCTGATGATCGGTAGAAATATGCGTCGGGCTACCCGGCAGCGCAGACTCCGCCGCGAAGGTCAGCGCACCGTCATCAGGTGCAATGCGGTAAGCCAACACGCGAAACTCCGGGCGCACGCCAACATAGAGGTAGCGCTTATCCGGGCTGACGACCATCGGCTGTACCTGACCCGGCACATCAACCACCTGCGTCAGCGTCAAAGAACCATCATGATTCAGGCTCCAGACGTGGATTTGCTGACTTTCAGGGCTGGCGGTATAAACGGTTTGCTTCATGAATACTCCTTTGCTTTTTGGCAGGTGGCTGCAATTGCCTGACACACGCCTAAGGTAGACGCTTTTAACGGTGAATGCTTAATTAAGGCGCAGAATTTTGTCCGGCTCCCGTCTCGGTGTACCATTCCAGCAGATAAAATTCTCAACCTTAATCTGGAAATAACTATGACCGCACGCGTGATTGCCCTGGATTTAGACGGTACCCTGTTGACCCCGAAAAAAACCTTGCTGCCATCCTCTGTTGAAGCGCTCGCGCGCGCCAGAGAAGCAGGATACCAACTTATCATTGTCACAGGTCGCCATCACGTTGCTATTCATCCTTTTTATCAGGCACTGGCGCTGGATACACCTGCAATTTGCTGCAACGGCACCTACTTGTATGATTATCAGGCAAAAACGGTACTGGAATCCGATCCCCTTCCGGTAAACCAGGCATTACAGCTGATCGAAATGCTGGATGAACATCAGATCCACGGGCTGATGTATGTGGATGAGGCCATGCTGTATGAGCGCCCAACCGGGCATGTGGTGCGTACCGCTAACTGGGCGCAAACCCTGCCGCCGGAACAGCGCCCGACCTTCACCCAGGTGCCTTCGCTGGCGCAGGCCGCACATGACGTTAACGCCGTCTGGAAATTTGCCCTCACCGACGAAGATATTCCGAAACTGCAGCAGTTTGGTAAGCATGTTGAACAACAGTTGGGGCTGGAGTGTGAATGGTCCTGGCACGATCAGGTCGACATTGCCCGTAAAGGCAACAGCAAAGGACGACGCCTTACCCAGTGGATTGAAGCACAGGGCGGGTCAATGGAAAACGTCATTGCCTTTGGTGACAACTTTAACGATATCAGCATGCTGGAAGCCGCAGGTACCGGCGTGGCGATGGGTAATGCGGACGACGCGGTCAAAGCCCGCGCCAACATCGTAATTGGTGACAACACCACCGACAGCATCGCGAAATTTATCTACTCCCACCTGCTGTAATCACGCGGTAATCGATACGCTCTTAATTTGCGCGTACAGCCACAGGCCAGGTTTGATACCCAGTTCATCCCTGGCCCACGGGCTGATCCTCGCCCACAGCGTTTTACCGCCCACTTCAAGCTGAACCTCCACCTGACCATTATCGTCATAGCACTGCGCGACTTTCGCCCGCAGCACGTTACGAATACTGGTCTGCTGCGGCGGTTGAAGCACCAGCGAAACATCAGATGCCTGAATACGAATACGCAGCACAGTTTGCAGCGGTTGATCCAGCTTATTGACCCATAGATGCTGATCGCCAAGCGCCAGTGCAGTCATTGCGTAATGTGGATGATGTTCCAGCACGCTGACTTTCAGAATGCTGCTTTGCTGTTCCTTTGGTAGCCACGGGTGCATCACGCTGCTGCCCCAGACATCTTCCAGCGATCCGAACGCTTTGACCTGCCCGTTTTCCAGCACCATCACTTTGTCAGCCAGGTGCAAGATTTCATCGAGCGAGTGGCTGACGTACAGCATCGGAATATTAATTTCACGCGCCAGGCGTTGCAGGTAAGGCAACAGTTCGCGCTTACGCGGGATATCCAGCGAGGCTAGCGGCTCATCAAGCAACAACAGTTCCGGCGCGGTAAGCAGCGCCCGACCGATGGCTACGCGCTGTTTTTCACCGCCAGAAAGACCGCCAGGCAGACGGTCAAGCAGCGATTCAATGCCCAACAGGGCCACCAGCTTATCAAACTGTCCGGCCATACTTTTCGCCATACCGTAACGCAGGTTGCCGCGCACTTTATAATGCGGAAACAGGCGCGCATCCTGGAAAACATAGCCCACCCGGCGTTTTTCGGGCGTTAAACAGATACCGTTCTCGACGTCGTTCAAAACCCGACCGTTAAGCACGATGCGCCCGGACTGCGGCTGCGTCAGGCCGCTGATGGCGTTAATCAGCGAGGTTTTACCCGCACCGGAAACGCCAAAAATAGCGGTGATCCCACTGGCTGGCAGCGTTTCGTTAAGCGTCAGGCAATGCGTCCCCAGCGTCTGGGAGAAATTAAGTTCCAGCATGATTACCGCCCCGTCCGTTCACGGCTAATACGCGCCAGCCATTCAGAAATCAGCAGTGAAATCAGCGCTAACACAATAGAAATGATACATAACCTTGCCGCCGCGCTTTCGCCGCCGGGGGTCTGGATCAGGGTATACATCGCCGACGGGATAGTGCGGGTTTCGCCAGGAATATTGGAGACAAAGGTAATCGTTGCGCCAAATTCCCCGAGGGAACGCGCGAACGCCAGCACCGTACCGACAATAATGCCGGGTAGCATCAGCGGTAAAGTAATCGTGACAAATACGCGCCAGCGTCCAGCGCCCAGCGTGCGGGCCGCCTGCTCCAGCTTGACATCGACACCTTCCAGCGCCAGACGAATAGCCCGTACCATTAGCGGGAAAGACATCACCGCCGCAGCCAATACCGCACCGCGCCAGCTAAAGGCAAAGGTAATGCCAAACCAGTCATACAGCCATTCGCCAATGAATCCGCGGCGTCCCATGGCGACCAACAGCAGATAGCCCACCACGACCGGCGGCAGTACCAGCGGCAAATGCAGAACGCTGTCGAGCAGCGCTTTGCCCGGGAACTTGCATCGCACAAGCAGCCAGGCAAAGAAGATCCCAAACGGCAGACTAAACAACACAGCCAGGGAAGAAACTTTCAGGCTCAGTATAACGGCCTGCCATTCAGGATCGGTCAGTATCATTACTTGGTCGTAAATCCATAACGTTTAAAGATTTCAGCAGCCTGCGGTCCTTTCAGGTAATTATAGAACGCGCTGACCGTTGCGTTTTTGTGCCCATCAACAATTGCGATAGGGTATTCCACTTTTTTGTGTGAATCTTCCGGGAAAGTCGCAACAACTTTTACGCCCTTGCTGGCGACAGCATCGGAACCATAGACGATCCCCAGCGGCGCTTCGTTACGCTCTACCAGCGCCAGCGCACCGCGCACATCTTCGGCAGGTGCCAGTTTCGGGGCCAGGGTATCCCATGCCCCCAATTTTTGCAGCGCTTCTTTAGCATAAATGCCCGCCGGAACATGTTCCGGATCGCCAACGGCCAGACGCCCACCATTTAACAAACGGGTCCAGTTGGTTTTGCTGTCGATGGTGAAGTCTTTCTGCGCACTGTCTTTCGGTGCGACAACCACCAGGCTGTTACCCAACAGCGTTTCACGCGTTGCGGTATCAATCGACTTTTTGTCTACCGCGTAATCCATCCATTTCTGATCGGCAGAGATAAACAGATCGGCCGGAGCGCCTGCTTCAATCTGGCGCGCCAGCGTGGAAGAAGACGCAAAAGAAGAGACAACGTCAACGTTCTTCTCTTTTTTGTATTGCGTCGCAATATCCTGCATCGCGTTAGTCAGTGAAGCCGCTGCGAAAACAGTAATTTTTCCTTCATCCGCCAGCGCATGCCCGGCAACAGTAAGAGAAAGTGTTGCCCCGGCAAACAAGCGTAACCATGTACGTGCCATCTGTAACTCCTTTGCGTTTCGTTATGTAGTCGCAAATATAACGAGTAAACCAGGATTTTCCCAGTGGTTATTGATACCAATTTGAGGTTACACGAAGAAAATATCGGCAGGGAAAGCAGGATCTTGAGAAACGGTAGACAGAGAAAACGGGTTGGAAGGCATAAAAAATATAAACGCCCGACTGAGCGGGCGTTTGGGGAATCAATGATTCTGTCTGGACTGGTCTTTTTGACCGATACCGGAGAAAATGTTGAACACTTCACCCAGTCCGTAAATCAGACCCAGAATGATGGCCATTACCACAGGTACCATGATTACGGCGAATACCAGACTTTTCAATAACTCTAACATGGTCAACTCCAGATGTAGTCCTTAGCTGTATTCTAACCACATAACGCAGAAAAGCACTCCCCTTTTGTGCGGTCGGCTTTGCTCAGGCACGGTTTTCCGTCACAATACCCTTTTTTGCCAGGAGCTTGTGATGCAGGCCGAAATCCTTCTTACGCTGAAACTTCAGCAAAAACTGTTTGCCGATCCCCGTCGCATTTCTCTGCTTAAGCATATTGCGCTTTCCGGTTCTATCAGTCAGGGCGCGAAGGATGCAGGTATTAGCTACAAAAGCGCCTGGGATGCGATTAACGAAATGAACCAACTCAGCGAGCAGACGCTGGTTGAGCGCGCCACCGGCGGCAAAGGCGGCGGCGGCGCGGTATTAACGCGCTACGGCCAACGCTTAATCCAGTTGTATGATTTGCTGGCGCAGATCCAACAAAAAGCCTTTGATGTTTTGAGCGATGACGATGCGCTACCGCTCAATAGCCTGCTGGCGGCTATCTCTCGATTTTCACTGCAAACCAGCGCCCGTAACCAATGGTTTGGCACAATCACCGCCCGCGACCACGATCAGGTCCAGCAGCATGTCGACGTCCTGCTGGCCGATGGCGAAACGCGCCTGAAAGTGGCGATCACTGCGCAAAGCGGCGAGCGTCTGGGTCTTGAGGAAGGCAAAGAAGTACTGATTCTGCTGAAAGCGCCATGGGTGGGAATCACTCAGGACGACGCCATCGCTCAGGCCGCCGATAACCAGTTGCAGGGCACGATTAGCCATATTGAACGCGGTGCGGAACAGTGTGAAGTGCTGATGACGTTACCAGACGGCCAGACGCTGTGCGCCACCGTTCCGGCCCAAGACGCCGCAACGCTGCAAGAAGGCGCTAACGTCACCGCCTGGTTTAATGCTGACAGAGTGATTATCGCCACGCTGTGCTGAGTAGATTGACATCAGCCTGAAGAACACGTATCCCTGTTATTAATCGCTGCAAATAATGGGATACAAAATGTCATCGTTGCAAATTTCGCAAGGCACGTTTCGTCTTAGCGACACAAAAACGCTCCAGTTAGATGCGTTGACGTTAAACGCGGGTGATAGCTGGGCGTTTGTTGGCGCTAACGGGAGCGGGAAATCCGCGCTGGCCCGCGCACTGGCGGGAGAACTGCCGCTTCTGAAAGGCGAGCGCCACTGTCAGTTCACGCGTATTACCCGACTCTCCTTTGAGCAGCTACAAAAGCTAGTCAGCGACGAGTGGCAGCGAAACAACACCGATCTTCTTAGTCCCGGTGAAGACGACACCGGGCGCACCACCGCCGAAATCATCCAGGATGAGGTCAACGATCCCGCCCGCTGCGCTGCGTTGGCGCGGCAGTTTGGCATTTCTTCCCTGCTCAACAGGCGTTTCAAATACCTTTCCACCGGTGAAACACGTAAAACCCTGCTCTGTCAGGCGTTAATGTCCGCGCCGGATTTACTGATCCTTGATGAGCCCTTTGACGGGCTGGACGTGGCGTCACGCCGTCAGTTAGCAGAACTGCTCGCTGAGTTGCATCAGGCCGGCTTTACGCTGGTGCTGGTACTTAACCGCTTTGATGAAATTCCCGAGTTCGTGCAGTTTGCTGGCGTACTTGCCGATTGCACACTGACAGAAACCGGCGCAAAAACCGACCTTCTGCAACAGGCATTAATCGCTCAGCTTGCCCATAGCGAGCAGCTGGAAGGAATTCAGTTACCTGAGCCGGACGAGCCTTCGGTGCGCCGTACGTTGTCAGATAACGAGCCGCGAATTGTGCTTAACGATGGCACGGTCTCGTATAACGATCGCCCTATCCTTCACCATTTGAGCTGGCAGGTAAATCCGGGGGAACACTGGCAAATCGTCGGCCCCAACGGAGCGGGAAAATCAACTCTGCTCAGTTTAATCACCGGCGATCACCCCCAAGGTTACAGCAACGACCTGACCCTGTTTGGCCGTCGCCGTGGCAGCGGTGAAACTATCTGGGATATCAAAAAACACATCGGCTACGTCAGCAGCAGTCTGCATCTGGATTACCGGGTGAGTACCACAGTTCGCAACGTTATTCTCTCTGGTTATTTTGATTCAATCGGCATCTATCAGGCCGTTTCCGACAGGCAGCACAAGTTGGTGCAACAGTGGCTGGATATCCTTGGCTTCGATAAACGTACCGCGGATGCGCCATTTCATAGTCTTTCCTGGGGACAGCAGCGGCTGGCACTGATTGTTCGCGCGCTGGTTAAACACCCGACGTTGTTGATCCTTGACGAGCCTTTGCAAGGGTTAGATCCGCTCAATCGCCAACTGATTCGCCGTTTTGTGGATGTGCTAATCGGTGAAGGTGAAACTCAACTGCTGTTCGTCTCTCACCACGCCGAAGATGCCCCAGCCTGCATTACCCATCGACTGGAGTTTGTGCCCGAGAACGACATCTACGCCTATCGACTAACGTCTCTGCGTTAGTTTTCATTGCAGGGCGTTTATCACGCCCTTTTTTTCTGCTTTTTTTCAGACAAACGCTGAAATAACAACCTAACATAATGATTTAAAATAAAATAACCATTAAAAATGCGTGAAACTTATGGAGTGTAAACGATTCCACTAATTTATTCCATGTCACACTTTTCGTATCTTTGTTATGCTATGGTTATTGCATACCATAGGCTTAACGGAGCGAATTATGAGAGTATTGGTTACAGGTGGTAGCGGTTACATTGGAAGCCACACTTGCGTGCAGTTGTTGAAAAACGGTCACGAGGTGGTGATCCTGGACAATCTCTGCAACAGCAAACGCAGCGTTTTGCCCGTCATTGAGCGTTTAGGTGGCAAGCAGCCGACCTTCGTGGAAGGGGATATCCGTAACGAAGCGCTGATAACCGAGATTCTGCACGATCATGCCATTGACACGGTCATCCATTTTGCGGGTTTAAAAGCCGTTGGAGAATCGGTTGCCAAGCCGTTGGAGTACTATGACAACAACGTCAATGGCACCCTGCGTCTGGTGAATGCAATGCGCGCAGCCAACGTGAAAAACTTCATTTTTAGTTCCTCCGCGACCGTCTATGGCGATCAGCCACAAATTCCTTACGTTGAAAGCTTCCCTACCGGCACGCCGCAAAGTCCGTACGGCAAAAGCAAGCTGATGGTAGAACAAATCCTGACCGACCTGCAAAAAGCACACCCCGACTGGAGTATCGCCTTACTGCGCTACTTTAACCCGGTTGGTGCTCATCCGTCGGGCGATATGGGGGAAGATCCGCAAGGTATTCCCAACAACCTGATGCCTTACATCGCACAAGTTGCCGTGGGCCGCCGCGAGTCCCTTGCCATATTTGGCAACGACTACCCAACTGAAGATGGCACCGGCGTTCGCGACTACATCCACGTGATGGATCTCGCCGACGGCCACGTCGTCGCGATGGAAAAACTGGCGGGCAAACAGGGTGTGCATATTTACAACCTCGGAGCAGGCATCGGCAGCAGCGTACTGGACGTGGTCAACGCCTTCAGCAAAGCCTGCGGTAAACCCATTAATTACCATTTCGCCCCGCGCCGTGATGGCGATCTTCCGGCTTACTGGGCAGATGCCAGCAAAGCCGATCGCGAGCTTAACTGGCGCGTGACCCGCACACTGGATGAAATGGCACAAGACACCTGGCACTGGCAGTCACGCCACCCGCAAGGATATTCGGATTAAGGACCAATCATGACGCAATTCAATCCTGTCGATCATCCACATCGCCGTTTTAACCCGCTCACCGGGCAGTGGATCCTCGTATCACCGCATCGCGCCAAACGTCCGTGGCAAGGGGCGCAGGAAACCCCGTCTAAGCAGGTACTGCCTGCACATGACCCGGACTGTTTCCTGTGTGCTGGCAATACGCGCGTTACCGGTGATGTAAATCCGGATTACACCGGAACCTATGTTTTTACCAATGATTTTGCGGCGCTGATGTCCGATACCCCGGACGCGCCAGACAGTCACGATCCGTTGATGCGTTGCCAGAGCGCGCGCGGTACCAGCCGCGTAATTTGCTTCTCGCCCGATCACAGCAAAACGCTGCCAGAACTCAGCGTCCCTGCGCTGACAGAAATCGTAAAAACGTGGCAGGAGCAGACCGAAGACTTAGGGAAAACCTATCCCTGGGTGCAGGTATTTGAGAATAAAGGCGCGGCGATGGGGTGCTCGAACCCGCACCCGCACGGTCAAATTTGGGCCAACAGCTTTTTGCCCAACGAAGCTGAACGTGAAAATCGCCTACAGAAAGCATACTTCGCCGAACAGGGCGCGCCGATGCTCGTTGATTACGTCCAGCGTGAACTGGCAGACGGCAGCCGTACGGTCGTTGAAACTGAGCACTGGCTGGCGGTTGTCCCTTACTGGGCCGCGTGGCCGTTCGAAACGCTGCTGCTGCCGAAAGCGCATGTGCTGCGTATTACCGATTTGACCAACGAGCAGCGTGCTGACCTGGCGCTGGCGTTGAAAAAACTGACCAGTCGTTACGACAACCTGTTCCAGTGCTCATTCCCCTACTCCATGGGCTGGCACGGCGCGCCGTTTAACGGTGAAGAAAACGAACACTGGCAGTTGCACGCGCACTTTTACCCGCCGCCGCTGCGTTCCGCGACCGTGCGTAAATTTATGGTCGGTTATGAAATGCTGGCAGAAACCCAGCGAGATCTGACTGCAGAACAAGCGGCTGAGCGACTGCGTGCGGTCAGCGACATCCATTTTCGCGAATCCGGAGTGTAAATAATGAGTCTGAAAGAAAAAACACAATCTCTGTTTACAGAAACGTTTGGCTACCCTGCCACCCATACTATTCAGGCACCGGGTCGTGTAAACCTGATCGGCGAACATACCGATTATAACGACGGCTTCGTTCTGCCCTGCGCCATCGACTATCAAACCGTCATCAGCTGCGCGGCACGCGACGATCGAAAAGTACGCGTCATCGCCGCTGATTACGACAATCAGGTTGATGAGTTCTCTCTCGATGCGCCGATTATCGCCCACGACAGCCAGCAGTGGTCAAACTACGTGCGTGGCGTGGTAAAGCATCTGCAAAAGCGCAATAACGCCTTTGGCGGCGCGGATCTGGTGATCAGCGGTAACGTCCCGCAGGGTGCGGGCTTAAGCTCTTCTGCCTCACTGGAAGTCGCTGTTGGTACGGTATTCCAGCAACTCTATCATCTGCCGCTCGACGGCGCGCAGATTGCCCTGAATGGCCAGGAAGCTGAAAACCAGTTTGTCGGTTGTAACTGCGGCATCATGGATCAGCTGATCTCCGCACTTGGCAAGAAAGATCATGCGCTGCTGATCGACTGCCGTACGCTGGGCACCAAAGCCATTTCTATGCCCGAGGGTGTAGCGGTGGTGATCATCAACAGCAACTTTAAACGCACGCTGGTCGGCAGCGAATACAACACCCGTCGCGAACAGTGTGAAACTGGCGCGCGTTTCTTCCAGCAGCCAGCGCTGCGTGATGTCAGCCTCGAAGCGTTTAACGCTGTCGCCCACGAGCTGGATCCGATTGTTGCCAAACGCGTGCGCCACGTCATCACGGAAAATGCGCGTACCGTTGAAGCCGCACAGGCACTGGAAAAAGGCGACCTGCTGCGCATGGGCCAGCTGATGGCGGAATCTCACGCCTCAATGCGCGATGACTTTGAAATCACGGTGCCGCAAATTGATACGCTGGTAGAGATTGTCAAAGCGACCATCGGTGATAAAGGCGGTGTGCGGATGACCGGCGGCGGCTTCGGCGGCTGCATCGTGGCGCTGATCCCGCAAGATTTGGTTCCTGCCGTTCAGCAGGCTGTCGCCGCACAGTACGAGGCAAAAACCGGTATTAAAGAAACATTCTACGTCTGCAAACCTTCACAAGGAGCCGGACAATGTTAAACGAAATCCCCGTGCAGGCTCCGGACGGTCAACCGTTTCGCCTGCTCACCCTGCGCAATGACGCAGGGATGGTAGTCACGCTCATGGACTGGGGGGCTACCCTGCTCTCTGCGCGTATACCGCTTAGCGATGGTAGCGTGCGCGAAGCATTACTCGGCTGCGCCAGCCCGGAACAATACCCGGAACAGGCTGCATTTCTGGGGGCTTCGATTGGCCGCTACGCGAACCGTATCGCCAACAGCCGCTATACCTTTGCTGGCGAAACCGTTGAATTACTGCCGAGTCAGGGCAATAACCAACTACACGGCGGGCCGGACGGTTTCGACAAACGTCGCTGGCAGATAGTCAATCAGAATGACCGTCAGGTGCTGTTCGCCTTAACGTCTGACGATGGCGATCAGGGCTTCCCAGGCCATCTTTGCGCCACCGCGCAGTATCGCCTGACTGATGATAATCGTATTTCGATAACTTATCGTGCCACGGTCGATAAACCCTGCCCGGTGAATCTGACAAATCACGTCTATTTTAACCTCGACGGCGATAAAACGGATGTGCGCCAGCATAAGCTGCAAATTCTGGCGGACGAGTACTTACCGGTTGACGAAATGGGTATCCCGCATGATGGACTGAAATCCGTCGCCGGTAGCACGTTCGATTTCCGCACCCCTAAAATCATCAGTAGTGAATTTCTGGCCGATGACGATCAGCGCAAGGTGAAAGGTTACGATCACGCCTTCCTGCTTCAGGCACAGGGCAATGCGCGTACGCCGGTCGCTCAGTTGTGGTCACAGGATGAAAAACTGCAGATGGTGGTCTACACCTCGGCCCCGGCATTGCAGTTTTACTCCGGTAACTTCCTCGGTGGTACACCTTCCCGCGGGCCAGAGGCCTACGAAGACTGGCAAGGCCTGGCGCTGGAAAGTGAATTTCTGCCGGACAGCCCGAACCACCCAGAGTGGCCACAGGCGGATTGTTTCCTGCGTCCGGGTGAAGAGTATGCCAGCGTGACGGAATATCAGTTTATTCCAGCTTGATCGTTTCCCCTCCCAGGCCCGATGACGTATCTTTTCGGGCCTGGTGCTTGTTAATCACAGTAGAACCGCTCAAATCCCCACCACTCAAAGACAAAATCGCAACCTTGAGTTCACAAGAACCTTACACTGTAGCGCTATTTTCGCTATGGTTATGCGTAAGCATTGCCGCTTACACATTACGGCAATATAATGAGAATTATTATCATTCGATGTGATTTATAGGAGTGAATGTATGGCTGTAACTAAGCTGGTTCTGGTACGTCACGGTGAAAGTCAGTGGAACAACGAAAACCGTTTTACCGGTTGGTATGATGTTGATCTGTCCGAGAAAGGCGTGGGCGAAGCAAAAGCGGCAGGAAAACTGCTGAAAGAGGAAGGCTACAGCTTTGATTTTGCTTATACCTCCGTGCTGAAACGTGCCATCCACACCCTGTGGAACGTACTGGACGAACTGGATCAGGCCTGGCTGCCGGTTGAGAAATCCTGGAAACTGAACGAACGCCATTACGGTGCGCTGCAGGGTTTGAACAAAGCAGAAACCGCGGAAAAATACGGTGATGAGCAGGTTAAGCAGTGGCGTCGCGGCTTTGCGGTTACCCCGCCGGAACTGACCAAAGACGACGAGCGTTACCCGGGTCACGATCCGCGTTATGCGAAGCTGACCGACAAAGAGTTACCGGTTACCGAAAGCCTGGCGCTGACCATCGATCGCGTTATCCCTTACTGGAATGAAACCATTCTGCCGCGCATGAAAAGCGGTGAGCGCGTAATTATCGCCGCTCACGGTAACTCTCTGCGTGCGCTGGTTAAATACCTTGATAACATGGGCGAAGATGAGATCCTTGAACTGAACATCCCGACCGGCGTACCGCTGGTGTATGAGTTCGACGAAAACTTCAAGCCGATCAAACACTACTATCTGGGTAACGCTGACGAGATCGCAGCAAAAGCGGCGGCCGTTGCGAACCAGGGTAAAGCGAAGTAATTTTCGCGGTAAGTTAAAGACAAAGCGTGGATTCCTCCACGCTTTTTTATTTCGGCACGACCAGAAAATGTAGGCCGGATAAGACATCGCCCCATCCGGCAGTCTGCAACGGAATGCCTGATGGCGCTACGCTTCTCAGGCCCAGGGGACTTGGTTAACCGCGACGCGCTTTTACCGCATCCGCCAGTTGACGCAGCACCGCATCGGTATCTTCCCAACCAATGCAGGCGTCGGTGATGCTCTTACCGTAGGTTAGCGGCTCACCGCTATCCGGATTCTGATTACCTTCCACCAAATGGCTTTCGATCATCACGCCAATAATTGCTTTTTCGCCACCGGCGACTTGTCCGCAAACATCTTTCGCAACATCCATCTGCTTTTTGAACTGCTTGCTGGAGTTGGCATGGCTGAAGTCGATCATCACTTGCGCAGAGAGTCCTGCTTTGACCAGACCTTCTTTCACGTCCGCAACGTGCTGAGCGCTGTAGTTCGGCTCTTTGCCACCGCGCAGAATGATATGGCAATCGCCATTACCACTGGTATTCACGATCGCTGAATGACCCCATTTGGTGACAGACAGGAAGCAGTGCGGTGCCCCAGCAGCGTTGATTGCATCAATCGCCACTTTGATGGTGCCATCGGTTCCGTTTTTAAAACCAACCGGGCAGGACAGACCCGATGCCAGCTCGCGGTGCACCTGAGATTCTGTTGTACGTGCCCCAATCGCGCCCCAGCTCATCAGATCGGCGAGATATTGTGGGGTGATCATATCGAGGAATTCACCCGCAGTCGGCAATCCGCTGTCGTTGATATCCAGCAGCAGTTTACGCGCAATGCGCAGCCCATCATTGATCTGGAAGCTATTGTCCATGTGCGGGTCGTTGATAAGCCCTTTCCAGCCAACGGTGGTACGCGGTTTTTCAAAATAGACGCGCATGACGATTTCAAGCTCACCTTTTAACGCTTCGCGCAGCGCCAGCAGACGAGTGGCATACTCTTTGGCAGCTGCCGGATCATGAATAGAGCACGGCCCAATCACCACCAGAAGGCGATCGTCGCTCCCTTTCAGAATTTTATGAATCGCCTTACGGGCATGGGCCACCGTATTGGCGACATTTTCAGTAGCGGGGAATTTTTCCAGCAGTGCGACTGGTGGTAATAACTCGTTGATCTCTTTAATGCGTAAATCGTCGTTCTGATAATTCATGATTATTCCAGCGTTGCCATACTTATATAAATGAATGCAATCCCTCCAATCTATATCTTCAGTCATAAAGTGTAAACGGGGTTTTACACTTTGGACGGATTAATCCTGGAATTGGCCAAAAAAACGCAATAAAGTAGCGAAAAACGAGATCCAAACTACAATTTCTAACTGTAACAGCTTTAATTTTCATAGATTTCAAGATTCTATGCTGGTTTTAATTTCCATAGCAAAACGATTAACCACATATTAATGATGTAACTGGCACATGCACTGTTGGAAGACGTTATCCGACATATCGACCTTAACAGGAGCATAATATGCATATGACAAAGCTGGCTTCACTCTTCCTTACCGCTACACTTAGCCTCGCCAGCGGCGCGGCACTGGCTGCAGAAAGCAACGCGCAGTCCAATAACGGTCAGGCAAATTCCTCGGCTGATGCAGGACAAGTCGCCCCAGACGCCCGCGAAAACGTGGCACCAAATAATGTCGACAACAGTAACGTGAATTCAGGTGGCACAATGCTGCACCCGGACGGTTCATCAATGAACCATGAAGGGATGACCAAAGATGAGATGCACAAAAACACGATGTGTAAGGACGGTCGCTGCCCTGATGTGAATAAGAAGGTTGAGACCGGAAACGGCATCAACAATGATGTTGACACAAAAACTGATGGCACCACGCAGTAACGCTGAAATTAAAGCTAATAACGGGAGAGCAATAGCTCTCCTTTTTAATTTTATCATCCCAAAAACGGTATGATGGCATACAGTAAAGATGAGAATAACAAAGGGATGGCATAATGGCGCACGCACATACTCATACTTCCTCTGAGCAACCCAAGGACAATAATGCCCGCCGACTGATGTTCGCATTCTGCATTACAGCCGGATTTATGTTGGTTGAAGTGGTGGGTGGAATACTTTCTGGTTCACTGGCCTTGCTGGCCGACGCCGGGCATATGCTCACGGATGCTGCGGCGCTGCTTTTCGCGCTGCTGGCCGTCCGGTTTTCCCGTCGCCCGCCCACAATACGACACACCTTCGGCTGGCTGAGGCTCACGACGCTGGCCGCATTTGTTAATGCCATCGCATTGGTCGTTATCACCATTTTAATCGTCTGGGAGGCGATTGAGCGCTTCCAGACGCCTCGCCCCGTGGCTGGCGGCATGATGATGGTTATTGCTGTCGCGGGTCTACTGGCCAACGTGCTCGCTTTTTGGGTTTTACATCGCGGCAGTGAAGAGAAAAATCTGAACGTCCGCGCCGCGGCGCTGCATGTGATGGGCGATTTACTCGGCTCTGTCGGGGCAATCATCGCTGCGCTGATTATTATCTGGACGGGCTGGACACCCGCGGACCCAATTCTCTCGATTCTGGTTTCCGTGCTGGTGCTGCGTAGCGCCTGGCGATTGCTAAAAGATAGCGTTAATGAATTACTGGAAGGTGCCCCGCTGACGCTGGATATCGCCGCACTGCAGCGCCATCTCAGCCGGGATATCCCTGAAGTCCGCAACGTTCACCATGTCCATGTCTGGATGGTGGGCGAAAAACCGGTAATGACACTGCATGTTCAGGTGATCCCGCCACACGATCACGATGCGTTGCTGGAGCGTATTCAGCATTTCCTTATCCATCACTACCAGATTGAACACGCCACAATCCAAATGGAGTATCAGCCGTGCAATGGGCCGGACTGTCACCTGTATCAGGGCGTGTCCGGCCATTCACATCATCACCATTAATGAGAAAGCGCGTGGGAACCCCGCTCACGCGCGCTGTTAATCCACATCCTGCTACCGTTCAGGGCGATAACCGTCAGGAGCATATATTCCAGCGACATGGCATATACGCCTTGCAGGGCAAAGATCACCACGCTAATGACGTTAATGATCACCCACAGCAGCCAGTTTTCAACGTATTTGCGCGTCATCAGGATCATCGCCGCAATCGACAGCACCATCATGCAGGAGTCCCAGAACGGGAATGCATCGGGTTGTAGTTCAGGCACAACAACCTGTAATCCCAATGCCTGCATAATATTCACCGCAATGCCTGTCAGGAACGCAAAGACCGGATCGATATAGATCGACATCAGGCCGATCGCCACCACGCAAGCCGCCAGCCAGCCGATCGCTTTTGGAAGCGGTAGCCAGCGAATTTTCAGTTCCGCTTCATGCTGGTTGGTTTGCCGGGACCAGGCATACCAGCCGTAGATATTTGCGGCAAAGAAGAAAACTTGCAGCAACAAGCTGGCATAGAGCTGGATCTGAAAGAAGATAATTGCAAACAGCGTGACGTTTATCAGACCGAAGAAGTAATTGCTGATTTTCTCAAGGCTCGCCAGGCCAATACACAGCAACCCGGCGATCGTCCCCACGGCTTCGATCCACGACAAATCGTAACCACCCGCGCCAATCGGAATATGTACCAGAATGTTCTGCGTGCTAAAAAAGTCCATCTTTTCCCCCAGAGCAAAAATAAATAATTACGCTCGAAGTGTAGCCGCAAATTCCAACATACGGTTTAACGGCAACAGCGCCCCTTCTCTCAGCGAGTCCTCAACATGTATCTCATGAGCCGCGCCGCCATGTTCCAGGCCCTCAGCAATCGCTTTCAGGCCATTCATCGCCATCCACGGACAATGCGCACAGCTGCGACAGGTTGCCCCCTCGCCAGCCGTCGGAGCTTCAAGCAGCTCTTTATCCGGAACGGCCTGCTGCATTTTGTAAAAAATGCCCCGGTCAGTCGCCACAATCAACTGCTTATGCGGTAACGATTTAGCCGCGTTGATGAGCTGGCTGGTTGAGCCAACCGCATCTGCCATATCAACGATAGATTGAGGGGACTCCGGGTGCACCAGCACCGCGGCATCAGGGTAAAGCCCTTTCATGCGTGTTAAAGCCTGGGTTTTAAACTCGTCGTGGACGATACAGGCGCCCTGCCAACAGAGCACGTCTGCGCCGGTCTGTTTTTGCACGTAGTTGCCCAAATGTCTGTCCGGAGCCCAGATGATTTTTTCACCTAAACTATCAAGATGTTCAATAAGTTCAACCGCGATACTGGAAGTCACGACCCAGTCCGCACGTGCTTTAACGGCAGCAGAGGTATTGGCGTAAACCACCACGGTACGATCCGGATGCGCGTCGCAAAATGCGCTGAACGCGTCAATCGGACAGCCCAGATCTAATGAACATTCCGCCTGTAAGGTCGGCATCAGGATGGTCTTTTCCGGGCTGAGAATTTTGGCAGTTTCTCCCATAAACCTCACGCCCGCAACCAGCAGCGTAGAGGCAGAATGCTTTGCACCGAACCGCGCCATCTCCAGAGAATCAGAAATACAGCCCCCGGTCTCTTCCGCTAACTGCTGAATTTCAGGATCGGTGTAATAATGCGCGACCATAACGGCATCACGCTCTTTCAGCAGGCGCTTAATTTTTTCACGATAAAATTGCTTTTCATCCACACTTAGCGGTACTGGCTTCGGCGGAAACGGATAAATTGCTGCTTCTGGATCAAATATCACGCTCATCTTGCTTTCTCGTTTCACTGACTTAACGAAATAACCGATTAAAAGCGTGACGCACGCCATATTCGGTTTGATTTGTTTTGTATGCTAAACAAGATAGCGGATTGGCGCAGAAAAGTCACAATAATTGCGTGTGATGAATGCCGGATGGCGTCTGACGTCTTATCCGGCCTACACGAGTAGTGTCGTCTGTAGGCTGATAAGCAAAGGACATCAGGCAATCTTATAAATCGCAGATAGCAAAAAGGCGCCTTTAGGGCGCCTTTTTACACTGGTGGGGCGTGCAGGATTCGAACCTGCGACCAATTGATTAAAAGTCAACTGCTCTACCAACTGAGCTAACGCCCCCGTATGGGGTTTACTGCTTCAATTATTCAGGATGGTGGGTCGTGCAGGATTCGAACCTGCGACCAATTGATTAAAAGTCAACTGCTCTACCAACTGAGCTAACGACCCGCTCGGATGTCACCTGAAAAATTCTTTACTCGACACCAATATAAGAATTGGTGGGGCGTGCAGGATGACTCGACTTCGTCTCGCCCTAACGGGCCGTTGCTAAAGCAACGTTATCCTTCACGTTTAACACCTAAGTACAATGTTAAAGTTGGTGGGGCGTGCAGGATTCGAACCTGCGACCAATTGATTAAAAGTCAACTGCTCTACCAACTGAGCTAACGCCCCGAGTGGTGGGTGATGACGGGATCGAACCGCCGACCCCCTCCTTGTAAGGGAGGTGCTCTCCCAGCTGAGCTAATCACCCGATACTACGCTGGATACTGCATTAAGTGGTGGGGCGTGCAGGATTCGAACCTGCGACCAATTGATTAAAAGTCAACTGCTCTACCAACTGAGCTAACGCCCCACTTTTTTCGCCGCTTTCGGGCTGTTTGATATCCCTTGGCAACGGCGGCATATATTACTGATTTCAGATTTTAGCGCAACAAAAATTTCGATGTAAATAACTCAACTGCTTAGGAATCACACGACACGACCAGAAATAACACGATTTCTGGTCGCATGGTGGTCATTACATCGCGCCAAGGCGTTTTTGCGCTTGTTTCGCGCCATCAGTGCCAGGATATTTAGTGATAACCTGCTGATAAACCGCTTTAGCTTTTGCTGTGTCACCTTTGTCCTGCATGATGACGCCGACTTTATACATCGCGTCTGCAGCCTTAGGTGATTTTGGGAAGTTTTTAACTACCGAAGCAAAATAGAACGCAGCATCATCTTTTTTACCCTTGTTGTAATTCAACTGACCCAGCCAGTAATTCGCATTGGGCAGGTAAGTAGAGTCCGGGTACTTTTTGATGAAGTTCTGAAATGCTTCAATTGCGTCATCCTGGCGGGATTTATCCTGCACCAGAGCAATCGCTGCATTGTAATCGGTATTCGCATCGCCAGTTTGCACGGGAGCCCCTGACGTTGCTGCTGCTCCCGCATCAGGTGCAGGGGTTGCCGCCCCACTCTGATCGCCACCTGTAGACTGTGCCGCAGGCGCACTACCGCTGCCAAGATTATTCATTTGCAGCAATATCTGCTTCTGTCGCTCAACAACCTGATTCAGTTGATATTGATTTTCCTGAATTTGACCACGCAGGGAATCGATATCGGACTGATTATCGGAGAGTTGTTGCTGGAGTTGGGTTAAAAGCTGACTGTGAGCGTTAGAAATACGCTCAAGTTGAGTGACACGGTCTTCGACCGAGCCTGAGCCGACACTACTGATTGGCGCCTGTGCAAAAGCGGCCCAAGGGGCCGCTATGCCAACCAGTAACGACAGACTCAACAGGTGATGTCTGAAGTTACTGCTCATGCAATTCTCTTAGTAAACCAGTACGGCGCGACGGTTTTTGGCGTAAGCCGCTTCGTCATGACCCAGTACTGCAGGTTTTTCTTTACCGTAAGAAACGATGGAGATCTGGTCAGCAGAAACGCCTTTACCCTGCAGGTACATCTTAACGGCGTTCGCACGACGCTCACCCAGGGAGATGTTGTACTCAGGAGTACCACGTTCGTCCGCATGACCTTCTACGGTGACTTTGTAAGACGGGTTGCTACGCAGGAAGTTAGCGTGAGCATCCAGCATTGCAGCGAAGTCAGAACGGATATCGTACTTGTCCAGATCGAAGTAAACGATGTTGTTCTGCTGCAGCTGTTGCATCTGAAGACGCGCTTGCTCTTCAGAAGACATGTTGCCGCTGCCGTTTGCATCCATACCAGTGCCGGCACCCAGCATGCCTTCGCTGCCGTCATTGCTGGCGTTCTTGTTAGAAGAACACGCTGCAATAGCCATAACAGGCAGAGCAATCATCAGCCCTTTCAGCACTTTGTTCAGTTGCATTTCAATGATTCCTTTATTAATCAATTATTTATTATCACAGATACGGCGACCAGGCAGGGAATTTAACCTGACCATCAGTTGCCGGAAGACGCGCTTTGAAACGCCCATCTGTAGAAACCAAATTCAGCACGGATCCCATCCCCTGAGAAGAGCTGTAGATTACCATAGTGCCGTTAGGTGCCAGACTTGGCGTTTCATCCAGGAACGTTGACGACAGGACTTGTACGCCACCCGCTACCAGATCTTGTTTGGCAATGTGCTGCTGACCATTGGCTGAGCTTACCATTACCATAAACTTACCGTCGCTGCTCACATCCGCATCCTGGTTTTGCGAACCTTCCCAGGTAATACGCTGCGGAGCACCGCCGTTGACGTTAACTTTATATACCTGCGGACGACCGGCCTGGTCAGAGGTAAAGGCCAGGTTTTGGCTGTCCGGGAACCAGGTAGGTTCCGTGTTGTTGCTGCGACCATCCGTCACCTGACGGATCTGACCGGAACCAATGTCCATGACATACAGGTTCAGGCTACCGGTTTTAGACAGGGCAAACGCCAGTTTGCTGCCATCCGGAGAAAACGCAGGTGCACCGTTGTGACGTGGGAACGACGCTACCTGACGAACCGCGCCATTAGACAACGTCTGAATAACCAGCGCAGAACGACCGCTTTCGAAAGTGACGTATGCCAGTTTCGAACCGTCCGGAGACCATGCCGGAGACATCAGCGGCTGCGGAGAACGGTGTACCACGAACTGGTTGTAGCCATCGTAGTCGGATACACGTAATTCGTACGGGAACTGGCCGCCGTTCGTCTGAACAACATAAGCGATACGGGTACGGAATGCACCTTTAATACCGGTCAGTTTTTCAAACACTTCGTCACTTGCAGTATGGCCCGCGTAACGCAACCACTGCTTGTTCACTTTATAGGTGTTCTGTGCCAGTACGGTACCCGGTGCGCCACCGGTATCTACCAGTTGATAAGCAACGCTGTAGGAACCATCAGGATTTGGCGTAACCTGACCTACTACCACGGCATCAATACCCAGCGCAGACCATGCGGCAGGTTGAACTTCCTGTGCGGTACCCGGCTGCTGCGGCAGGCGAGAACGGTCTAACGGATTAAATTTACCGCTGTTACGCAGGTCAGCGCCTACGATACCACCGATATCTTCAGGTGCAGCACCCGGCCCTGCCCACTGGAAGGGGACAACACCAATCGGGCGTGCCGAGTCCACCCCCTGGGTGATCTCGATACGTACTTCTGCGTGCAGCACCGCTGCCCACAGCATCAGAAAACCAAATGCTACTCGTAATGCCTGCTTCATCATATCTCCCTTATCTGGACGGAAAGCCCACGATAATTTAGCAGAATGTTAACAAACTCAAATACACAAAACTACCAGAACACTGTCTCAACCTTAGACCGTTTCCCCTGAATTCTCAGGGACGTTATTACAGTTTAAAGTCCAGCTTGGCATCTTTTACTTTTTCATAAACAGCCTGGCTAGGCGGTTTAGGAATTCTGGCTGTTTTCGCAGCCGTCAGCGCAGCCTGACACAATGCCGGATCTCCGCCCTCTTCGGTCACATCCAGTAACAGACCATCGGGTGCTAACTTGATATGTAATACGCAAGATTTACCCGCATACAAATCGGCACCATACAGACGGCTCTGGATCGCATTACGAATTTGAGATGCGTAAGCACTGATATCAGCGCCAGATGCACCGCCATTTGCACCACTTGTACCACTATCTTTCGCCGGTTGACCGTTTCCTTTCGCTCCACCACCTGATTTCGGTGCATTCTTACCGGAGCTTAAGTCACCCAACAAGTCGTCAACGCCAGAGGCTGCAGCTGCTTTTTCGGCCGCAGCCTTTTTCGCAGCCGCCGCTTTATCTGCCGCAGCTTTCTTATCGGCAGCGGCTTTTTTATCTGCTGCTGCTTTTTCCGCTGCGGCTTTCTTATCAGCCGCAGCCTTTTCAGCAGCGGCAGCTTTCGCGGCAGCGGCTTTTTCTGCTTTCTCCGCAGCAGCTTTCTCGGCTGCTGCTTGCTTAGCGGCTTCAGCCTGAGCTTTCTTCGCAGCGTCTGCGGCAGCCTTAGCAGCTTGTGCTTCGGCAATTTTCTTCGCATCAGCGGCGGCTTTAGCGGCTTCAGCCTCTGCTTTTTTCTGTGCGTCCGCAGCGGCTTTCTTCGCGGCATCTGCCGCTTGTTTCGCCTGAGCATCAGCTTTGGCCTTCGCGTCTGCAGCAGCCTTCGCCGCAGCTTCTTCAGCCTGTTTCTGTTGCTCTTGCGCTTTCGCGGCGGCGGCTTCGGCCTGTTTCTGCTGTTCCGCCTGTTCGCGCACTTTTTCTTGCGCGGCTAAACGTTCTTTTTCAAGTTGCTTCAGTCGCTCTTGCTCGGCCGCCTGCTTCTCGCGAAGTTCCTCAGCTTGCTGCTGCGCCTGTTTTTCACGCTGCTCTTCTGCACGTTTAGCACTTGCCTGCTGTTGCTGTTGCCTGTCGTACTGTTGCACAACGGCGCCAGGATCGACCATAACGGCGTCGATGGACGAACCGCCACCGCCGCCGGCTGAAGCATCAATGTGCTCATCGAACGAACTCCAGATCAGCGCTGCAAATAAAATGACATGCAGCACCGCTGAAATAATTATCGCCCTTTTGAGCTTGTCGTTTTGTTCGGTTGCCTTTGACACTCTCGGTTCCCAAAAAACTGTTCGCCTGTTACGCGCTATCTTTCAAGCCAGCAAAACGCAGTCATCAGATTGGCTGCGTCATCAAGCCAACCGATTTTACGCCTGCACTGTGTAACAAGTTCAGCGCTTTAATTATTTCATCATAAGGCACGTCTTTCGCACCACCGATTAAAAAGACCGTTTTCGGATTGGTCTGCAGGCGACTTTTCGCTTCCGCGATAACCTGCTCCGGCGGCAGTTGATCCATACGATCTTTCTCAACGACCACGCTGTATTGCCCTATCCCGGAAACTTCAATAATGACCGGCGGTTCGTCGTTACTGCTGACAGCTTGCGATTCGGTCGCATCCGGCAGGTCGACTTCCACACTCTGCGTAATAATCGGCGCGGTTGCCATAAAGATCAGCAACAGCACCAGTAGTACGTCGAGCAGCGGTACAATATTGATTTCGGACTTGAGTTCGCGACGACCTCGTCCACGCGTTCTGGCCATGGCTTACCCCTTGTTGCTCTCGCTAACGGTAAACGCCTGGCGGTGCAGAATCGCGGTGAACTCTTCCATAAAGTTGTCGTAATTCAGTTCCAGCTTGTTCACGCGCTGATTCAGTCGGTTGTAAGCCATAACCGCCGGGATTGCCGCAAACAGACCGATAGCCGTTGCAATCAACGCTTCCGCGATACCCGGTGCGACCATTTGCAGCGTTGCCTGTTTTACCGCGCCTAACGCGATAAATGCGTGCATGATCCCCCAAACGGTACCGAACAGACCGATATACGGGCTGATGGAGCCGACGGTGCCGAGGAATGGAATATGCGTTTCCAGCGTTTCCAGTTCACGGTTCATCGAGATACGCATCGCACGGGATGCCCCCTCAACGACCGCTTCCGGCGCATGACTATTCGCTCGATGCAGACGCGCAAACTCTTTGAATCCGCTGTAGAAAATTTGTTCCGAGCCCACCAGGTTATCACGACGCCCCTGGCTTTCCTGATACAGGCGCGACAATTCAATGCCGGACCAGAACTTGTCTTCAAATGCTTCAGCTTCACGTGAAGCCGCATTAAGAATACGGGTCCGCTGGATAATAATGGCCCAGGATGCGATTGAGAAACCAATCAAAATCAACATGATAAGTTTAACCAGAAGGCTTGCCTTCAGGAACAAATCAAGGATATTCATGTCAGTCACTGCTTAAACTCCGCGACAATAGACTTGGGAAGCGCACGAGGCTTCATTTTGAGTGGATCAACGCAAACAATCAGAACTTCGGCTTCATTCAGCACGGTGTTCTCTGCGTTGACAATGCGTTGCGTGAAAACCAATGAGGTGCCACGCATTGACGTAATTTCGGTTTGGACTTCGAGCATATCGTCGAGCCGGGCAGGCGCAAAATACTCCAGCGTCATCTTGCGCACCACAAAGGCTACACGTTCGGCCAACAGGACCTGCTGACTGAAGTGATGATGACGCAGCATTTCTGTGCGTGCTCTTTCGTAAAAAGCGACGTAGCTGGCGTGGTAAACCACTCCACCGGCATCGGTGTCTTCATAGTAGACACGAACCGGCCATCGAAACATATACTTGTTCATTCTTACTGCCTCTTTGTTGGCTTCGCCCACTCACACCGGTCGCTTAACTTTGTAAGCGCCTGGTGACTCGCGTTCTTGCCGCCGCGATGCTTCAAGAATGTCGTTGTATATCGCGCTGTATTCACTTTACATCCCGGTAATGCAATTAAGTTGCGTCCTGATGGTCCAGTGTCGCCACCGCACACAACTCCAGGGCACAACCTTAGGTTAATGCTTTCAAACTTCGCTACTATACGCGCGGGAATGGTGGTTTGGAATGGGGGAAAGTAAACGGAGAGTAAAAATTTATGGGCTTATGCAAGCCCATAAATATTTAAGGATGTTTCTTATTCAAAAGAAGAAGAAAATCAGACCAACAACCAGGACGATATCTGCGATTAGCGGGCAGAAAATGCCCTGCCAGTGTACGGCGCGAGGACGAAAACCAACGCCGTGAATGATGCCTGCGCAGACCGCCCACATCAGCAGGAGACCATGCCAGATTTCCAGCTCACTGGTTTTGGCCGCGAAACGTGACGGATCCCAGAATATGCAACCAGCCAACACGATTGCCAGCACAAAGGAAAGCGCCCGCAAGGGGCGCTTGTCCATCGCGTTATACTGCATCGCGATAATGTTGGTCATCAGCTATCTTCTTGTCCGGCTTTGCCTGATTCAACGTGCTCAAGCGCCAGCGCTGTGATTATCCCAAATGCACAGGCAAGAAGCGTTCCCAAAATCCATGCGAAATACCACATTTTAAGCTCCTTACTTAGTACAGAGAGTGGGTGTTGCTTTCAATATCTTCTTTGGTGATGCGACCGAACATCTTCCAGTAACACCAGCCGGTGTACAGCAGAATGATCGGAACGAACACACAAGCTACATACGTCATCAGATTCAGCGTCAGCTGGCTGGACGTTGCATCCCACATGGTCAGACTTGCGTTCATCATGGTGCTGGATGGCATCACAAACGGGAACATTGCGATACCAGCCGTCAGGATGATGCAGGCTAACGTCAGTGAAGAGAAGACGAACGCCCATGCCCCTTTCTCCATACGAGAAGTCAGGATGGTCAACAGCGGCAGAACCACGCCCAGTGCAGGAACCAGCCACAGGATAGGTGCATTGTTAAAGTTCACCATCCATGCGCCAGCCACGCGAGCCACTTCTTTGGTCAGCGGGTTAGAGGCGGCATGATGATCCAGTGCTGAGGTCACAACATAACCGTCAATACCGTAAATCACCCACACACCAGCCAGCGCGAAGCAGACCATAGTGACCAGTGCGGCAACCTGCGACGTTGCACGCGCACGCAGATGCAGTTCACCTACCGTACGCATCTGCAGATAGGTCGCGCCCTGGGTGATGATCATCCCAACACTCACGACACCCGCCAGCAGACCAAACGGATTCAGCAACTGGAAAAAGTTACCGGTGTAGTACAAACGCATGTAGTCGTCTACGTGGAACGGAACCCCTTGCAGCAGGTTGCCGAACGCCACGCCAATAACCAACGGTGGAACGAAGCTACCAATGAAGATGCCCCAGTCCCACATGTTGCGCCAGCGCATGTCTTCAATCTTGGAGCGGTAATCAAAACCGACCGGACGGAAGAACAAAGACGCCAGTACCAGGATCATCGCCACATAGAAACCGGAGAACGCAGCGGCATACACCATCGGCCAGGCAGCGAACAGTGCGCCACCCGCGGTGATGAGCCAAACCTGGTTACCGTCCCAGTGCGGGGCGATGGAGTTAATCATAATTCGACGCTCGGTATCATTACGACCGAGGAAACGGGTGAGCATGCCCACCCCCATGTCGAAGCCATCAGTGACCGCGAAACCAATCAGCAGAATGCCAACCAGCAGCCACCAGATAAAACGCAATACTTCATAATCGATCATTTGACGACTCCTGTCTTAGCGTGCCGGCTGAGAAGTCACAGTGGACTGCTCGTAGTGATAACGACCGGTTTTCAGACTGCTCGGCCCAAGGCGTGCGAACTTAAACATCAGATACAGTTCAGCCACCAGGAACAGGGTATACAGGCCGCAAATCAACAGCATCGAGAAGATGAGGTCGCCAGCGGTCAGCGAAGAGTTCGCTACGGCTGTTGGTAACACTTCACCAATCGCCCACGGTTGGCGGCCGTACTCTGCAACAAACCAACCGGATTCAATGGCAATCCACGGTAGAGGAATCGCATACAGCGCGGTGCGCAGCAGCCATTTTTTCTCACCGATACGGTTACGAATCACGGTCCAGAAGGACACTGCGATGATTGCCAGCATCAGAATGCCGCACGCCACCATAATACGGAAAGCGAAGTACAGCGGCGCAACGCGAGGAATAGAATCTTTCGTTGCCTGCTGAATTTGCGCTTCGGTCGCGTCGGTGACGTTATCCGTATAGCGTTTCAGCAGCAGACCATAACCCAGGTCTTTCTTCATGCTGTTGAACTGGTCGCGAACAGCCTGATCGGTAGTACCCGCACGCAGTTCTTCCAGCAGTTGATACGCCTTCATCCCGTTACGGATGCGCTCTTCGTGCTGCACCATCAGGTCTTTCAGACCAATGACCGGTGTATCAACAGAGCGGGTGGCAATGATGCCCAGCGCATAAGGAATTTGAATCGCAAAATGGTTTTCCTGCGCATCCTGGTCCGGAATACCGAACAGGGTAAAGGAAGCCGGTGCAGGCTGCGTTTCCCATTCTGCTTCAATAGCAGCGAGTTTGGTTTTCTGCACGTCGCCCATTTCGTAACCGGATTCATCACCCAGAACGATAACAGACAGAATAGCAGCCATACCAAAGCTGGCGGCGATTGCAAAAGAACGTTTAGCAAACGCGAAGTCACGACCGCGCAGCATATAGTAGGAGCTGATCCCCAGAACGAACATCGCGCCACAAACATAACCAGATGCCACAGTGTGAACAAATTTCACCTGTGCTACCGGGTTGAGCACCAGTTCAGAGAAGCTCAGCATCTCCATGCGCATGGTTTCAAAGTTGAAATCCGCAGCGATTGGGTTTTGCATCCAGCCGTTCGCAACCAGAATCCACAGTGCGGACAGGTTAGAACCCAGGGCCACCAGCCAGGTGACGCACATATGCTGGACTTTACCCAAACGGTCCCAGCCGAAGAAGAACAGACCTACAAAGGTGGATTCGAGGAAGAAGGCCATCAAACCTTCGATCGCCAACGGCGCACCGAAAATATCCCCTACATAGTGGGAGTAGTAAGACCAGTTAGTCCCGAACTGGAACTCCATGGTCAGACCGGTTGCCACACCCAGAGCGAAGTTGATACCAAACAACTTGCCCCAGAACTTGGTCATATCTTTATAAATCTGTTTGCCGGAAAGGACGTAGACCGTTTCCATGATGGCCAGCAAGAACGCCATACCTAGCGTCAGTGGCACAAACAGGAAGTGGTACATCGCGGTCAAGGCAAACTGTAAGCGCGACAGTTCGACTATATCTAACATCATGACTCCTTGCTCATCGCATGAAGACTCCGAGAGTGAACCCCGTTAGAAAGGGTCACACGCATGCCCCAATACAAATTTATCTGCTTCCCTCCGCCGCTGCTCTTTCTTCTCATTTGAAGAAAGGACAATGATGAAAGGTTACAAACATGTTAATAAAACACTCAAATTGATCCCGCAATTATATTACGCCGTAAAATCCTTACAATAAACAGGTTTTTATCGAGGTAAATTTGCATTTTTCGATAGTGATCAATTTATAGCTAATTTATCACTTTCAGACCAATTTGATCTGCAGCAATTTAACCTCTTTTGAGGCTGTTTACCAAGTTTTAAACATTGATTTAAATCAATTTTCAAATTTAATGTTAATAGTGTTTAACAGTCAGGCGACTAGTGAACGCCATGTTAACGGTATGTTTTTCAATGAGTAATTGCCGTTACTACAAATGATAGGATATTTATTTAAATCTACACGATCTTTTAACCCGCCCGACTGACAAAATTGCCAGCAGATAAAGAGTCACTATTGCTGGGTAGCTCACAGTTTTTTGTTTAGCAAGTCATGGAATTGTTATTTCATACAAATTATTCATTTAAATTTTACTTATAATTAACACCAAGATGTAACTATCTCAAATGGAAGCGAAAGCGTCCCTCATTGACAGACGCATTGGGTTTGACGTTCCTCAGCACAGCGCAGGCGTTTCGCTTAAAGCATCACTGAAAGTTATCACTCACTTCTCTTTTTCTCTTATGTGGCAACGTTTAAATATGCCACAAACGATTCATTATCATTTTTATCTTAAATTTAACAAAATATAATTATGTCATATAAGATTAAAAAATAAAAAACCGTTATCCCGTTCACAAGTTATTTAGTAAAGATAATTTTTTAAATTATAAAAAATGACACATGAATGAGACGCACAACAAAATAAGATTTCGATCACAAACATGGCAAGTCATTTATTCGTCATTTTCCTGGCAAATTAAAAAAATCCGCAAAAACAACATTCAACTACCTAATAAACAAGGATTTTTATAAATAAAAAATATAACAATCATTTTGCGCAGGATATTTTGAAAATAGATCAATTGCTTCCTTTTCCGCTTACACAGAAACTCCGACCCTATTAAGAGGTTGTCACAAACCATGTTCTAAATATTAGAAAATAATTTTCACTTATTGACCATCAGCCCTACAGAGGATTACCCATGAAGAAATCTACACTTGTTATTGGCGTCATCGGTGCTGACTGCCATGCAGTAGGTAATAAAGTTCTGGATCGCGTTTTTACTGCTCATGATTTTCACGTAATCAACCTCGGGGTGATGGTGAGCCAGGATGAATATATTGATGCCGCGATTGAAACAGGCGCCGATGCCATCGTGGTGTCCTCTATCTACGGTCATGGCGACATTGACTGCCTCGGGTTACGTGAGCGCTGCATCGAACGCGGCCTCGGCGACATTCTGCTGTACGTCGGTGGCAACCTGGTAGTTGGTAAACATGACTTCGGCGATGTGGAAGTGAAGTTTAAGGAGATGGGTTTTAACCGCGTCTTCGCACCGAGCCACGACCTGGAAGATGTCTGCGCGCTTATCACCAATGATATTCGCCAACACAATGGCCTCGAGCAGCGTTGCCTGGAAGAGGCTATCTGATGCAAACAGTTTCTGTCGATATCGGCTCGACATGGACCAAGGCTGCCCTCTTCGCCCATGAAGGCGAGGAATTAACCCTGGTAAACCATGTCCTGACCCCAACCACCACACATCATCTGGCAGACGGTTTTTTTGCCAGCCTGAATCAGGTGCTGAACGTTGCCGATGCTCGCCCGTTACTGAAAAGTGGTGAAGTGCAGTTGAAATACTCCTCCTCGGCCAAGGGTGGACTCGCCGTTGCAGCAATGGGGCTGGTGCCTTCCATTACGCTGGAATCAGCAAAAGTTACCGCCCATTCGGCAGGAGCGAAAATCGCGCAATATTATTCGTACAAACTGAACCGGCATGACATCCAAGAGCTGGAATCATCACCGCCAGATATTCTGTTGTTTACCGGCGGTACAGACGGTGGCGAAGAAAGCTACGGCCTGGCGAATGCGCACGCGCTGGCAGGCTCAACGCTTGATTGCGCCATTATCTACGCTGGAAATCGGGACATTCAGGACGAAATACAAACGATTCTGGGACATAAAGATCTGACCACGGTAGACAACATTCTGCCTGACCTCGATCACCCGAATCCGTTTGCCGCGCGCAAGGCGATTTGCGATGTGTTCTTGTCACGCATTGTCAAAGGTAAAGGTCTGGACGTCATCGTCGGCGAAACCGGCGAAGAGCCAATGCCGACGCCATGGACGGTATATGAGTTAGTCAAAGCCATTAGCGATTACGACAGCGCATGGAAGGAATTCATGCTGATTGATATGGGCGGAGCCACCACGGATGTCTATTCGGCCAGCGCGAATACCCTCTCCCCCGATACCGTCCTGCATGGTGTTCCTGAACCGTTCGTCAAACGTACCGTTGAAGGCGACCTGGGAATGCGCGTTTCCGCCGTCGTGGTGGGAGAAAGTACGCAGGATATGATGAAAGTCATCTTCGCCCAACAACCGCAGCGCGAGGAAGCGTTTTACCGCTACCTGCGTCATCTGGTTGGGCAACCGGATTACCTGCCGCTCAGCGAGGAGGAGAAATATTTCGACACCCTGCTGGCAGGTTTGTGCGTGGGCTATGCCGCTGAGCGCCACGCGGGCACTAAAAAGCAGGTTTGCACCTGCGTGGGTAACGTGGATTTACAGATGGGTCGCGATCTCACCACCGTACGCAAAGTCGTCGGTTCAGGGGGATGGCTCTCTCGCGCCAGTCAGTTCGATATCCATAACTGGCTCAAATACCGGGAGCTGGACGACCAGGGTAAAAGAATTTTGTTACCGAATCAGTTTGAGTATTACCGCGATTCAAATGGCCTGCTCCCGCTACTGGCAAACGTCGCCAGGCTGTACCCGCAAGCCGCTGCTCGCACCAGCATTCAGTGTTTAACCCTATAAAACTTAAGGCAGCTACGAATGGAACTTCGAAATAAAAAATTGACCCATGACGAATTCATGACCGAAAGGCATCAGGTATTACAAACCTGGGAAACCGGCAAAGACGTTGAGAACTTCGAAGATGGCGTGAAGTACCAGCAATCAATTCCGGATAAAAAGCGCTTCTCCCTTGCTCTGCTGAAGGCCGATCAGGAAGGGAAAACCCTGAGCCAGCCGCGCGCAGGCGTAGCATTAATGGATGAGCATATTGCGCTGCTCAAAACATTGCAGGAAGAGTGCGACCTCCTGCCGAGTACGATCGATGCCTATACCCGTCTGAACCGCTATGAAGAAGCCGCCGTCGGGATCCAGAAATCTATCGAAGCAGGTACTTCCAAGCTGAATGGTTTACCGGTCGTCAATCACGGGGTTGCTGCCTGCCGTCGTATGACTGAAGCGCTGGAAAAACCGATCCAGGTTCGTCACGGCACGCCGGATGCGCGCCTGCTGGCAGAAATCGCCATGGCCAGTGGCTTTACCAGCTACGAAGGCGGCGGCATCTCCTACAACATTCCTTACGCTAAACGTGTCACTCTGGAAAAATCCATCCGCGACTGGCAGTACTGCGACCGCCTGATGGGCCTGTACGAAGAGAACGGTATTCGTATCAACCGTGAACCATTTGGCCCACTGACCGGCACCCTGATCCCGCCATTTATGTCCCACTCGGTGGCGATTATCGAAGGTCTGTTGGCTCTGGAACAAGGCGTGAAGTCAATTACCGTTGGCTACGGCCAGGTCGGTAGCCTAACGCAGGATATTGCAGCGATTCAGGCGCTGCGCGAACTTTCCCACGAATATTTCCATAACCACGGCTTCGACGATTACGAACTGAGTACCGTTTTCCACCAGTGGATGGGCGGATTCCCGGAAGATGAAGCAAAAGCCTTCTCCGTTATCGCCTGGGGCGCAGCGGTTGCCGGTATGTCAGGTGCCACCAAAGTGATCACCAAAAGCCCGCACGAAGCGTTCGGTATCCCAACGGCGGCAGCGAACGCCCAGGGTCTGAAAGCTTCACGCCAGATGCTCAACATGGTCAGCGACCAGAAATTCCCGCAGTGCGCTGCCGTGGAGCAGGAAGTTGATCTGATTAAGAGCGAAGTCCGCGCGGTGCTGAAGAAAGTCTTCGAACTGGGCAATGGCGACATTGCGCGCGGTACAGTGCTGGCCTTTGAAGCAGGCGTACTGGATGTACCTTTCGCGCCCGCCGCCTGTAACGCCGGTAAGATCCTGCCTGTTCGCGATAACACAGGCGCCATCCGTATTCTCGAAGCTGGCTCCGTTCCGCTGCCGAAAGACATTCTCGCCCTGCACCACGACTACGTCGCAGAGCGCGCGCATTTCGAAGGCCGCAAGCCTTCTTTCCAGATGGTCATTGATGACATCAACGCCGTATCCCACAGTAAATTAATAGGAAGACCATAATGAAAATTAAACAGGCCCTTTTCACAGCTGGCTACTCCTCATTTTATTTTGACGATCAGCAGGCCATCAAAAACGGCGCCGGTCATGACGGGTTTATCTATACCGGCGCTCCGGTAACGCCTGGATTTACGTCTGTTCGTCAGGCGGGTGAATGCGTATCCGTACAGCTGATTCTGGAAAACGGCGCAGTAGCAGTGGGCGATTGTGCAGCGGTGCAATATTCAGGTGCAGGTGGACGCGATCCGCTGTTCCTGGCTGAAAACTTCATTCCGTTCCTTAACGATCACATCAAACCGCTGCTGGAAGGCCGCGACGTTGATTCGTTCCTGACCAACGCCCGTTTCTTTGACGAACTGCGTATTGACGGCCATCTGCTGCATACCGCCGTACGTTATGGTCTGTCTCAGGCGCTGCTCGACGCGGCGGCACTGGCTACCGGTCGTCTGAAAGCAGAAGTGGTTTGTGATGAATGGCAACTGCCGTGCGTCCCGGAAGCCATTCCATTATTTGGCCAGAGCGGCGACGACCGTTATATCGCCGTCGACAAGATGATCCTCAAAGGTGTGGACGTCCTGCCGCATGCGCTGATCAATAACGTAGAAGAGAAGCTGGGCTTCAAAGGCGAAAAACTGCGTGAGTACGTCCGCTGGTTATCAAACCGCATCCTGAGCCTGCGCACCAACGAAACCTATCACCCGACGCTGCATATTGATGTCTACGGCACCATCGGTCTGATCTTCGATATGGATCCGGTGCGTTGCGCCGAATACATCGCCAGCCTGGAAGCCGAAGCTCAAGGCCTGCCGCTGTACATTGAAGGCCCGGTAGATGCCGGTAACAAGCCGGATCAGATCCGCATGCTCACCGAGATCACTCAGGAGCTCACCCGTCTGGGTTCCGGCGTGAAAATTGTTGCGGATGAATGGTGTAACACCTATCAGGATATCGTGGACTTCACCGACGCGGGCAGTTGCCACATGGTGCAGATCAAGACCCCGGATCTGGGCGGTATTCACAACATCGTCGATGCGGTGCTGTATTGCAACAAACACGGAATGGAAGCCTATCAGGGCGGTACCTGTAACGAAACGGAAATCAGTGCGCGTACCTGCGTACACGTCGCGCTGGCTGCGCGTCCAATGCGCATGCTGATCAAGCCGGGTATGGGTTTCGATGAAGGTCTCAACATCGTGTTTAACGAAATGAACCGCACCATCGCGCTGTTGCAAACTAAGGATTAAGAGATGGCACGCACATTTAAGATCTTATCGCCTACGGCTATCCTGGGTTATGGCTTCCCGGAAGAAAGTTTTCGTAAAGCCATGGAAGAGTCACCGGATCTTATTGCTGTTGACGCAGGTTCCTCCGATCCAGGCCCCCACTATCTGGGGGCGGGTAAACCCTTTACCGACCGGGCCGGTGTGAAACGCGATCTGCGCTATATGATCGTGGCAGGCGTGAAGAACAACATCCCGGTAGTGATCGGCACGGCCGGTGGTTCTGGCGCAGCTCCGCATCTGGAGTGGTGTCGCCAGATAATCCATGAGATCGCACAGGAAGAAAAACTGTCCTTCTCAATGGCGTTAATCCCGTCTGATGTCGACAAAGAAATCGTTCATCAGGCGCTGGATAACGGCAAAATCACCGCGCTCGATTTTGTGCCTGAACTGACTCACGATGCAATTGAAGAGAGCACCTACATTGTCGCGCAGATGGGCGTCGAGCCTTTTCAGCGTGCGCTCGAAGCTGGCGCGCAGGTGGTTCTGGGCGGACGTGCCTACGATCCGGCCTGCTTCGCCGCGCTGCCAATAATGCAGGGCTTTGATGAAGGTCTGGCACTCCATTGCGGGAAGATCCTTGAGTGTGCTGCCATTGCCGCCACCCCTGGCTCCGGCTCAGATTGTGCGATGGGGATCATTGATGACAACGGCTTTACGCTGAAGGCGTTCAATCCCAAGCGTAAGTTCACTGAAACTTCCGCTGCGGCGCACACCCTGTATGAGAAGTCCGATCCGTACTTCCTGCCAGGACCAGGCGGCGTGCTGAACCTGAAAGCGTGCACCTTTACCCAGGTTAACGAGGGCGAAGTGTATGTCAGTGGTTCACGTCATGAAGAAACACCGTATGCGTTGAAACTGGAAGGCGCGCGTCAGGTTGGCTTCCGTTGCCTGACCATCGCCGGAACGCGCGACCCAATTATGATTGCCGGGATTGACACCATTCTCGAAGAGGTACAAGCAAGTGTGGCGCGTAACCTCTCACTGAATGACGACAGTATCCGCATGACGTTCCACCTGTATGGTAAGAACGGTGTGATGGGCAACCATGAACCGATGAAAACTGCCGGTCATGAGCTGGGGATTTTACTGGATGTCGTTGCGCCGACGCAGGATATCGCCAACAGCGTTTGCTCGCTGGTACGCTCTACCCTGCTGCACTACGGCTATGAAAATCGCATTGCGACTGCGGGCAACCTCGCCTTCCCGTTCTCGCCATCTGATATTCAAAGTGGACCGGTGTATGAGTTCTCGATCTATCACCTGATTGAAGCGAGCGATGCGCTGCGATTTGATTTCCACATTGAACAGGTGACGCCAGAAGGAGTTCAGGCATGAAACACTCAATTTGTTCACTGGCGCAGGTTATTCGCTCCAAAAACGCCGGACCGTACGAACTGGTTTTAGATATTTTATTTAAAACCAGGGAAGACTATCAGCGGGTAAAAGCCTGCGAGCAATTAACGCCGCAGCTCATTGCCAGTTTATATAATGTTGAACCTGACTTCATTCACAATATCGTGTGGTTCGATCCGGCGAATGCCGTAAAAATCGTCATGCCGCGCGATATTATTTCCGGCAACGTCGGTGATAATGATGTTTATGGTGCTCAGCAACACGCTCCATTATTAAGTATTGAGTTCGACTTGTAACAAAAAACACAATAACAACCATTGGAGCACAGAATTCAGCGGTATCACAGTGCTTCGAATTATTCATGCGGTTGGTCACAACAGGCGTGCGTCTGAGCTGCTGTCCAGGCTCAGGCGCACGCCACCCTACACAATTCCAATTACCAGCCTTTATCCGATGGAGTACACATGAAGAAAATAAGTTTAACGAAGATGATCATATTAGGCCTGATACTCGGCATGATTGCCGGGGTGGCCATAAATAATATGGCCGCGGCTGAAACCGCAAAATCCTATGCAGCAGATATTTCTATTTTTACCACTATATTCTTACGCATGGTAAAAATGATTATCGCGCCATTGGTTATTTCAACTCTGGTTGTTGGTATTGCCAAAATGGGCGATGCCAAAACGCTGGGACGTATATTTTCGAAAACCTTCTTCCTGTTTATTTGCGCCTCTCTGGTGTCAATTGCACTGGGTCTGGTTATCGTTAACATCTTCCAGCCAGGCGCGGGGATCAACTTCGTGCCACATGACGTCGGGGCTGTTGCCGCCGTTAAGTCAGAGCCATTCACGCTGAAAGTGTTTATCTCGCACGCGGTACCGACCAGTATTGTCGATGCGATGGCGCGTAATGAAATTCTGCAGATCGTGGTGTTCTCAATTTTCCTCGGTTGCAGCCTGGCCGCGATTGGTGAAAAAGCCGAGCCTATCGTGAAGGTTCTGGATTCACTGGTACACGTGATGCTGAAGCTGACGGGCTACGTCATGCTGTTTGCACCACTGACCGTTTTTGCCGCTATTTCTGGTCTGATTGCCGAACGTGGTCTGGGTGTGATGGTCAGCGCCGGGATCTTCATGGGTGAATTCTATCTGACCCTGGGTATGCTGTGGGCAATCCTGATTGGCCTGTCAACCATGATAGTCGGGCCTTGCATCGCGCGTTTGACCAAATCAATCCTCGAGCCTGCACTGCTGGCCTTTACTACCTCCAGTTCAGAAGCCGCCTTCCCTGGCACCCTGGACAAGCTGGAAAAATTCGGCGTTTCTTCAAAAATCGCCAGCTTCGTTCTGCCTATCGGTTACTCCTTTAACCTGGTCGGCTCCATGGCGTACTGCTCATTTGCCACCGTCTTTATTGCTCAGGCGTGCAACATTGAGCTGAGCATGGGCGAGCAAATTACCATGCTGTTAATCCTGATGCTGACCTCTAAAGGGATGGCGGGCGTACCGCGTGCATCAATGGTGGTTATCGCCGCAACCCTGAACCAGTTCAACATTCCTGAAGCTGGTCTGATCCTGTTGATGGGCGTCGATCCGTTCCTCGATATGGGTCGTTCTGCTACCAACGTCATGAGTAACGCAATGGGTGCTGCCATTGTAGGTCGCTGGGAAGGTGAACACTTCGGCCAGGGTTGTCGTGGCACTGCACCAGTGAAGACCCCGGAACAAGAACGTCCGGTTACCGAAACAGAAGTCGCGTTGTCCTGATACGACGTTATTGCCGGATGGCGTTTGCGCTTATCCGGCCTGCATAACGTTTAACTATCCGTTGGCCGGATAAGGCGGTACACCGCCATCCGGCACCATGATGAGCACACCAACAGGATTACACCATGACTAAAACTCTTCTCGGCGTGAGTATTTTTTCCTTCAGCGTTTTGTTCAGCGCAACGACTCTCGCGCAAACCACGCCGGATTACGCAAAGCTTATCGACCAGGCACATCAAAAATATAAAAGTAACCACGATGGAAAAGTCGCCGACTACATCCCTGCCCTGGCGACCTACAGCCCGAATAACTTTGCCATCACCATTGCCACGGTGGACGGCAAGATCTACCAGGTTGGCGATGTTAACAAACCCTTCCCCATGGAATCCCTGAGCAAAGTCTTCACCATGGCGCTCGCCATGGAACAGCACGGCCCTCAGGTGGTGCTGGAAAAACTCGGGGCCAATGCCACCGGCATGCCCTTCAACTCCGGTTTAGCGGTTGAGCTGACCAAAGGCGCGCCTGAGAACCCGCTGGTAAACGCCGGGGCGATGAGCACCGTTAGCCTAATTGAAGCCAAAGACAAAACCGATCGCTGGAACAAAATCCTCGACAACCTGAACGTCTGGGCCGACGCCACGCTCACGGTTAATGAGCCGGTCTTTAAATCCGAGATGGAAACCAACCAGCACAATCAGGCGCTGGCGAAGCTGATGGAATCCTATAACAGCTTCTATGGCAATACCGACGATGCTGTCGAAATTTATACCCGTCAGTGCTCGGTGGATATCACCGTTGAGCAACTGGCCAAAATGGGGGCGGTACTGGCGAACAAAGGCAAATCTCCATTCAACAGCAAGCAGTTGCTGAATGAAAAATATGTTCCGCAGGTGCTGGCAGAAATGGCGATTGCCGGACTATACGACGGCAGCGGTAAATGGCTCTACACCGTGGGCATCCCGGCAAAAAGCGGCGTCGGCGGCGGCATGGTCGCCGTTGTCCCGGGCGAATATGCGATTGCCGTCTATTCTCCGCCGCTGGATGAAGCCGGTAACAGCGTTCGCGCCCAGAAAACGATCGAATATGTCGCCGAAGCGACAAAAGCCAATGTCTTTTTAGCGCATTAAGCAATTACGGATGGCGTGAGCGCCATCCGACATATTAACTAAAAGGTGAGATGTAAACATGTCTAAACCATTTGTCTGGCAGGAACTCTTTGTTCAGAGTAAAGATAATACCGAATATGAATTACTGAGTAACCAGCACGTTGCGGTAACGGAGTTAGACGGAGAGGAAGTGATTAAGGTTGCGCCAGAAGCGCTAACCTTATTAGCCCAGCAGGCATTTTATGAGGCTTCATTTTTCCTGCGCGCCGGACATTTAAAACAGATAGCCAGCATTCTGCACGATCCGCAGGCCAGCAGTAACGATAAGTACGTCGCATTGCAACTGCTACGCAATGCTGAGGTTTCGGCCAAAGGCGTCCTGCCCAACTGCCAGGATACCGGGACGGCAACCATTGTGGCCTGCAAAGGACAGCATGTCTGGACCGGCGGCGATGACGCAGAAGCATTAAGCAAAGGCGTGTACACCACCTTCACCGAAAACAACCTGCGTTACTCGCAAAATGCCCCGCTGGACATGTATACCGAGGTCAATACCCAGACTAACCTGCCGGCGCAAATCGACATCAGCGCCACGCCGGGTAACGAATACCGTTTCCTGTTCGTCAACAAAGGCGGCGGCTCTGCTAACAAAGCGGCGCTGTTCCAGGAAACCAAATCTATTCTGCAGCCGGAAAAGCTCACCGCGTTTCTGATCGAAAAAATGAAATCACTGGGTACAGCCGCCTGCCCGCCGTATCACATCGCTTTCGTCGTTGGAGGCTTGTCCGCCGACCAGACGCTGAAAGTTGCTAAACTGGCTTCAACTAAATATTACGATAACCTGCCCACCAGCGGGAACGAACTGGGTCAGGCATTCCGCGATACGGCGCTGGAAGCCGAGCTGCTTAACGCCAGCCGCGAGTTTGGCATCGGCGCGCAGTTTGGCGGCAAATACTTTGCCCACGATATCCGGGTGATCCGCCTGCCGCGCCACGGCGGCTCCTGCCCTATCGCCATGGCTCTCTCCTGCTCAGCCGACCGCAACATCAAGGCCAAAATCAACAAACACGGAATCTGGCTGGAAAAACTCGAGCATAATCCGGGCAAATTTATTCCCGATTCACAGCGGGTAGAAAATAGCGCCCAGACCGTACAACTGGATCTGAATCGTCCGTTGCGCGAGATCCTGCAGGATCTCACCACTCTGCCAATTGGGACGCGTTTATCGTTAAGCGGCCCGATTGTTGTGGCTCGCGATATCGCGCATGCCAAAATCAAAGAGCGCCTGGATAACGGCGAACCGATGCCAGATTACATGAAAAACCATATCGTCTATTACGCGGGCCCGGCTAAAACCCCCAGTAATCTGGCCTGCGGTTCGCTCGGACCCACAACTGGCGGGCGCATGGACGGTTACGTCGATGCTTTCCAGGCCGCGGGCGGCAGTCTGATCATGTTGTCGAAAGGCAACCGCAGCGCGCAAGTCACGGATGCGTGTCGCAAACATGGTGGTTTTAACCTTGGCAGCATTGGCGGCGCCGCAGCCTTGTTGGCGCAGCAGTACGTGAAGAGCCTGCACTGCCTTGAATATCCCGAGTTGGGAATGGAAGCGGTGTGGATGATGGAAGTTAAAAATATGCCGGCCTTCGTATTAGTGGATGACAAAGGCAATAACTTCTTTAGCCAGTTTGAGCAGCAGCACCGCTGCGCAACCTGTCCGGCAGGACATTAAGGAGTCACCATGGAAGCGCGAGCCAATAATGACAGACACCGCCAGCGTCAGCAGAAACTGAAAGAACAGGTTGATACCCGCGTGGCGGCGGCAACGGAGAAGAAAGGGATCCTGATTGTCTTCACCGGCAACGGTAAAGGAAAATCCACCGCAGCCTTTGGTACGGCAACGCGCGCGGTTGGTCACGGAAAAACCGTTGGCATCGCGCAGTTTATTAAAGGCCAGTGGGATAATGGCGAGTACAACACGCTGCAACCGCTCGGTGTCGAATTTCATATTATGGGCACCGGATTTACCTGGGAAACCCAAAATCGGCAAGCGGATATCGAGGCGGCAACGGTAGTCTGGCAGGAAAGTAAGCGCATGCTGGCTGATCCGCAGTACGATCTGGTGGTGTTGGATGAGCTTACCTACATGCTGGCTTACCACTATCTGGACACCCAGGAGGTTATCAGCGCCATCGAAAATCGCCCTGCGGAGCAAAGCGTCATCGTGACCGGGCGCGGATGCCATGCGCTGTTACTGGAACTGGCCGATACGGTCAGTGAAATTCGCCCGGTCAAGCACGCGTTTGACCGCGGGATTCAGGCACAGATTGGAATCGACTGGTAGCCGTTCTTTTGCCGGATAACGATGCTAACGCGTCTTATCCGGCCTACCAATCGTTGTAGGCCTGATAAAGCGCAAACCACCATCAGGTAGCCGACACCACGGACTTGCTGAGCAACCAGTTACGAAATGTCTGTAAATGCGCAGACTCCGATTTCTCTTCACGCCACGTCATAATGAAACGGTTCCCGGTGCGCATCGGAACATCGCAAGGAATGACCATATCTCCATTGTCCAGATCGTGCTGAATGGCAAAACGAGGAAGCAGCGCAACCCCCAGATTAGAACGGACCGCCGCAATCAACATCGACAACAGATCAAATCTCGGGCCTTTATTTACCAGCGGGCTGCTGACGTTGGACAGCGCAAACCATTCCTGCCAGCCTTTGATTCGCGTACTCTGGTGCAACAGCGGGTATTCGTTCAGCAGTTCGTGGACTGACAGTTTCCGTTCCGGTTCAGCCAGCAGACAGCGGCTGCATACTGGCAGAATTTCCTCTTCAAACAGGTACTCAACCTCTGACCACGGTGAGTAGAAATCTTCGCGCATAATTGCCGCATCATACTCACGATTAAGAAAATCACCGATATTCGCCAGCGAATGGATGTTCACGATAATATCAGGATTGAGTTCGTTAAACTCGCGCAGGTTGGGGATCAACCAATGCGTACTGAACGTCGGATTTACCGCCAGCTCAATAACCTGTACGGTCGGTTGCCAGGTCATTATTGTGGTCGTATCGCGCTCGAGTTTATTTAACGTTTCTTTAACGATACTTAAATAGAGTTTGCCGGCCGCATTTAAAAAAATACGTTTTTTGGCATGATTAAATAGCGCGGTATTAAGAAAATCCTCCAGTGCATTCACCTGGCGGAAAACAGCACTTTGTGTTAACGCCAACTCTTCAGCTGCCCGGGTATAACTTTCGTGACGCGCAACCACTTCAAAAGTTACCAGCAACTCCGTCTTGGGTATTTTTCCTCTCATAACCTCTTCCATATGCAGCGTACAAAAATAGTTTAATTTATAAAAAATAATTCAAGGCACCCAGATAAGCACCGAGAGTTATATTTTATTTTCTCCATTGATGTCATTGATCCAATCCATGATTTGCTCACACTGATGGCGGATAAATATTAACCAATAATACTCAAGCACAACAATAAACACAATTTAAATAAGGTTAAACCTAAGTAAATAGTGCCAATAAGTTCTTAATAATTTTTCAAGTCTTCTTGTTTATTGCAGAAAAAACTTTGCGAGATTAATCAATATTATCCATGCGCTAATCCTGGATAATTTCACGTTATAACTTACGGGCAAACGACTGCTTTTAATCATTTATTGATGTCGTTTGTGCCATTTTTTGACAGACGTGATAAAGGACACATTGTGAAAACTTTCGGAAAGGTCTGGCTCGTTGGAGCAGGTCCTGGTGATATTTCATTACTGACCCTCAAAGCAATGATGTGCATTAAACAGGCCGACGTCATTATTTACGATCGGCTGGTCAATCCTAAAATTTTGGAATGGGCATTACCTGACTGCCTGCTTATCAATGTCGGCAAAAATCCAGGCTTCCATTGCGTTCCCCAGGATGAAATCAACGCACTGCTGGTCCAGTATGCCCAAACACACCACAACATTGTGCGCCTCAAAGGTGGCGATCCGTATGTATTTGGCCGTGGGGCTGAAGAAGTGGAGGATCTGGTTGAAATGGGCATCCCTTTTGAAGTTGTACCGGGTATTAGTTCTACGATTGGCGGCCTGACCTATGCCGGTATCCCGGTGACGCATCGCGATTTTGCCTCCGGCTTTCACGTGGTGACTGGCCACACGCGGGAAGGCAATCAGCAGCAGGACTGGCGTCAACTGGCGAAACTTAACGGCACGTTGGTCATCGTCATGGGTATCGCCAATCTGGCGTTTATCTGTGAAGAGCTGTTGATGGGCGGAAAATCAGCAGACACGCCCGCCGCGCTAATTATGTCCGCGACCCGAGAAAATCAACGTCGCCTGACCTGCACGCTCGGTTCATTATTGAGCAAGGCACAGGAAGCTAATATTGTTCCACCGGCGTTGATTGTAATCGGAGATGTGGTGACCCTGAGCGATCGGCTCTCTTTTATACCTGAAGCCATCACGCTGCCAGACAATCTTTACTGCGAAAGTCTGGCGTGACGAAAAGACTGGGGCGACGTTTGATGCGCCGCCCGGAAAACGCGGCAAAAGTAACTGGTTTGCGCGTATTGCAATTTCCTGGCAATACTGTCTATGGAATGAACCGGATCGTGTAATAACTCCCCTGCTTTTTGCATTTTTTTCTGACTCACCCAGGTTTTAAAATTAACACCCTGGCGTTTCTTGAAAAACCGGCTGAAATAGTTCGCGCTTAAGCACACATGAGCCGCGACAGATTCCAAAGACAATTCACCATACAAATTCTCGTCAATATAACGCAGCGCCGCCATAAGTTTTTTCTCGTGACGTGAAGGCTCAGTGAAATAATGATGAGCGTAACGGGTTGCCGGAACTACAATCTTCTCAGAGATCAATTGTTCTTTCTCAAAATTATCAACAATAAAACTTAACAAATTTGCCGACGCCACCAGTACATTATTATCCACCACCGCAGACTGGCCCCACTCAGCTTTAATTTCGGGGTTATTAATCCATGAGTTTTTGTTATCAATAGCGATAGTTTTATATTCCTGATATTTTACCCGCACCTGCCCGCAGATAATAAAACCGTGAAGGTGTCCCTCATGGATTAATGGCATCGAGAACAGGCTTAGCCCTGCATGACAGGTGAGTATTCTGGGTTTGAGCTGTTTTAATGCCTCAAAAGCACAGTACTTGTCGCACTTTTGGCAACCTGCTCGATAGCGCTCATCCGCACGCATTAATGTGCAAAACGAATTAAAATTATGACATTCAGACAACGCTATACCGTTAATATCAACGACGACTGTGGCTAACCCAGTGGCTCGGGAGAAGAGTTCTGCGATAGAGAAAAAACGGTGTAAATAGTCATCCTGGATTTTCAGCGGCACGTTATCCTCCGGCATTAATAATATTAAGGCCGCTAATATGCTAAAATTAGCCTCAGGAAAGAATGATGCTCACCGCAAAAAATAATCTCATTTGTGCAGATGATTATGATCAATTGGCAAGAAAATTATAGCGACCACGATAATACTCTGCAGCACACCACCGACTCCGCTTTCTCAAAGATTAACGAATCTTCACACTCTCTTGTGAGACTCTTTTCGCAACACTCAACACCTAACCTCATTATTTTCAATAAATTACCCGTTTTTAATCTGAATCGATGATGTGCTTATTTGTGATAATCATCATGTGAATGTGAAAGGCCCTCCTGAATAATATGTTCAATTAGCAAACAATCTGAACGGAGTTGATCCATGGCCGTCACCACAGGCGTTATCGCCGACGATTTTACCGGCGCAACGGACATTGCAAGCTTTATGGCGCAGCAGGGGTGGCGCGTCGCGCTTCTGCCCGGTATGCCCGATACCGCGCAATGCTGGAATGAAGAGGTTGACGCTATCGTCATCTCGCTGAAAAGCCGCTCATTACCCGCAGAACAGGCCGTCACCCAATCCCTGTCCTGTGCCCGCTGGCTGAAACAAAATGCAGGTGTCCGCCAGATTTATTTTAAATATTGTTCGACGTTTGACTCCACGCCAACAGGCAATATTGGCCCGGTCAGCGATGCATTGATGAACGACCTGCAGGTTCCGCTGATCGTCCACTGCCCCGCTCTGCCGCAAAACGGACGCACGGTGGTGCATGGTCATCTTTTTGTACACGGCATACTGCTTAACGAATCCGGGATGGAAAAGCATCCGCTCAATCCAATGAACGATGCCAGCCTGCCGCGCCTGCTGAGCGCGCAAACGCCAGGCGCGGTTGGTTGCATCAACCTCACGACCCTGCGTCAAGGTGTGGAAGCGGTCACTTACGCCCTGGCCCAACTTCAGGCTGAAGGTACGCGTCACGTTATCGTCGATACGCTGGATGAAGCAGATCTCAACACGCTGGCGCAAGCTCTCCATGCCAGCCCTCTGTTAGCCGGTGGCTCCGGGCTCGGCGGCGCGCTGGCCGCCTGCAGCGGAGGCCAGCAATCCATGCCGCCGGACTCTTTTCCACTGCCTGCCAAAACGGTGGTGTTCTCCGGTAGCTGTTCGGCAATGAGCAATCGTCAGGTTAATCGCTATAAGGCCGCAGCAGCGTCTCGTTTGCTTGATGTGTCCCGCTGCCTGTCTGATGCCGAACGCTACACTGATGAACTGAGCGCCTGGGCGATGACGCATATCAGCGACTCATTAGCGCCACTGATATACGCCACCCAGCCGCCAGACGTACTCAAACGTATTCAACAGGAGCACGGCGAACAGGTCGCCAGCCAGGCAATCGAACACGCTTTTGCCCGGCTGAGTTCAAAGCTACGAACTGCGGGTGTAAACACCTTTATCGTCGCGGGCGGAGAAACCTCCGGCACCGTTGTGGAAGCCTTGCAGGTGAAGCGTCTGTCCGTCGGCAAAGCCATTGCGCCAGGCGTGCCGTGGGTATTTTCCTCCGGTCTGGCGCTGGCGCTGAAGTCAGGCAACTTTGGTGACGACGATTTCTTTTTTACTGCCCAGGAGTACGCATTATGAATTCGGTGAGTGAACACCAACTGCGCGAACTACTCGTCCACTATGGCCGTTCCCTGTTTATGCGCGGTTACAGCAGCGGCGGTTCCGGCAATCTTAGCGTCAAAATGCCAGATGGCGGCTATCTGGTGACCCCGACCAACTCTTGTCTGGGCGAGCTTGATCCTGCCACGCTAAGTCGACTGGATGCCAACGGCGTTCATCTTAGCGGCGACAAACCCTCAAAAGAGGTGCCCATGCATCTGGCGTGGTATCGACATCGGCCATCCTGCGGTGCTGTCGTGCACCTGCATTCTCCATGGCTGACCGCGCTCTCCTGCCTGCCGTGCACCACGCCGAAAAACTGCCTGCCGCCGTTAACGCCGTACTATGTGATGCGCGTCGGGCAGTTACCGCTGCTGCCCTATTTCAAGCCTGGCCATGAAGGCATTGCCAGCGCACTGAGTGAAATCGCGGCAGACCATACGGCCGCGCTGCTGGCCAATCACGGGCCGGTAGTAAGCGGTCGCTCGCTGCGTGAGGCGGTGTTTAACGCTGAAGAACTGGAAGACAGCGCCCGCATCTGGCTGACGTTAAAACCGCTTGGCTATGTTCCGCTCTCAGAAGAAGCGGTGGCCGAACTTGAACATTCCCGGCAAGCGTGAGGTGACATAATGATCCCCGAGCAACGACGTGATTTTATCTACCGCTACGTGCACGAAAAAAATGCCGCCTCATTTAATGAACTGGCAGATTTGATGAGCGTGTCGCATATGACCGTGCGTCGCGACATCCAGTTGCTGGAAGAAGAAGGCAAAGTTATCGCCATTAACGGCGGAGTGAAGCTGAATAACCTGCTGAAATCTGAGCTGCCATGGCGGGAAAAAGCCGAGTTGAATCATGACGTGAAACGTAAAATGGGCCAGCTCGCCGCCATGCTCATTGAGCCCGGACAAACGCTGTATCTGGATGCCGGAACGTCGTTGTTTGAAGTGGCGAAAGCGGTCGCCGCCAGCCACTGTTTCAATCTGACGGTAGTAACCAACGATTTTTCCATCAGCCACTATCTGATGGATATGCCGCACATCACGCTCTATCACACCGGTGGTCTGGTGGATCAGCGTAACCGCTCATGCCTTGGAAAAAGCGCCGCCAGTTTTCTGCGCACCATTAATATTGACGTGGCGTTTCTGAGCTCCTCATCGTGGGATACCGAACGCGGCATGTCGACGCCGAGCGAAGGGAAAGCCTCGGTTAAAGAAGCGGTACTCACCGTTTCCCGGCGTCGGGTGCTGGTCTGCGACAGCAGTAAGTTTGGCAAATACGGCATGTTCCATATCTGTGGGCTGGAACAGTTAACCGACATTATTTCTGATAACCGGTTACCGGAAAACGCCCAGCAAACTATTGCCAGCCAGGGCGTTAAGCTGCATCTGGTTGATAACCGGGAGGGTGCGCGCCATGCTGAAGTTAGCGGCTAACCTCGACTGGTTGTTTACAGATTTACCGATAGCGGCGCGATTTGCGGCGGCGCAGGCGGCTGGTTTTCGCGGCGTTGAAGGGCTATTTCTCTGGCATCACCCGCTGGCGCATTTGCACGCTGCACAGCGGGAAATGTCCCTGCCGGTGGTGCTGATGAACGCACCGGCGGGTAACTGGGCACAAGGTGAGCGGGGACTGGCCGCGCAGCCCGGTCGAGACCAGGAATTTCACCATAGCCTCAACGTGGCGCGTGATTACGCCACGGCGCTGGGCTGTCGTCGGGTTCACGTTATGGCCGGTTCGCGCTGCGGCGATCTGACGCTTCACGCTCAGCGCACTCTCCTGACCAACCGGCTGCGTATCGCCTGCGATATGATGGCTGAAGCGGAAATCGATGTGCTGATTGAACCGTTAAATTCGCAGGATATGCCCGGTTATTTTATTGACAGCTTTCCGTTGGCCGAATCTATTATTCAAGAGGTTGGCAAGAAAAATATCGGTTTACAGTTTGATATTTACCACTGTCAGAAAATTCATGGCAATGTGGCAAAAAATATTGAACGCTACTTCACCTTAATTAAACATTTTCAAATTGCTTCTGTCCCCTATCGCCATGAACCGGGAACAGGTGAATTAAATGAAACATGGCTATTCGATTTTATTAGAAAAATGAATTACCAGGGCTGGATTGGCTGTGAATATCAACCATCAACATCAGGGCCCGACTCATTAAACTGGATAACGCCTTACCTATAATTTAAATATCTCTGTACCGGAGGAAAATATGTCGGATACTGTTATTATTTCGCTGGCACCCGTTGCCGCGGATTGCCCCAGAGTTATACCCGCAGAACTGGCGCAGGAAATACTCGCCAGCGTAGAGCATGGCGCGTCCATCGTGCATTTACACGTTCGCGATAAACAGGGTCGCCTGACGCCGGATACCACCGATTTTCAGGCGACCATTGATAGCGTCATGCGCCATTCAGACCTGATTATTCAGGCATCTACCGGCGGCGTCTCTTCAATGTCCATCGCCGAACGCTGCGCGCCACTCTCCTGCCCCGGCGTAGAGATGGCTTCGCTGAACGTCGGTTCCGTCAACCTCGGAGATGCGGTGTACTTTAATCCCGGTCCGGACGTGGAATATTGCTCCCGGCAAATAGTCGAGCGCAATATCATTCCCGAGTTTGAAGTTTTTGAAATTGGCATGATTAATAACATCCTGAACCTTGAAGATAAAATAAAATTCCAAAAACCCATGCTCTTTAATATCGTCCTCGGTCATCGCGGCAGTACGCCAGCAACCATTGACGCTTTAATTGCTCTGCGTAGCATGATCCCGCGCGATGCCTTATGGGGTATTACTCATTTTGGCAGAAAGAACTTCGATATTATTGCCGCCGCCGTCGGCATGGGGGCCAGTGAAGTACGAATCGGCTTTGAGGATAGCTATTATTTAAGCGCTGAAGAAAAAGCACAGCATAATTACCAGCAGGTTGCCAAACTCGCCACGCTCATTCGCAGCATGGATAAAAAAGTCGCCACGCCAGAAATTGCGCGGCACATGTTATCTATTCCATCCCGGCAGCAATAACAACAGCAAGGACATTTCAACATGACTATGACCACTGTTATTCACAAAACCGGACTCGGCGTCAGCGTTGCGGGCGCGGCGCTGGCGATTATCGGCGCGTTAATCCAGTCCGCGGCGCTCTGGCAGCCAGGGCTGGTGATGTTCACCGCCGGATTCGCCGCCGGTGCAGGCTACTGGCCGGGTCTACGCAGCTATCAGTTTACGCTATGGATCATCGCAGGGTTTGTCGCCGCCATGACCTGGTCTACGGATCTAATCGTCTGGGGCGGTTTCAATATCACCCATAAATGGATCGTGTTCCTCGTCATTCAGGCCACCATGTTTAGCATGGGCACTAAGCTAACGATCCAGGATTTTATTGACGTCGCCAAAATGCCGTGGGCGGTGTTTATTGGCACCTTCTGCCACTTCGTCATCATGCCTCTGCTCGGCCTGAGCATTACGCTTATCTTTAACTTTCCGCCTGAGGTGGCGGTCGGGATTCTGCTGATTGGCGCCTGCCCAAGCGGACTCTCCTCTACCGTCATGGTCTATATCGCGAACGCCAACCTGGCGCTGGCGGTCTCGATCGCCGCAGTCTCAACGCTGGCGGCGACGGTGATGACGCCGCTGTGGGTTAATCTGCTGGCGGGGTCGATGATCGATATCCAGCTCACCGCGATGGTAATGGATGTGGTGAAAATCGTATTAATCCCCATCGGCGCGGCAATTCTGCATGACTATCTGAAAACCTATGCGGGCGTGCGAGGCCGCCGTGTCGTCCAGATGCTGGCCGGGATCGGCGCTCTTTGGCTGCTGTATATGATTGCTGGCGGCTGGGACGCGCTGTTTGGTCACGCCAGCGCCGACGCGCAAATGTACGCGGTGGTGCTCAACTTCGTGGCAGGCGGTCTCGTCTGGGCATTGTTCTACAACTGGCTGTATGGCCGCGTGGCGGGCGTGAAGAAAATCATGCCGACCATCTCAATGATGGGGATCATTTTCTTTACGACCACCGCAGCCGCAGCCGGGCGCGAGAACCTGGTGCAGGTCGGCTTCCTGCTCTGCTTCGCCATGTTGATGCATAACCTCGGCGGCTTCCTGATTGGCTATCTGATGAGCCGCTGGATCTTCCGCATGGACGTACAGTCTGCCCGCACCGTAGCCTTTGAAGTCGGCCTGCAAAACGGCGGCATGGCGTCCGGGCTTGCCGCAGCGATGGGCAAACTGGCAACGGTTGGCCTGGCCTCGGCGGTGATGACTCCGCTTGGCAACGTCAGCGGCTCGCTGCTCGCGAACTACTGGCGCAAGAAAGACGCCAGACAGGCGCAGGCCGCCGCAGCCAAAGATCCCGTTCAACCCGCTTGCGAAAATCTGTCAAAAGGATAATCACGAGGACAACTCTCACTCTGGGGCATGCCCTGCGCGCCGTGGCCTCTGCGCTCGACCTCGCCGAAACATGTTACGCAAAACGCCCGTTAAGCGTGGCCGTATGCGACGCCAATGGCGAACTACTCAGCTTTGTGCGGATGGATAACGCCAAACTGTTAACCATCGAGTTAACCCAGCGCAAAGCACGCACCAGTAGCCGCCTGGGCTGTACCACGCAGGCATTTTTACAGCGACTGCAGAAAGAGCAACTGGATATTGGTTATTTTGCCGACCCGCTGTTTACGGCGCTGCCGGGCGGGATCCCGATTCTGCACCAAGGAAAATGCCTTGGGGCCGTCGCGGTAGGCGGTTTATCCGCGCAGGAAGATCATGATGCGGCGCTGGCCGTCGCGGAAACGTTACTTAAGGAGATTGCCCAATGAAAAAGGTCGCCATGCTGCATACCAGTGCCGCCACGCTTACGATGATGCAACAGCTGATTGCCGACATCATGCCGGATGTTGAAGTCATGCACCTGGTGGAAGAATCCATGATCAAGCAGGTAATGAAGGCCCAGGGCGTGACGCCCAATATTGCCGCCCGCATCGCCGACTATGTACATATTGCCGAAAAGGCGGACTGCGATATCTTTATTACCGCCTGCTCCTCAATTGGTACTGCGGTGGAGCAATGCCAGTTTATGACCCCACTGCAGCTCGCGCGCATTGACTGCGCAATGGTGGAAGAGGCGATTGAAAAAGGTGAGCGGATCGCCGTACTGGCGACCGTGGCAACCACGCTGAAGCCAACGCTGGATTACGTACAGCGCAAAGTGCAGCAGAGCGGTAAATCGCGAACCATCACGCCTATATTAATGGAGGAGGCATTCCACGCGCTGCTGGCGGGAGACATGGATACTCATGACCGTATCGTCAGTGAAGGGTTACAGAGCGCCTTTACCCAGGCGGATGTTGTGATGCTGGCGCAAGCCTCGATGGCGCGCGTTTTACAGCAGCTCCCTTCCCCGCCGGTGCCGGTAATGACCTCGCCGGAAAGCGGAATTCGCTGGTTGAAAACACTGGCTGAAAGCTGAATTACAGGCCAAAAAAAAGGCCATCATCAGATGGCCAACCATGTCGAAACGGGACCAGCCCTTGACTATGCAGAGAGTCAGGGCTGTTTTTTTTCTTACTTAATCACTGTTTTCAGCGCTTCGCCGATATCGGCCAGGCTACGAACGGTTTTCACGCCAGCGGCTTCCAGCGCAGCGAATTTCTCATCCGCCGTACCTTTACCACCTGCGATGATCGCACCAGCATGACCCATACGTTTACCTTTCGGCGCAGTCACACCCGCGATGTAACCCACAACCGGCTTGGTCACATGATCTTTAATGTACGCCGCCGCTTCTTCTTCCGCGCTACCGCCGATCTCACCGATCATGACGATCGCTTCAGTCTGCGGATCTTCCTGGAACAGCTTCAGGATATCGATGAAGTTAGAGCCAGGGATCGGGTCGCCGCCGATACCCACACAGGTAGACTGACCAAAACCGTAGTCGGTGGTCTGCTTAACCGCTTCATAGGTCAGCGTACCGGAACGAGAAACGATACCGACTTTACCAGGCTTGTGAATATGACCCGGCATGATGCCGATTTTACATTCGCCAGGGGTGATAACACCTGGGCAGTTCGGGCCGATCATGCGTACGCCAGCTTCATCCAGCTTCACTTTCACAGTCAGCATATCCAGCGTTGGGATACCTTCGGTGATGGTGATGATAAGCTTGATGCCTGCATCGATAGCTTCCAGGATGGAGTCTTTGCAGAACGGAGCCGGAACGTAGATAACGGTGGCGGTTGCGCCGGTCGCTTCTACCGCTTCACGTACGGTGTTGAACACCGGCAGACCCAGATGCGTGGTGCCGCCTTTGCCCGGCGTAACACCGCCGACCATTTGCGTACCGTAAGCAATCGCTTGTTCAGAGTGGAATGTCCCCTGGCTACCGGTGAAGCCCTGGCAGATAACCTTGGTATCTTTATTAATTAAAACTGACATTATTTCCCCTCCACTGCGGCAACAACCTGCTGAGCTGCATCCGTCAGACTTTTCGCTGCAATAATATTCAGGCCGCTATCAGCCAATTTTTTCGCGCCGAGTTCAGCGTTGTTACCTTCAAGACGTACCACGACCGGAACGTTAACGCCCACTTCTGCTACCGCGCCGATGATACCGTCCGCGATCAGGTCGCAGCGTACGATACCACCGAAGATGTTAACCAGTACGGCTTTAACATTGTCGTCAGAGAGGATAATTTTGAACGCTTCGGTTACACGCTCTTTGGTCGCACCGCCGCCAACGTCAAGGAAGTTAGCCGGTTCGCCGCCGTGCAGTTTAACGATGTCCATGGTGCCCATTGCCAGGCCCGCGCCGTTAACCATACAACCGATGTTGCCGTCCAGAGCGACGTAGTTCAGTTCCCACTGTGCAGCCTGTGCTTCACGCGGATCTTCCTGAGACTGATCGCGCATTTCACGCAGGTCAGCCTGGCGGAACAGCGCGTTGCCGTCAGCGCCCAGTTTGCCGTCGAGGCAGATCAGATCACCCTGCTTGGTCACCACCAGCGGGTTGATTTCGATCAGCGCCAGATCGCGCTCAAGGAAGATAGTCGCCAGACCCATGAAGATCTTGGTGAACTGCTGAACCTGTTTACCTTCCAGACCCAGTTTGAACGCCAGTTCACGACCCTGATAAGGCATCGGACCGGCCAGCGGATCGAGCGCTACTTTGTGGATCAGGTGCGGCGTTTCTTCCGCCACTTTTTCAATTTCCACGCCGCCTTCGGTAGAGGCCATGAAGACCACGCGACGGGAACTACGGTCAACAACTGCGCCGAGGTAAAGTTCTTTACCAATGTCGGTCGCTGCTTCAACCAGAATCTGATTTACCGGTTGACCATGGGCGTCTGTCTGGTAAGTGACCAGACGTTTACCCAGCCAGTGTTCAGCAAAAGCGCGAATGTCTTCTTTGCTGTTCACAACCTTCACACCGCCCGCTTTACCACGGCCACCAGCGTGAACCTGACATTTCACTACCCACGGGCCTGCGCCGATTTTAGATGCAGCTTCTTCAGCTTCACGCGGAGTAGTACAGGCATATCCCACCGGTGCCGGTAAGCCATAGCGGGCAAAAAGTTGTTTTGCCTGATATTCATGTAAGTTCATGTGTTCTGTCCATCCTTCAGGTAATCGTTATCTTTTACCCGTAGGCCTGATAAGCCTCCAGACCTACGGGGCAGGTGATACTCTTATTTACTACACGTCCAGCAGCAGACGCGTCGGATCTTCCAGCAACTCTTTAATGGTTACCAGGAAGCCTACTGACTCACGACCATCGATCAAACGGTGGTCATAAGACAGCGCCAGATACATCATCGGCAGGATTTCAACCTTGCCGTCTACGGCCATCGGACGATCTTTGATGGCATGCATACCCAGGATGGCGCTCTGCGGTGGGTTGATGATCGGGGTAGACATCAGGGAACCGAACACGCCACCGTTAGTGATGGTGAAGTTACCGCCCGTCAGATCGTCGACCGTCAGCTTGCCGTCGCGACCTTTAACTGCCAGCTCTTTAATATTTTTCTCGATGTCAGCCATACCCAGCAGATCCACATCACGCAGGACCGGCGTGACCAGGCCACGCGGCGTGGAGACCGCCATGCTGACATCAAAGTAGTTGTGGTACACCACGTCATCGCCGTCGATGGACGCGTTCACTTCCGGATAGCGTTTCAGCGCTTCAACAACCGCTTTCACGTAGAAAGACATAAAGCCCAGACGGATACCGTGACGTTTCTCGAACGCGTCACCGTACTGCTTACGCAGATCCATGATTGGCTTCATGTTGACTTCGTTGAACGTGGTCAGCATGGCGGTGGAGTTTTTCGCTTCCAGCAGACGCTCAGCTACGCGTTTGCGTAGGCGGGTCATCGGAACACGTTTTTCGCCACGAGCGCCCAACTGAGCCTGTGGCGCAGGCGCGGCGGCCGGCGCTTTGGCTTCTGCTTTCGCAGCCGGTGCTTTGGCCAGATGCTTTTCAACATCTTCACGCGTGATACGACCACCGACGCCGGTGCCATTGATGGCGCTGGCTTCGAGGTTATGCTCACCCAGCAGGCGACGGATCGCCGGGCTCAGGGCATCGTTGTTCTGTTCAGCAAGAGACGCCTGCTGGCGTTGTGCCGGAGTAGAATCTTTCTCTTCAGACTTGGCGCTGGTCTCTTTGCCAGAGCTGTTGCCTTCACGCAGGCGACCGAGGATCTGGCGAGAAGTGACGGTTGTCCCTTCATCTTCCAGAACCGCATCAAGAATACCGTCCGCTGATGCCGGTACTTCCAGTACCACTTTGTCAGTTTCGATTTCTACCAGTACTTCATCACGACGTACTGCATCGCCCGGTTTTTTGTGCCAGGTTGCAACCGTTGCATCCGCTACGGATTCAGGCAGGTCGGGAACAAGAATATCTACGCTACTCATTATTTATCCTTTATTTAATCGACGTTCAGCGCGTCATTAACCAGATCTTGTTGCTGCTTCTGGTGAACGGACATATATCCTACTGCCGGAGAGGCAGAGGCCGGGCGACCTGCATAACGCAGAGCTGACCCAAATGGAATTACTTCACGGAAATGATGCTGGCTGCAGTACCATGCGCCCTGGTTGAGCGGCTCTTCCTGGCACCAGACAAAATCATGTACATGAGCAAACGGTTTCAGCGCTTCCTGCACCGCTTTATGCGGGAACGGATAGAGCTGTTCGATACGCACAATGGCGACATCTTTTTGGTCGTTCTTGCGGCGTTGCTCCAGCAGGTCGTAATAAACCTTACCAGAACACATCACGACACGCTTCACGCCTTTAGGATCAAGTTCATCTACTTCGCCAATGGCTGGCAGGAAGGTGCCATTTGCCAGTTCGTCCAGCGTGGACACCGCCAGCGGATGACGCAGCAGCGACTTCGGTGACATCACTACCAGCGGACGACGCATTCCGCGCAGCGCCTGACGACGCAGCATGTGGTAAACCTGTGCCGGGGTAGACGGGACGCAAACCTGCATGTTTTGCTCAGCGCAAAGTTGCAGATAACGTTCCAGACGCGCGGAAGAGTGCTCCGGACCCTGACCTTCATAGCCGTGCGGCAGCAGCATAACCAGACCGCACATACGGCCCCATTTCTGCTCGCCGGAAGAGATGAACTGGTCGATAACCACCTGCGCACCGTTGGCGAAGTCACCGAACTGCGCTTCCCAGATAGTCAGAGTGCGCGGTTCTGCCGTGGCATAACCGTATTCGAATGCCAGCACCGCTTCTTCAGACAGCACGGAGTCCCATACGCGGAACGTGCCCTGCCCGTTATGCACATGCTGCAGCGGAGTGTACGTTGAACCATTCGCCTGGTTATGAATAACCGCATGACGGTGGAAGAAGGTTCCACGGCCAGAGTCTTCACCCGACAGACGTACCGGAATACCTTCATCAACCAGCGTGGCGTAAGCCAGATTCTCTGCGCCACCCCAGTCGAACAGCTTCTCGCCTGCGGCCATGGCCTGACGGTCGCCGTAAATTTTGGCAACACGCGACTGCATTTCCACCGCTTCAGGCACGGTGCTGATGCGTTTTGCCAGCTCCTGCAGACGCTTCATCTCAACTTTGTTCGGGTAGTTTTCATCCCATTCGTGGTTGAGGTACGGAGACCAGGTGAAGGAGTGCATATTCATTGGACGCCACTCTTTCACCACGCATTCGCCTGCGTCCAGCGCGTCACGATACAGATTGACCATTTCGGTCGCATCTTCCAGCGTAGCGACGTTGTCCGCTTCCAGCTTGTCAGCGTAGATTTTGCGCGGGGTCGGATGCTTTTTGATTTTCTGATACATCAGCGGCTGGGTTGCGCTTGGCTCGTCGGCTTCGTTGTGGCCGTGACGGCGGTAGCACACCAGATCGATGAAGACATCGCGTTTAAAGGTATTACGGAAATCCAGTGCCAGACGCGTTACGAAAGCGACCGCTTCCGGGTCATCCGCGTTCACGTGGAAAATCGGCGCCTGAACCATCTTACCGATGTCGGTGCAGTACGGTGTAGAACGTGCATCTAGCGGGTTAGAGGTGGTGAAACCCACCTGGTTGTTGATAACGATGCGAACGGTACCGCCCACTTCGTAACCACGCGCTTTCGACATGTTCAGGGTTTCCTGAACCACGCCTTGCCCGGTTACTGCCGCATCACCATGAATGGTGATTGGCAGCACTTTATTGCTGCTCGGTTCGTCCAGACGATCCAAGCGTGCACGTACGGAACCGATAACCACCGGGCTAACGATTTCCAGGTGCGACGGGTTAAACGCCAGCGCCAGATGCACCAGACCGCCTTCGGTTTCGATATCTGATGAGAAGCCCATGTGGTACTTCACGTCACCGGTGCCGAGGTGTTCTTTATGTTTGCCCGCAAATTCGTCGAATAGATCCTGCGGCTTTTTACCCAGCACGTTAACCAGGACGTTCAGACGACCACGGTGCGCCATACCCAGTACCACTTCACGGGTACCGCTGTTACCGGCGTGGCGGATCATTTCTTTGAGCATTGGGATTAACGCATCACCGCCTTCCAGCGAGAAGCGTTTCGCGCCCGGGAATTTCGCGCCCAGGTAGCGTTCCAGACCTTCCGCTGCGGTCAGTTCGCTGAGGAAGCGTTTCTTCTCTTCACTACTGAACGCAGTACGACCAGACTCGATACGCTGCTGAAGCCAGCGTTTTTCTTCGGTGCTGGTGATGTGCATATACTCGGCGCCAATCGGGCCGCAGTAGGTTTGTTTCAGCGCGACAACCAGGTCGCTCAGCTTCATCGTGTCTTTGCCACCGGCAAAAGAACCCACGTTAAAGCTTTCCTGGAAATCCGCATCGGTCAGATCGTGGAAGGAGGGATCCAGATCGGCCACATTTTCTTGCTGCCACAGTCCCAGCGGATCGAGATTCGCATGCTGATGACCGCGGAAACGATAGGCGTTAATGAGCTGCAGGACTTTAACCTGCTTCACATTGGCATCAGGGTCGGAAATAGAAGAAGAGTAACGTGGGGTAATCAACGCCTGTCGACGGAAATAATCACGTGTTTTTGAGTGGAGTTGATCCGGTTTGACTCCGGTACCAGGTAACTGCTGGAACGTCGAACGCCAGTTAGCATCTACCGAGTCAGGGTCGGTTAAGAAGTCTTCATAGAGCTGTTCTATCCAGCTCTGGTTAGAACCAGAGAGGTAAGAAGAGTCCAACCAGGCTTTCAAAGCGCTGTTCTGCATCGTGATCCCTTAAGCATTTGTATGCTTATTTCGCCGTGGATACTACCACGCACACCGATGTGCGTGCCGGGGTTCACTTGTTGCGGACTGTCGTGTCATCTGCGTCCGCTAAGGAACCTTTAAAAACTGTCTAATAATCGTCGTCGTTCAGGCTGCGATTATTGCTATCAATGTGGCAGTTTTTAGAGGTTTCCCTGCACGGCCGGGGAATCTCTTCCCCGGCAACTACAACTACTTATGCACTACGTTTGAGCAGCATCGACTTAATATGACCGATGGCGCGCGTCGGGTTCAGCCCTTTAGGACATACGCTGACGCAGTTCATGATGCTATGACAGCGGAATACGCTGAAAGCGTCACTTAAACCTTCCAGACGGCTGTCGGTCTCGGTATCGCGGCTATCAATTAAGAAGCGATACGCGGCCAACAGGCCTGCCGGGCCAATAAACTTGTCCGGGTTCCACCAGAATGATGGGCAGGACGTTGAGCAGCATGCACACAAAATACATTCATACAGCCCATCGAGCTTCTCACGCTGCTCAGGCATTTGTAAATGCTCACGAGCCGGAGGATTTTTCCCATTATTCAACAAGTAAGGCTTAATCTTCTCATACTGTGCGTAGAATTGCCCCATGTCTACCACCAAATCGCGCACAACCGGTAAACCTGGCAGCGGGCGAATGACAATTTTCTTGCCCGGCTGATTCAGCGCAGAAATAGGTGTGATACAGGCCAGTCCATTTTTGCCGTTCATGTTCAGACCGTCGGAGCCGCAGACCCCTTCACGGCATGAGCGACGAAACGACAACGACGGATCTTTTTCTTTCAGCTGCATCAACGCATCCAGCAGCATCATGTCGCGCCCTTCTTCCGCCTCCAGGGTGTAATCCTGCATGCGCGGAGCGTCGTCAACATCCGGGTTATAGCGATAAACTGAAAACTCGAGTTTCATTGTCCTGTCTCCGCATTAATAAGTACGAATCTTCGGCGGGAATGCCGGGCGCAGCTTCGGTTCCATATTGACTTGACGTCGCGTCATGGATTCCGACTCTGGCAGGTACAGGGAATGGCACAGCCAGTTTTCGTCATCACGTTCCGGGAAGTCGAAGCGGCTATGCGCGCCACGGCTTTCGGTACGGAAGTTTGCAGATACTGCAGTGGCGTACGCGGTCTCCATCAGGTTATCCAGCTCCAGACACTCAACGCGCTGGGTGTTGAACTCTCTGGAGGTATCGTCCAGACGGGCATTTTTCAGGCGTTCGCGAATCGCTTTCAGTTCTTCCAGACCCTTCGCCATCGCATCGCCTTCGCGGAATACCGAGAAGTTATGCTGCATACATTCTTGCAGCGCTTTACGAATTGCCACCGGATCTTCACCGTTACGGTTACCGTTCCAGCGATTCAGACGCGCCAGAGAAGCGTCGATTTCATCTTCGGTTGCATCCAGCAGATCACCCTGCTCTGCGATAGATTCCTGCAGATGCAGACCCACAGCACGACCAAATACCACCAGGTCAAGCAGTGAGTTGCCGCCCAAACGGTTAGCACCGTGAACCGATACGCAGGCGATTTCACCGACGGCAAACAGCCCTGGGATCACCACATCTTCGCCCTGCTCATTCACGGTCAGCGCCTGGCCGGTGACTTTGGTCGGAATACCGCCCATCATATAGTGGCAGGTTGGGATAACCGGGATTGGCTCTTTCACCGGGTCAACGTGAGCAAAGGTACGGGACAGTTCGAGAATACCCGGCAGACGGGACTCCAGCACTTCTTTACCCAGGTGGTCGAGTTTCAGTTTGGCGTGCGGCCCCCACGGACCGTCGCAGCCGCGACCTTCGCGGATTTCGATCATGATGGAACGCGCCACCACGTCACGACCCGCCAGGTCTTTCGCATTCGGGGCATAACGCTCCATGAAGCGCTCACCGTGTTTGTTCAGCAGGTAGCCACCTTCACCACGACAGCCTTCTGTTACCAAAACACCCGCGCCAGCGATACCGGTTGGGTGGAACTGCCACATCTCCATATCCTGCACCGGCACGCCAGCGCGGATAGCCATACCGACGCCGTCACCGGTGTTGATGTGGGCGTTGGTGGTGGACTGATAAATACGGCCAGCACCGCCGGTCGCCAGCACGGTTGCGCGGGCTTTGAAGTAAACGACTTCACCGGTTTCGATACACAGCGCGGTACAACCAACAATCGCGCCATCGGCATTTTTCACCAGATCCAGCGCGTACCACTCGGAGAAGATGGTGGTATGGTTTTTCAGGTTCTGCTGATACAGCGTGTGCAACAGCGCATGGCCGGTACGGTCTGCCGCTGCCGCGGTACGTGCCGCCTGCTCGCCGCCGAAATTCTTCGACTGGCCGCCAAACGGACGTTGATAAATTGTGCCATTATCGAGGCGAGAGAACGGCAGCCCCATGTGGTCCAGCTCCAGAATCGCTTCCGGACCGGTTTTACACATATATTCAATAGCGTCCTGGTCACCAATGTAGTCCGACCCTTTGACGGTGTCGTACATGTGCCATTCCCAGTTATCTTCATGGGTATTACCGAGCGCAACGGTGATGCCACCTTGCGCAGATACGGTATGGGAACGGGTTGGGAACACTTTGGAGAGCAGCGCACAGGTCTGACCGCTCTGGGAAATTTGCAGCGCCGCGCGCATACCTGCGCCGCCGGCACCAATCACAACAGCATCAAATTCTCTGACTGGCAGTTTCATTACACACCCCACACCACAACAAATCCATAAATGACGTAAACCACCAGCGCAACGACGATAGCCAGTTGCAGAATCAGGCGCACGGCCAGCGGTTTAACGTAGTCGGTCAACACCTGCCACATGCCGATCCAGGCATGAATCAAGATGGAGAAAAGAGCCAGCAGGGTGAAGACTTTGGTGAATGCCGATGAGAAGAAACCGGTCCAGACTTCAAACGTCAGTTCGCCGCTGGTGGCGAAGAAGCCGACCATATAGATGATGTATAACGTCAGAACGATAGCGGTAGCACGGACCAGAATGAAGTCATGTACGCCGTTGCGTCCTAATGCGGAGGCGTTGCTTACCATACGAGGACTCCTGCGAGAAGTGAAAGCACGACAATGATAACGAAACAAATTTTGGCGGAACGTGTCCCTGCTTCGAGGGTTTCTTCGATATAGCCAAAATCCATCAACAGATGGCGAATGCCCATTACGGCGTGATATGCCAGCGCAATCAGGATCCCCCACAGAATTAACTCCACAAAGAAGTTATTCATAATGGATGACGCCGCGAGGAAACCTTCAGGGGAGGACAGGCTGGTACCCAATAACCACAACAGAATCCCGACCGCCACGAAGGTGATCACTCCGGATACGCGATGGAGAATGGACGCTATCGCCGTGATTGGGAACCGGATCGTTTGTAGATCCAGATTGACAGGTCTTTGTTTTTTCACATTTCTTATCATGAATAACGCCCACATGCTGTTCTTATTATTCCCTTTGGACTTCGGGTACAGAAGATGAAGACACCTGTAGCCTGAAAGACGACGGGATTTCCTTCCTCCGGTCTGCGTGCGGGTCAGACAGCGTCCTTACTATAACTACGCGTCATATAAAACACTGCTTCCAGATGCTAAAACGACACGTTACAACGCTGGTTGGCTCGGGATTGCAGGGTATTCCGGAGACCTGGCGGCAGTATAGGACGTTCACAAAATCATTACAATTAACCTACATATAGTTTGTCGGGTTTTATCCCGAACAGTGACATAGGTCACGATAACAACATTATTTTAATTTTTAACCATCTAATTTGACAATCATTAAACAAAGTTGTTACAAACGACACCAGAAAAAGCATATAATGCGTAAAAGTTATGGGGTCACTCTTTCACCGGACATTTAGTTATGTAACAGTGTGGAAGTATTGACCAATACAGTCAGGACAGTTATTAGTGATAGACAGGTTTAATAATTCGGATTGCTAAGTTCTTGATTTGCAGTTTATTCGCCATGAAAAGACCGTTTTACCTGCAAGCGCCCATAGCTCTGTACCCAGGTTATCCCCTCTTTCGCAGAGCGGCGAGCCAAATAACAAACTGGTAACGGTTCATTGATGTACGAAGGCAAATGTGAGTTCCAGCAGTCTTAAGCAATAAGGCGCTAAGGAGACCGTAAATGGCTGATACTAAAGCAAAAATCACTCTAAATGGTGACTCTGCTATTGAACTGGATGTGCTGAAAGGTACGCTCGGTCAAGATGTTATTGATATTCGTAGTCTTGGCTCAAAAGGGATGTTTACTTTTGACCCAGGTTTCACCTCTACCGCATCCTGCGAATCCAAAATTACTTTCATCGACGGTGACGAAGGTATTTTGCTGCATCGCGGCTTCCCGATTGATCAGTTGGCGACCGAGTCGAACTATCTGGAAGTGTGTTATATCCTGCTGTACGGCGAAAAACCGACGCAGGAGGAGTACGACGAGTTCAAAACCACAGTCACTCGCCATACCATGATCCACGAACAGATCACCCGCCTGTTCCACGGTTTCCGCCGCGACTCTCACCCGATGGCCGTTATGTGTGGTGTTACCGGGGCGCTGGCTGCGTTCTACCACGACTCGCTGGATGTGAATAATCCGCGTCACCGTGAAATCGCCGCCTTCCGTCTGCTGTCCAAAATGCCGACCATGGCAGCGATGTGCTACAAATATTCCATCGGACAGCCGTTCGTGTACCCGCGTAATGACCTCTCCTACGCCGGTAACTTCCTGAACATGATGTTCTCCACGCCGTGCGAAAAATACGAAGTGAATCCGATTCTGGAACGCGCAATGGACCGTATCTTGATCCTGCACGCTGACCACGAACAGAACGCCTCAACCTCCACCGTTCGTACCGCGGGTTCTTCTGGCGCTAACCCGTTTGCCTGCATTGCGGCAGGTATTGCTTCCCTGTGGGGACCAGCACACGGCGGCGCAAACGAAGCTGCGCTGAAAATGCTGGAAGAAATCAGCTCTGTTAAACACATTCCGGAATTTGTTCGCCGCGCGAAAGACAAGAATGATTCCTTCCGCCTGATGGGCTTTGGTCACCGTGTTTATAAAAACTATGACCCGCGCGCCACCGTCATGCGTGAAACCTGCCATGAAGTACTGAAAGAACTGGGCACCAAAGATGATCTGCTGGAAGTGGCGATGGAACTTGAACACATTGCGCTCAACGACCCGTACTTCATCGAGAAGAAACTCTACCCGAACGTAGATTTCTACTCCGGCATCATCCTGAAGGCGATGGGTATTCCGTCCTCCATGTTTACCGTTATCTTCGCCATGGCGCGTACCGTGGGCTGGATTGCACACTGGAACGAAATGCACACCGACGGCATGAAAATCGCTCGTCCGCGTCAGCTGTACACCGGCTACGACAAGCGCGATTTTAAGTCTGATATTAAGCGTTAATTGTCTGCCGGATGGCGCCAGCGCCTGTCCGGCTTACAGCCATTAATTCTCCCGGGTCGGACAAGGCATTGAAGCCAGAATCCGACCTGTTTTTTTTGATGCATATTATTTTATTCTCATCATGCTTTCTCTATGATTTACTGAGATTTCCGTCATTTCACTCAGGAGCATGGGATGCCTGTTTTGCAGTGGAGCCTGTTGTTTCTGCTATCGCTCCTTCTTTCCCTGTTCTTTTTGTTTATACACCTTCCAGGACCGCTGCTCCTCGGTTCGATGATCGTCGGCATCATACTCAGTATGCGCGGCATCTCACTGCACCCTCCCCGCTGCACATTTCTTGGCGCGCAGGCGATTCTCGGCTGCATGATTGCCCAAAACCTGACTGGCTCAATCTTAACGACCCTTACGGCCCACTGGCCGATGGTGATTATCATCCTGCTGGCGACCCTTATCAGCAGCGCGGTAATCGGCTGGCTGCTGGTTCGCTACAGTAACCTACCGGGAAACACCGGTGCATGGGGCTCGTCACCTGGCGGTGCGGCGGCAATGGTGGCGATGGCGCAGGAATATGGTGCCGACATCCGGCTGGTGGCGTTTATGCAGTATCTGCGCGTACTGTTGGTGGTTGGTGCGGCGGCACTGGTCACCCGAGTGATGATGGGCGACCAGGCCCAAACGGTCAGTGAGCAAATCGTCTGGTTTCCGCCGCTGAGCAGCAATCTGTTCAGTACCCTGGCGCTGGCCACCGTTGCCGGTACGGCCGGGCGTCTATTGCGTATCCCCTCTGGCGTCATGTTGTTACCGATGCTGGCAGGCGCATTGCTGAATGCCGGAGGCGTGATGGTGATCGAACTACCGGAATGGTTGCTCGCGATTGCCTATATGGCCATCGGCTGGCAAATTGGCCTGGGCTTTGACAAGCAGATCTTTTTAATGGCGTTGCGCCCCTTACCGCAAATCCTCTTGTCCATTTTTTCACTGATGGCGATCTGCGCCGCTATGGCCTGGGGACTGGCGCATTACATGCAGATAGATTTTCTTACCGCCTATCTGGCGACCAGTCCAGGCGGCGTGGATTCTGTTGCGGTGATTGCCGCGGGGAGTCACGCCGATATGGCGCTGATCATGGCGATGCAAACCCTGCGGCTATTCAGTATTTTATTGACTGGCCCGGCGGTGGCGCGGTTTATTTCGCTACACGCGCCAAAGCATCCCGCTTAGTGCTGACATCCTGGACACCAGTAAAAGGGTCGTGAAGAGAGCGTCGTTTTTTCGATGGTTCCGCCACAGCGCTCACAGGCTTCACCATCCCGGTGAAAGACCTTAAAGCGAAACAGCGCGCCGTGATGTTTATTCTCATCCACCAGCCCGCGGGTGTTATAGGACAAACGAGGAATATCAAGCAGCGCATGCGCCAGCGCATCCAACTGCTCATCTCCGAGCATCGACGCTTTATGCTGCCCGGTCAGCCCTACCTGCCAGAGAATCTCTACTCGCAGGTAGTTACCTAATCCCGCCAGAAACGTCTGGTCCAACAGCAGGCCAGAAAACTGGCGATTGCGAAAACGCGGGGATAACAGACGCGCTTTCACGTCATCGGGCGTTAAACGTAAATCCAGAACGTCCGGCCCAACCCGTTGCAGGAACGGATGGGTAGCGAGCTGTTCCGGCGTCAGCATGTCGATATCAGAGGCGCTATAGAGCAGAATAGTTTTGTCGTGTGTTTGCAACCTGACACGCAGAACCCGCGAAGTCTGCGGTATTTTGCCGGTATCCACCACTCGCCACACGCCATAGAGCTGATTGTGACTGTACAGCGTCAATCCATTAGAAAAATGGGTCAGCAATGCTTTACCCCGCGTTTCAAGCTGGGTAACACTCTGCCCAATCAGTTGAGATTGATACGGTTTTAGCTGCTCAAAGGCAAACCAGACATCGGTCAGGGGTTTGCCTTTGACTGCCGCCTCCAGGTTATCCGCCGCGCGGCGGATCTCCGGGCCTTCAGGCATAATACTGTCCTTTTTTAATGTGTTGCACCGCCCGTCACTGCGATATCACTCTCCACCTGCAATGCGGTGGCAATCGCAACTTCCAGCGCCCGGCGCACCGTGTCCGCTGCCATACTTGGCGCCCCGGGGTGCTGTGCAGCCTGTTGCGGCAAATAAGGGATATGAATAAATCCTCCCTTCACCGCCGGAACGTCACGTAGTTTATGCAGCAGGCCATACATCACGTGGTTACACACGAAAGTGCCCGCGGTCTGGGAAACCGAAGCCGGAATTCCCGCGTTGCGCATGGCAACAACCATCGCTTTGATCGGCAACGAACTAAACCACGCCGCCGGACCATCGGCCACAATCGGCACATCTACCGGCTGTTGACCCTGATTATCCGCAATACGCGCATCGTCAACGTTGATCGCCACGCGCTCCACGGTGACATCCGTGCGCCCCCCCGCCTGCCCCACCGCCAGCACCAGTGATGGCGACAGCGCGTCAATCGCACCATTGAGTACGGCAAGAGACTCGCCAAAGACGCACGGCAGTTGGCGGGCAACGACGCGGCATCCGCCGATGATAGCATTGTCGAGGCCCGAGACCACTTCCCAGGAAGGGTTAACTGACTCGCCGCCAAAGGGTTCAAATCCCGTGATGAGTACTGTTTTCATCCTGTCACCTTACAAGAACATCAGGAAATACATCAGGAACACGTTGACCAGCAACAGCAGTATGCCGGTTGGCACCTGCGCTTTAATCACCGCGTTTTTATCCGGCAGCTCCAGCAGCGCTGCAGGAACAATGTTAAAGTTTGCCGCCATCGGCGTCATTAACGTCCCGCAATAGCCTGAGAACATACCAATTGCCGCCATTACTGCCGGATTGCCGCCGTGCTGCAGCACGAGAATCGGAATACCAATTCCAGCGGTCACGATCGGGAAAGCGGCAAACGCATTGCCCATGACCATCGTCAGCAATGCCATGCCGAGGGTGTACACCGCCACTGCGATAAAGCGGCTATCCACCGCCAGGTATTCTTGCGTCAGCCAGGAAATACCGCTGCCTACGCCCGCTGCCGTAAACAACAGCCCGAGCGTGGCCAAAATCTGCGGCAGGATAAACGCCCAGCCGATGGAGTCCAGCAGACGGCGCGCCTCCTGAATCGGTTGATGAACCCGCTCATGGGTCATTTTTATCGCCATCGCCAGACCAATCAACGAGCCTGCGGTCATGGAAAAGAGCGTCACCAGCGTGGCGTGATTACCCGGCCCAAACAGCGCATCCTGTAAGCCCGGAATATGGTTGAACATCAGCACGCCAATAACCGTTACCACCGGAATTGCCAGCGCCGGGAAAAACAGGCGGTTACCCAGACGACTGGCGCTTTCTTCGCGCTGTTGCTGCGTTCGTTGATGGTAGCTTCCCAGCTTCACGCCGCCAAAACCGGCGATCAGGGCCAGCACGACCACCGCGACGCCAACGGCAATATGCACCGTGCGTTTGTCGCCAAACAGCGAATATGTCCAGTCGCCAAGCAGAAACAGTACGCCGTATATGCCCCAAAACAGGCCGGTGGTGAAGCGACGCGGGTTCGCTTTGTCCTGCCAGGACATCAGCGCCACAATCAGTAATACCGCTCCCGCCAGCCAGTAGAGATAGCTTTGTTGAAAATTCATTTCGCTTCCCCTTTCGCTGCGGCATTCGCTTTCGCCACCTCACGTTGCAAATAGCTATCCAGACGCCACAGACGCGTACCGTGGATCAGGAATGCACAAATTGCCGTTGGGATCCCCCACAAGGCAATATGCAGCGGTTCGGTCTGGATCCCACCAGACTCCAACATAAAGTTGTGCATAAAAATGATGGCACCGAAGGCAACAAAGATATCTTCACCGAAGAACAGTCCGACGTTATCGGTCGCAGCTGACATGGCGCGCAGACGATAGCGTACCGCCCCAGGTATCTCGCCGTGATTTTTCTCTGCGGCTCCTTCCGCCATCGGCGCCAGCAGCGGACGCACCATCTGCGGATGCCCCCCAGACTGGTCAGCCCTAACGCAGCGGTCGCTTCGCGAATGAACAGATAGACAATAAGCAGACGGCCACTGGTGGCGCTGCGGATTTTTGCAATCCACGCCTGAGCACGCTCTTTGAGTCCGTGGCGTTCCAGCAGGCCAATAACCGCCAGCGGGATCAGCAGGATAAATGGCAGGTTGCGGGTGTTAAGAAAACCTTCACCCAGCTTCTCAAGGATAGTGGCTACCGGCATATGCGCCGCCAGCCCCGTGACGATCCCGGCAATAATGACCACCAATACCGGGTTAAAACGTAAAAGAAATCCGACCACGATGACGGCGATCCCCGTCAATGGCCAGAGAGAAATTACCTCTCCCATAATTCAGTCCTGTATATGTTGTTGTGTAATATATTATTGTTTTGTATGAATAAATTTATGCGCTAATTTGAATATTGCATGCATTGAATGCGGCTCGCAAGCGACGGGCAAAAGCGAGTGCGTGCTCACCATCCCCGTGAATGCATACCGTCTGGGCTGTCACGCTCGCCCACGTTCCACTCTGGCTTTTTACTCTGCCGGATTGCACCATTTCTAGCGTTTGCGCCAGCGCCTGCTCTTCATCCTCAATCAATGCGTCCGGCTGGCTGCGCGGCACCAGACTGCCATCCGCCTGATAACCCCGATCGGCAAAAACCTCCTGACGTGTTACCAGACCATAGCGTTCTCCGGCACGAATCAGTTCGCTTCCCGCCAGTCCTACCAGAACCAGCGACGGATCGCAGGCATACACCGCTTTAGCAATAGCATCCGCCAACTGAGGATCTTTCGCCGCCTGGTTATAAAGCATACCGTGCGGTTTAACATGACGCATTACGCCGCCCTGCGCACGCGTGATGGCAGCCAGCGCACCAATTTGATACAGCGTCTGCGCATACACCGTTTCCACAGGCAGGGTCATGGCGCTACGGCCAAAATTTTCCCGATCCGGAAAACTCGGATGCGCGCCTATCGCTACGCCATTTTTTAGCGCTTCGCGCACGCTTAAAAGCATCGTCTGCGCATCACCGGCGTGAAACCCACAGGCGATGTTGGCTGATGACACCAGTTGCAGCAGCGCTGCATCGTTAGGGCATCCCTCACCGAGGTCTGCGTTGAGATCAATTTTCATTGTTAAGTCGCCATGTTAACTGTTCCAGATAACGCTGCCGATCGTGGCGCGCCTTAAGCGCTTCCTCCAGCGAACACTGCACAAAATGAATCGGCTGGCCGAGCGGGATCTGCGCCAGATGATACATATCTGCTTCGATGATACAGGCGATACGCGGATAGCCGCCCGTCGTCTGAGCATCGTTCATCAGCACGATGGGCTGACCATTATGCGGAACCTGCACTACGCCAGGGAGCAAACCATGCGACAATAACTCGCGATCGGTCGTGCGCGTCAGCGACTGCCCCTGCAAGCGATACCCCATACGGTTGCTTTGCGGACTCAGTTGCCACGGGGAGCGCCAGAAAGAAGCCTGCGATACTTCGTCAAACTCCTGGTATTCAGGCCCGGGGAGCGCACGAATGTGGTTGCCCCACATCAGCTGTTTTACGCCCTGCGGCCCGCTGAATTGCCGGGTCGATGCGCCAATTGCCAGCCGATCGCCATCGCGCAGCAGACGCCCTTCCAGCCCACCAATTCCGACTTTGAGATCGGTACTGCGCGAGCCCATTACTTCGGGCACATCAAAACCGCCCGCTACCGCCAGATAGCTGCGCATGCCGTGGTGTGGACGTTTTAGCGTCAGACGCTGCCCGGCTTTCACCGGCAGCCGCCATCCGCTCCATACGGGAGTACGATCCAGGTGCGCTTCACATCCCGCACCGGTCAGGGCAAACCAGCCATCGGTTTCAAATTCCACCACCAACTGCCCCAGTGTGATTTCCAGCGCAGCGGCATTCGCATCATTACCTACCAGCAGGTTAGCAACGTTCAGCGCCGGTTTATCCAGCGCGCCACAGTGACTGATTCCGGATTGACGAAAACTATGGCGTCCCCCGTCCTGTACTGAGGTGTACATGCCAGCGCGAATGATGTTTAACATATCCCCTCCTTCTGCGGGACAAAACGCACGGTATCGCCAGCCCGTAACAGAATCGGCTCCTGCCGTTTTGGATCAAATAACGCAACGGAGGTACGGCCAATCAATTGCCATCCACCTGGCGTGGAAAGCGGATAGACCCCCGTTTGGGATCCGCCAATACCCACAGAACCTGCCGGAACAAGCAGACGCGGTTCCGCACGCCTCGGAGTATGGAGCGGTTCAGGTAAGCTCCCGAGATAGGGAAATCCCGGCTGAAAACCGATAAACCACACCACATAATCAACCGACGCATGAAGTTCGACGACCTGCTTGTCGCTTAATCCACTGTGCCGGGCGACCTCTGCCAGATCGGGGCCGAACTCACCGCCATAGGTCACGGGAATTTCAATAAAGCGCGAGTCCGGCTCCAGCGCCTCACTCTCTTCCCACCAGCGCTGCAGGCGTTCAATCGCATCCAGCGCCAGCGTTTTCGGGTCGCGCAGGGTAACCGTGATATTGTTCATTCCCGGAATAGCTTCCAGCACATTCGGGGCATCAACCAGACGCTGGGCCAGACGCCAGATGCGTTTCTGAGTCGCCAGCGTAATGGGAGGTTCCAGCTCAAGAACCACCGCACTTTCACCTAACAGATAACAACGCGCTCGCTGCACTTTCGTCCCTCTTTATTACGCTGGATTAGGAATATCGATAAAGGTTACGTCCAGATCGGTATTTTCATTCAGCCATTCGCTTAATGCGCGAATGCCGCCGCGTTCGGTCGCATGGTGACCAGCAGCATAAAAATGCAACCCTTGCTCGCGGGCTGAGTGAATGGTTTGCTCTGAAACTTCACCGGTGATAAAGGCATCGACACCAAACCGGGCTGCGCTATCAATAAAACTCTGACCGCCCCCTGTACACCAGGCGACGCGCTGAACTTTTTCCGGCCCGGTATCACCGCACCATAACGGTTTACGGCCTAAACGCGCTTCAATCCACGATGCCAGCTCCAGCCCCGGAACCGGCATGGAGAGTTCTCCCCATGGCACCAGCGGCTCGATTTCACCCATGACGGTGATCCCCAACAGCGCTGCCAACTGCGCGTTATTACCCAGTTCCGGGTGAGCATCCAGCGGCAGGTGCCAGCCATACAGGTTGATATCATTTTCCAACAGAGTTTTCAGACGATGGCGCTTCATACCGCGAATAACCGGAGATTCGCCTTTCCAGAAATAACCGTGATGAACGATGACCGCATCCGCCTGCAGGCGTACCGCCTCGTCCAGTAACGCCTGATTTGCGGTCACGCCAGTCACGATTTTATGCACCGTCTCTTTGCCCTCAACCTGCAAACCATTCGGCGCATAGTCGCTAATGGCGGCGCTGTTCAGTTTGTCGTTGATCAGTTGTTCCAGTTCGGTGTTTTTCATCATCGTCCTCGTAGTCATAAATTCTGCCTGCCCAATCAGCAACACAGCTTAGGTTAAAATAGCGTTCCCGCTTGCGTTCGTCGATAGACATTTCACTGACACATCAAGAAACAATCACACCCGATTTGAACGCAATTTGCTTACCCCCACGCGATCTAATTCATGTATATTTATGCAATCAGACAGCATATTGCAAAAATAATCAGATCTGTATCAAAGTTAAAACTTTAAGGAAACACACTCGCGCAGCACGTTCAGTCTGTTGCGAGGCATTTACTTCGAGAAAAGAATGAATAAACAAGCATCTCAACCACGGGCGATTTATTACGTCGTTTCGCTACAAATTTGGGAATACTTCAGTTTTTACGGCATGCGTGCATTGCTGATCCTGTATCTCACTAACCAGCTTAAGTACGACGATAATCACGCATATGAACTGTTCAGCGCCTACTGCTCGCTGGTCTACGTCACGCCCATTCTTGGGGGATACCTGGCCGATAAAGTGCTCGGCAATCGAATGGCGGTGATGATCGGCGCATTTTTAATGGCAGTGGGACATCTGGTATTGGGCGCCAGCGAAATGGCCCCGGCGTTCCTTTATTTGTCGCTGGCGATTATTGTCTGTGGCTACGGTCTGTTTAAATCCAACATCAGTTGCCTGTTGGGCGAGTTGTATCAGCCTGAAGACCCTCGCCGTGACGGTGGATTCTCTCTGCTCTACGCTGCCGGTAATATTGGTTCAATCATCGCGCCCATTGCCTGCGGCTACGTGCAGGAAGAGTACAGCTGGGCGATGGGCTTTGCGCTGGCGGCGATTGGCATGCTGGCGGGGCTGGTGATTTTCGTATGCGGTAATCGCCATTTCGCCCATACCACCGGCGTCAACAAGGCCGTTTTGTGTGCGAAAAAATATATGCTGCCAAACTGGGCCTGGTTATTAGTTCTGCTGGTTGCAGCACCGCTGCTGATTACCGTTCTGTTCTGGAAAGAGTGGTCCGTTTACGCACTGATCGTTGCTACTGTTATTGGTCTGGCGGTTCTGGCGAAGATTTACCGCCAGGCGCAGACCCAGAAACAGCGCAAAGAGCTGGGGCTTATCGTTACGCTGACCTTCTTCAGTCTGTTGTTCTGGGCCTTTGCTCAACAGGGCGGCAGTTCGATTAGCCTGTATATCGACCGCTTCGTTAACCGCGATATTCTGGGATATTCCGTCCCTACCGCGATGTTCCAGTCGGTTAACGCCTTTGCCGTTATGCTGTGCGGTATCGTGCTGGCCTGGGTGGTCAAAGAAAGCGTTAGCGGTAATCGTACCGTACGTATCTGGGGTAAATTTGCCCTTGGCCTCGGTTTAATGAGCGCCGGATTCTGTATTCTGACCTTGAGCGCCCGCTGGTCCGCGGCTTACGGTCACTCTTCCATGCCGCTGATGGTATTGGGGCTGGCGGTCATGGGCTTTGCCGAGCTGTTTATCGATCCGGTGGCTATGTCTCAGATTACACGTATCGAGATCCCAGGAGTGACCGGCGTATTAACGGGTATTTACATGCTGCTTTCCGGGGCCATCGCCAACTACCTGGCAGGCGTTATCGCCGATCAGACCTCACAAGGCTCGTTTGATTCAGCGGGCGCTATCAACTATTCCATCAATGCATATATTGATGTCTTTAGCGAAATAACCTGGGGCGCGCTGGCCTGTGTGGTGCTGGTGCTGCTGATTTGGCTGTACCAGTCGTTGAAGTTCAGAAATCGTCCGCTAGCGGTAGAGTCCTGAGTTTACAGGCCCGATGATGTAATAAGATTCGGGCCTGTTTTTCTGGAGATTATGCATGGTTTACAGCCAAATCTGCTTCTGAAACACCGGTCACCAGTTTTACCATTTCGCGTTCTATTCCCTGCTCCAACATGGTTTGCGCTATACGCAATGCCGCTTCTTGTTTTCCTTGTTGTAGTCCTTGTTGTAGTCCTTCCTGTAATCCATCTAACCGTAACCGCTCTGCAATAGTCATTAGCCTCTCCTTGTGTTGGGGGATCCGTTGTGCCATCTCTTGCATAAACTCATTAAAGCGAGATTCATCGCCAGATTGTAGAATGTAATTAAACATCGCTTGTAATTGCGTGTCATTAGCGCATCCAGTAAGTAGCAGCGTGGTCAGTTGCTCTACAAGCGCTATCACCACATTCTCATTCTGCTGGAAGGCATTACGCTGAAATCCACCATGCCTACTCTTTACGCGCCGTCTCATAGGCCGCCAGCGTCGCCAGTCTTGCCTGTTTATGATCGACAATCGGACGAGGATAGTTAAGCGTAACCTGCGCTTTTTCAGCCCATGTCCACGGGTCATGAATGGCTTTACCCGGCACATCGCGCAGTTCCGGCAGCCACTGGCGGATAAACTCACCGTCGCGGTCAAATTTTTCGCCCTGAGTCGTGGGGTTAAAGATACGGAAATACGGTGCGGCGTCGGTCCCGGTTGAGGCCGCCCACTGCCAGCCGCCGTTATTGGCCGCCAGATCGCCATCGATCAGTTGCGACATAAAATATTGCTCGCCTTTACGCCAGTCGATCAGCAGATCTTTCACTAAAAAACTGGCCGTAATCATGCGTAATCGATTATGCATCCAGCCCGTGGCGTTGAGCTGACGCATCGCCGCATCCACAATCGGGTATCCCATGTTCCCTGTTTGCCAGGCATGCAAATGTGCCGGATTATTCTGCCATTGCACGCGATCGGTCCAACGGATAAACGGTTGATGCCGACACAGCGCCGGATGGTAAGTCATCAGATGACGATAAAATTCACGCCAGATAAGTTCGTTCAGCCAGACGCTGCCTTCCCCTCCTTCAAGCGCCTGCGGCTGCTCCGCGAGCAGTCGATTCAGGCACTGGCGCGGCGACAATCCCCCTGTCGCCAGGCTCGCGGATAATCGACTGGTACCGTCAACCGCAGGGAAATCACGCTGTTGCTCATATTCTCTCGCGGCCTGCTGGCAAAACTGGCGTAATTGCGCGATAGCCAGTTTTTCATCTGCCACAAACCGCTGCGCATCAAAATCTTGCTGCGGATAGCTCAGCGTTATTGATGTTAACGGAGCGTCAAGAGCGCCGCTTTCTCTCACCTTCGGCGCGCTAACGCATTCTGGAACACCCTCTTTAATCCGCTTTAGCCAGGCATTTTTAAACGGTGTAAAGACTTTATACATTTCGTGATTGCCGGTCATGACCGCCCCCGGAGGCAAGATCACGCTGTCGTCAAACCCTTCACACACCACATGGGGTAATGCCTTCTCAACGGCGACATCACGCTGACGTTCGTTTATTTCGTATTGATAGTTATAAAACAATCGGCTGACGCTATGCTGTGCGCAGACGTTTTTAACGGTTTCCACGCTGGCCGCAAAATCTGCGACTTCATCAAACAGAAGCGGGATGCCTTTTTCCGCCAGCGCCGCCTGCAACGCATTCAACTGCGCACTCACAAATGCCGCCTGACGTGGGGCCATTTCATGCGCCTTCCACTGCTCAGGAGTAGAGATATATAGCGCGATGACCTGCGCAGTACGATCCCGACAAGCCGCCGCCAGCGCGAGGTTGTCATGCAGACGTAAATCACGTCGAAACCAGACCAGATGGGTGGTCATAATACTCCCGGATATAAATTAATCATTGCCACTCGTTATCTATTACACCGACAAGTGTAGACGTCGGCGCATAAAAAAAACCGCCACATTACTGTGAGCGGTTTTCTTGAGCAAGAACGATAACTTAGTAGAAATCGCAGGTGGCTTTTTCAGCCTGCTCCATCCACACCGGTTTATCACTGGTTTTAGACCAGACGCGGTGCAGGTAGCTGTAAAAACGAGCGCGGTCTTTCCAGAACAGCATGACCGGTAGCGCCAGCACGCCCGCCACTACGGCAAAGGTACGGCGCAAGAAAACAATGTGTGCTGGATATTCTTTATAAAAGTCCATAATCCTCTCCCATATATCTATTCGGTGAATAGCACCGGAAAAATAAACTTGGTTAACTGATGAAAATAATACCGCCTTGTGTGTAATTTTGCTACTCATCCGACCACTTATTTTTATCTATTGATGCTCCGTTTAGCTTAAAACCGTAATTAAGTTACATAAAAGTTAAATTAATACTAACCATTAGTTAAATAATGGTTTTTGCCATTTTTATACTTTTTTTACACCCTACCCGCTGATTTTTGCGAAATCTTTGCAAGCAAAAACCTACGCTCTGGTTATCACATTTATGCCACTGGAGGTGCACTGTGAGTGCAGGCGTGATAACCGGCATTGTGCTGGTCTTTTTATTATTAGGTTACCTGGTCTATGCCCTGATCAATGCGGAGGCGTTCTGATGGCAGCCCAAGGATTTTTACTCATTGCCAGTTTCTTGCTGGTGCTATTTGTCATCGCCAGACCGTTGGGATTTGGGCTGGCTCGACTGATCAACAATACGCCCCTGCCGGGTCTGGTTGGCGCGGAGCATTTACTCTGGCGCGGTCTGGGCATCTCGCAGCAGGAGATGAACTGGCGGCAGTATCTGCTGGCTATCCTTGCTCTCAATGCGCTGGGCCTGCTGGTCCTGTTTTCGATGCTGATGGCGCAAAACCTGCTACCGTTAAATCCCCAACAACTGCCAGGGCTTTCGTGGGATCTGGCGCTCAACACGGCGGTGAGTTTTGTCACTAATACCAACTGGCAATCCTATGCTGGCGAAACCACCTTAAGCTATTTCAGCCAGATGGCCGGGTTGACCGTGCAGAATTTCCTGTCTGCGGCGACCGGAATTGCGGTGATTTTTGCCCTGACCCGCGCTTTCACACGCCAGAGTATGAACACGCTGGGCAACGCCTGGGTCGATCTGGTTCGCATTACGCTGTGGATCCTCGTCCCTATTGCGTTGCTCATTGCCCTGTTCTTCATTCAGCAAGGTACGTTGCAAAACATATTGCCTTATCAGCCCATCACCACCCTTGAAGGGGTGAAACAGCTGCTGCCAATGGGGCCAGTCGCCTCACAGGAAGCGATTAAGATGCTCGGCACTAACGGAGGGGGATTCTTTAACGCTAACTCATCGCATCCGTTTGAAAACCCAACCGCACTGACCAATCTGGTACAGATGCTGGCTATTTTCTTAATTCCCACCGCGCTGTGTTTTGCCTTTGGTGATGTAGTGGGCGATCGTCGTCAGGGGCGGACCTTACTGTGGGCCATGTCACTGATTTTTGCAGTCTGCGTTGCCGTCGTGATGTGGGCCGAAGTTCAGGGCAACCCGCACCTGATGGCATTCGGTGCCGACAGCAATATCAACATGGAGGGCAAGGAGAGCCGCTTTGGCGTGCTGGCCACGAGTCTCTTTTCCGTCGTCACCACGGCAGCATCCTGCGGGGCTGTCGATGCGATGCATGACTCCTTTACCGCACTGGGCGGCATGGTACCTATGTGGCTGATGCAGATTGGTGAAGTGGTCTTCGGCGGTGTGGGTTCAGGTCTGTACGGCATGCTGCTGTTCGTGCTGCTGGCGGTATTTATCGCCGGGTTAATGATTGGCCGTACGCCGGAGTATCTGGGTAAGAAAATCGACGTGCGCGAAATGAAAATGACCGCGCTGGCGATTCTGGTCACCCCTACGCTGGTCCTGCTCGGTACAGCGATCGCCATGATGAGCGATGCCGGGCGCAGCGCCATGCTTAATCCAGGTCCTCACGGCTTTAGTGAAGTCCTGTATGCCGTGTCGTCTGCCTCGAACAACAACGGTAGCGCCTTTGCCGGATTAAGCGCCAATAGCCCGTTCTGGAACTGCCTGCTGGCCCTGTGCATGTTCTTCGGTCGCTTCGGCGTGATCATCCCCGTGATGGCTATTGCCGGGTCGCTGGTCAGTAAAAAGATCCAGCCAGCAAGCCCAGGCACGCTACCTACCCACGGCGCGCTGTTTGTCGGGTTGTTAATCGGTACGGTGTTACTGGTTGGCGCTCTCACCTTTGTTCCTGCCCTGGCGCTTGGCCCGGTCGCAGAATACCTGTCATTACACTGAGTGATGCGGAGCACATTACTATGAGTCGCAAGCAACTGGCGCTGTTCGAACCCTCTCTGGTCGCACAGGCGCTGATGGACGCAGTGAAAAAATTAAGCCCACATACCCAGTGGCGTAACCCGGTGATGTTCATCGTCTGGCTGGGCAGTTTGTTAACGACACTGTTAACGGTAGCGATGGCAACAGGTCATATGCAGGGCAGCCCGTGGTTTACCGGCGCGATAAGTCTGTGGCTGTGGATTACCGTTCTGTTCGCCAACTTCGCTGAGGCGCTGGCGGAAGGTCGCAGTAAAGCTCAGGCTAATAGCCTAAAGGGAGTCAAAAAAACCGCCTTTGCCCGTAAACTTCGCGAACCCAAATACGGCGCGGCAATGGATCACGTTCCTGCCGATGATTTACGGAAAGGGGATATCGTGCTGGTGGAAGCTGGCGATATTATCCCGTGTGACGGCGAGGTCATTGAAGGTGGCGCATCAGTAGATGAAAGTGCCATTACCGGTGAATCTGCGCCTGTGATTCGTGAATCCGGTGGCGATTTCGCCTCCGTCACCGGCGGGACCCGCATCCTCTCCGACTGGCTGGTTATCGAATGCAGCGTAAACCCCGGTGAAACGTTCCTCGACCGGATGATCGCCATGGTTGAAGGCGCGCAGCGGCGTAAAACGCCCAATGAAATCGCCCTGACGATCCTGCTGATTGCCCTGACCATTATCTTTTTGCTGGCGACCGCCACGCTATGGCCGTTTTCCGCCTGGGGTGGTAGTGCGGTCAGCATCACGGTGCTGGTTGCCTTGCTTGTGTGCTTGATCCCTACAACGATAGGCGGACTGCTCTCAGCGATTGGCGTCGCCGGGATGAGCCGCATGCTGGGCGCGAATGTCATCGCTACCAGCGGACGTGCAGTAGAGGCGGCAGGTGACGTAGACGTACTGCTGCTGGATAAAACAGGCACCATTACGCTGGGTAACCGTCAGGCTTCGGATTTTCTGCCCGCCCACGGCGTGGACGAAAAAACGTTGGCCGACGCCGCACAGCTTTCATCGCTGGCCGATGAAACGCCGGAAGGCCGCAGCATCGTGATCCTGGCAAAACAGCGCTTTAATCTGCGTATTCGCGACGTGCAATCGCTGCACGCTACCTTTGTGCCGTTTACCGCCCAAAGCCGGATGAGCGGCATCAACATCGACAACCGAATGATCCGCAAAGGGTCGGTCGATGCCATTCGTCGGCACGTTGAAGCCAACGGCGGCCACTTTCCCGCCGATGTGGAGCAGAAGGTCGAAAGCGTCGCTCGCCTTGGCGCAACGCCGCTGGTGGTTGCCGAAGGCTCCCACGTACTGGGCGTGATTGCGCTGAAAGATATTGTGAAAGGCGGGATCAAAGAACGTTTTGCTCAACTGCGCAAAATGGGGATTAAAACGGTGATGATCACCGGCGATAACCGCCTGACCGCTGCCGCGATCGCCGCTGAGGCCGGAGTGGATGACTTCTTAGCTGAAGCCACGCCGGAAGCCAAGCTGGCGCTGATTCGTCAGTATCAAGCGGAAGGTCGTCTGGTGGCAATGACCGGCGACGGAACCAATGACGCTCCTGCCCTGGCGCAGGCCGATGTTGCGGTCGCCATGAACTCGGGAACTCAGGCAGCGAAAGAAGCAGGTAACATGGTGGATCTCGATTCCAACCCCACCAAACTGATTGAAGTAGTGCACATTGGTAAACAAATGCTGATGACGCGCGGTTCGCTGACCACTTTCAGTATTGCCAACGACGTCGCGAAGTATTTCGCTATTATCCCGGCCGCCTTCGCCGCCACCTATCCGCAGCTCAATGCGCTGAACGTGATGGGACTGCATTCGCCAGACTCGGCGATCCTCAGCGCGGTTATCTTTAACGCGCTGGTTATCGTCTTTCTGATCCCGCTGGCGCTAAAAGGCGTGAGCTACAAACCTTTGTCCGCATCCGCGATGTTGCGCCGCAATTTGTGGATCTATGGTCTGGGCGGTTTGGTTGTGCCGTTTATCGGTATCAAAGCGATTGATTTACTGCTGACCCTGCTGGGTCTGGTGTGAGGTTTCAGATGAGTGGATTACGTCCTGCATTATCAACATTGATTTTCCTGATGCTTATCACCGGCGGGGCTTACCCGTTGCTGACGACCGCGCTGGGGCAGTGGTGGTTTCCCCACCAGGCTAACGGTTCGCTTCTTAGCGAAGGTCAGGTGGTTCGCGGCTCTGAGCTCATCGGGCAACATTTTACCGCTGCCGGTTATTTTCAGGGGCGTCCGTCTGCCACAGCTGAAATGCCCTATAATCCAATGGCTTCAGGCGGCAGTAATCTGGCAGCCAGCAACCCGAAACTGGATAAACAGCTGCAAAGCCGGATTGCCGCGCTGCGTGCCGCCAACCCGCAGGCCAGTCCTGCCGTCCCGGTAGAGCTGGTAACGGCTTCTTCCAGCGGGCTGGATAACAACCTGACGCCAGCCGCGGTGGCCTGGCAAATTCCCCGCGTGGCGCAGGCTCGCAACCTCAGCGTTGAAGAGGTTACGCGGTTGGTTGCACAATATACGCAAAAGCCGTTGGTCAGTTTTATCGGTCAGCCGGTGGTGAACCTGGTGGAACTTAATTTAGCGCTGGATAAGCACTGAGAAAAAGGACATGCATAACGAACCCTTACGCCCCGACCCCGATCGCCTGCTGGAGCAGACCACGGCCCCGCACCGGGGAAAACTGAAAATTTTCTTCGGTGCCTGTGCTGGCGTCGGCAAAACCTGGGCCATGCTGGCAGAGGCCCAGCGACTGCGGGCGCAAGGGTTAGATGTGCTGATTGGCGTGGTGGAAACCCATGGACGCAAAGAGACCGCCGCGCTGTTGGACGGCCTCAGCATCTTGCCGCTAAAGCGACAAGCGCGTCACGGTCGCCATATCAATGAGTTCGATCTCGACGCGGCGCTGGCCCGCCGTCCGGCGCTCATTTTGATGGATGAACTGGCGCACAGTAATGCGCCAGGCTCACGGCATCCTAAGCGCTGGCAGGACATTGAAGAGCTGCTGGAAGCCGGGATTGATGTTTTTACTACCGTTAACGTGCAGCACCTGGAAAGTCTCAATGACGTGGTCAGCGGCGTTACCGGCATTCAGGTTCGTGAAACCGTACCCGACCCTTTTTTCGATGCCGCCGACGATGTGGTGCTGGTCGATCTCCCCCCCGACGATTTGCGCCAGCGCCTGAACGAAGGCAAGGTTTATATCGCCGGTCAGGCAGAAAGAGCAATTGAGCATTTCTTTCGCAAAGGTAATCTGATCGCGCTACGTGAACTTGCCCTGCGCCGCACGGCTGATCGGGTAGACGATCAGATGCGCGCCTGGCGAGGACGTCCGGGAGAGGAGAAAGTCTGGCATACCCGCGACGCTATTTTACTGTGCATTGGGCACAATACCGGCAGCGAAAAACTGGTACGCGCCGCCGCACGTCTGGCGGCGCGTCTCGGCAGCGTCTGGCATGCGGTGTATGTCGAAACGCCAGCGCTGCACCGACTGCCCGAAAAACAACGCCGCGCAATTTTAAGCGCTCTGCGGCTGGCTCAGGAGTTAGGCGCAGAAACAGCTACCCTTTCCGACCCCGCCGAAGACAAAGCGGTCATCCACTATGCCCGTGAGCATAATCTGGGAAAAATTGTGCTCGGGCGTCCGACTACGCGTCGCTGGTGGCGTAGCGATTCCTTTGCCGACAAACTCGCTCATCGCGCACCGGATCTCGACCTGATGATTGTTGCGCTCGATGAGCCCCCTTCACGCCCTGTGCTGCAAACGGCTGATAGTCGCACCTTTAAGGATAAATGGCGGGTACAAATTCAGGGTTGTGTGGTTGCCGTTGCGCTGTGCGCCATTATTACGCTAATCGCCATGCAGTGGCTAATGGCCTTTGACGCCGCCAACCTGGTGATGATCTATTTATTGGGTGTGGTGGTTATCGCACTCTTTTACGGACGCTGGCCATCAGTACTGGCAACCTTTATTAACGTCGCCAGCTTCGATCTCTTCTTTATTGCCCCACGCGGGACGCTGGCCGTTTCAGACGTTCAGTACCTGCTCACCTTTGCCGTAATGCTAACGGTAGGGCTGGTTATTGGTAATCTGACCGCCGGGGTGCGTTATCAGGCGCGGGTTGCGCGTTATCGTGAACAGCGTACGCGTCATTTGTATGAGATGTCGAAAGCGCTGGCCGTCGGTCGGAGTCAGACGGATATCGCCGCCACCAGTGAACAGTTTATCGCTTCAACGTTTCAGGCCCGCAGCCAGGTTTTACTGCCCGGTGAGAACGGTAAGCTGGCCCCGCTCACCCATCAACAGGGCATGACACCGTGGGATGACGCCATTGCCCAATGGAGCTTTGACAAAGGGCAACCGGCCGGTGCAGGCACCGACACGTTACCGGGCGTGCCGTATCAGATTTTACCGTTAAAAAGCGCCGATAAAACGCATGGGCTGCTGGTGGTCGAACCGGGAAATTTACGTCAGCTTATGATCCCCGAACAGCAACGCCTGCTGGAAACCTTCACTCTACTGGTAGCCAGTGCGCTGGAGCGCCTGACGCTTACCGCCAGCGAAGAGCAGGCGCGGTTTGCCAGCGAGCGCGAAAGCATTCGCAACGCCCTGCTCGCTGCTCTGTCCCACGATTTGCGCACGCCGTTGACGGTGTTGTTCGGTCAGGCGGAAATCTTAACACTGGATCTGGCCAGCGAGGGATCGCCGCACGCGCGCCAGGCCAGTGAGATTCGCCAGCACGTTCTGAATACTACCCAACTGGTTAATAACCTGCTGGATATGGCGCGAATTCAGTCTGGCGGCTTTAATCTTAAGAAGGAGTGGTTAACGCTGGAAGAGGTGGTCGGCAGCGCCCTGCAAATGCTGGAGCCCGGTCTCTCTGCCCCGATAAATCTGTCGTTACCTGAACCGTTAACACTGATTCACGTCGATGGTCCGCTCTTTGAACGGGTGCTGATTAATCTGCTGGAAAACGCCGTCAAATACGCGGGGCCACAGGCGCAAATCGGTATTGATGCCAGCGTCGATGGCGCACATCTGCAACTGGACGTCTGGGATAATGGGCCGGGTATTCCGTCGGGTATGGAACAGCGCGTTTTTGACAAATTTTCCCGGGGAAATAAAGAGTCATCGGTGCCCGGCGTTGGGCTGGGGCTGGCAATTTGTCAGGCTATTGTGGACGTGCACGGCGGTACTATTTCGGTCCACAATCGCGCGCAAGGAGGAGCCTGTTTTCGTGTTACACTGCCCCAGGAAATTCCCCCTGAACTTGAAGATTTTCATGAGGATATGTGACGAACGTACTGATTGTTGAAGATGAACATGCCATTCGCCGCTTTCTGCGCACCGCGCTGGAAGCCGATGGCCTGCGTGTATATGAAGCGGAAACGCTGCAACGTGGTCTGTTGGAAGCCGCCACGCGAAAACCCGATCTCATCATTCTCGATCTCGGCCTGCCGGACGGCGACGGCATTGATTTTATTCGCGACCTGCGACAATGGAGCGCGATTCCGGTGATTGTGCTTTCAGCCCGCAGTGAGGAAAGCGATAAAATTGCTGCGCTGGATGCCGGTGCCGATGACTATCTCAGTAAACCCTTTGGTATTGGCGAGCTACAGGCGAGATTGCGCGTGGCATTGCGTCGCCACGCCAGCGGTGCGTCTCCCGAACCGGTGGTACATTTTTCCAACGTCAAAGTGGATATTGCCGCACGCCTCGTTCACCGAAGTGACGAGGAAATTCATTTGACGCCGATTGAGTTTCGCCTGTTAGCGGTTCTGCTAAATAATGCCGGGAAGGTACTGACGCAACGCCAGTTGTTAAATCAGGTTTGGGGACCAAACGCCGTCGAACATAGTCACTATCTACGTATTTATATGGGACACCTGCGCCAGAAGCTGGAACAGGACCCGGCCCGTCCGCGTCATTTTCTGACCGAAACCGGAATTGGCTATCGGTTTATGCCGTGAATTCTTATTCATTTTTTCTGATTAATTAATAAATATATTTTTCATTACTCACTCCACTGCATAATACTTATTATGCAGCCAGTAGAATATTGTAAAAAAAATAATAAAATACAAATAAATAACATATAAACAACAAAGCAGCATCTTGTCCCGCACTATGCATAAATGGCGACTAAATATTTTATAAACGATCGTTTTTTATTGATCTTCTTCACAGTTCATAGCCATTTCCTGGATAAAATACCCGCACCTTCCACTTATCCAGTAAAGGTAACTAAAATGGAAAATAATAGCCGTACAATGCCACATATAAGGCGAACAACGCATATTATGATGTTTGCCCACCGCAACAGTTTCGACTTTCATTTCTTTAATGCCCGTTAGTCTTCCGACTAAGGGCACTCAAGTATACAGGTCTTCCTGACTCTCTGTATCGCAGGCTAACGCCTGTATCCGCAGTGCTCTCCCTGCATAACCCTGTATTACCTGTGACCGGACCGGTTAGGGTTTATTGCATCTTCAAAAAAGCAATTTACTGATTTATTTATCAGCGGTATGACTTTGCTTTTTTTTCCGGAGTTATCAATTTCTCATTTGAGAAATTGAGGACCTGCTATTACCTAAAAATAAAGAGATGAAAATGTCAGAATTAAAAATTGCCGTAAGCCGTTCCTGTCCTGATTGTTTTTCTACGCAGCGTTCTTGCGTAAATATCGATGAAAGTAATTTTATTGATGTTGCTGCTATCGTGTTATCCATCAATGATATTGAACGTGGAAAACTCGATGAAATTGACGCCACCGGCTATGGGATTCCTGTTTTTATCGCCACCGAAAATGAAGAACGTGTTCCATCTGAACATCTGCCGCGGATCTCAGGTGTATTCGAATGTAATGAAGCCCGTACCGCCTTTTATGGCCGGCAGTTAGAAACCGCCGCCAGCCATTATGAAACGCAGTTACGTCCGCCGTTCTTCCGTGCGCTTGTCGACTATGTCAATCAGGGTAACAGCGCCTTTGATTGTCCTGGTCATCAGGGGGGCGAGTTTTTCCGTCGCCATCCTGCGGGTAATCAGTTTGTCGAATATTTCGGCGAAACACTTTTCCGCTCCGATTTGTGTAATGCCGATGTCGCAATGGGTGATCTGCTGATTCACGAAGGCGCTCCCTGCATCGCACAACAGCACGCAGCTAAAGTTTTCAACGCGGATAAGACCTACTTTGTACTGAACGGGACCTCCTCATCGAACAAAGTGGTGCTTAACGCATTGCTCACCCCAGGCGATCTGGTGTTATTCGACCGCAACAACCACAAGTCAAACCACCACGGCGCGTTATTGCAGGCCGGGGCAACGCCGGTATATCTGGAAACCGCGCGTAACCCGTACGGCTTTATCGGCGGGATCGACGCGCACTGCTTTGAAGAAGGCTATCTACGTGAACAGGTGAGTGAAGTTGCGCCACAACGTTCGAAAGATGAGCGTCCGTTCCGTCTGGCCGTGATTCAGTTAGGTACCTACGACGGCACAATCTATAACGCCCGTCAGGTGGTGGATAAGATCGGTCATCTGTGCGACTACATCCTGTTTGACTCCGCGTGGGTTGGCTATGAGCAGTTTATTCCGATGATGGCCGATTGCTCTCCGCTGTTGCTGGATCTTAACGAAAATGACCCCGGCATTCTGGTCACCCAGTCAGTGCACAAACAACAGGCAGGCTTCTCTCAGACTTCGCAGATCCACAAAAAAGACAGCCATATTAAAGGCCAGTCTCGCTACGTGCCTCATAAACGAATGAATAACGCGTTCATGATGCACGCCTCCACCAGCCCGTTCTATCCGCTCTTTGCCGCACTGGACATCAACGCCAAAATGCATGAAGGCGTCAGCGGGCGCAACATGTGGATGGACTGCGTCGTCAACGGAATTGATACTCGTAAGTTGATCCTGGAAAACTGCCACCATATCCGCCCGTTCGTGCCGGAGATAGTAGAAGGTAAACCGTGGCAGGCTTATCCCACCGCTGAAATCGCCAGCGACCTGCGTTTCTTCCATTTTGTCCCCGGTGAACACTGGCATGCTTTTGAAGGGTATGCCGAACACCAGTACTTTGTGGATCCATGCAAATTGCTGCTCACCACTCCGGGTATTAATGCACGTAACGGCGAATACGATACCTTCGGCGTTCCGGCTACCATTCTGGCTAACTTCCTGCGCGAAAATGGTGTGGTGCCCGAAAAATGCGACCTCAACTCCATCCTGTTCCTGCTGACCCCCGCAGAAGATATGGCGAAGTTGCAGCAGCTTGTCGCCCTGCTGGTACGTTTCGAAAAACTGCTGGAAGCCGATGCCCCGCTAGCCGAGGTTCTGCCTTCGATCTACAAGCAGCATGAAGCCCGTTACGCCGGTTACACCCTGCGCCAGCTGTGCCAGGAGATGCACGATTTGTATGCGCGTCACAACGTGAAGCAGCTCCAGAAAGAGATGTTCCGTAAGGCACATTTCCCGCGCGTCAGCATGAATCCCCAGGATGCCAACTATGCATATCTGCGTGGTGAAGTTGAACTGGTGCGTCTGCCGGACGCTGAAGGTCGCATCGCGGCAGAAGGCGCGCTGCCTTATCCTCCGGGCGTACTGTGTGTGGTTCCGGGTGAAATCTGGGGCGGTTCAGTATTACGTTATTTCAGCGCACTGGAAGAAGGAATCAATTTGCTACCGGGTTTTGCGCCTGAACTCCAGGGTGTCTACATCGAAGAACAAGACGGTCGTAAACAGGTGTGGTGCTACGTGATTAAGCAACAAAGCGCGCAACACGCTCTGTTGAAAGGGGAAATGTTATGAGCAAAGCCAAATCCAACAAAATGGGCGTCGTCCAGCTCACTATCCTGACCATGGTTAATATGATGGGATCCGGAATCATCATGTTGCCCACCAAGCTTGCGGAAGTCGGTACTATCTCGATCATCTCGTGGCTGGTGACTGCTGTCGGTTCAATGGCGCTGGCCTGGGCCTTCGCAAAATGCGGTATGTTCAGCCGTAAATCCGGTGGTATGGGGGGTTACGCTGAATACGCCTTTGGCAAATCCGGTAACTTTATGGCGAACTACACTTATGGCGTTTCGCTGTTAATCGCCAACGTGGCTATCGCCATCTCCGCCGTTGGCTACGGTACCGAGCTGTTTGGCGCCACACTGACACCGGTGCAGATTGGCCTGGCAACCATTGGTGTACTGTGGATCTGTACCGTGGCTAACTTTGGCGGGGCGCGCATTACCGGGCAGATCAGCAGCATCACCGTTTGGGGCGTCATTATTCCGGTTGTCGGTCTGTGTATCATCGGCTGGTTCTGGTTCAGTCCGACGCTGTACGCTAACTCCTGGAATCCACACCACGTCCCGTTCTTCACGGCTGTCGGCTCTTCCATTGCGATGACCTTGTGGGCTTTTCTGGGTCTGGAATCGGCCTGCGCCAACGCTGAAGTGGTAGACAACCCGGAACGCAACGTGCCCATCGCCGTATTGGGCGGTACGCTGGGCGCGGCGGTGATTTACATCATCTCCACCAACGTGATAGCCGGGATTGTGCCGAATATGGATCTGGCGAACTCTACGGCACCGTTCGGTTTAGCCTTTGCACAAATGTTCACCCCGGAAGTCGGTAAGGTGATCATGGCGCTGATGGTGATGTCCTGCTGCGGTTCACTGCTGGGCTGGCAGTTCACTATCGCTCAGGTATTCAAATCGTCGGCTGATGGGGGTTACTTCCCTAAAATCTTCTCTCGCGTGACCAAAGTAGACGCGCCGGTACAGGGGATGCTGGCTATCGTGATCATCCAGAGTGGTTTATCGCTGATGACTATCAGCCCGTCACTGAACAGTCAGTTCAACGTGCTGGTCAACCTGGCGGTGGTAACGAACATCATTCCGTATATTCTGTCGATGGCCGCGCTGGTAATTATTCAAAAAATGGCGAATGTTCCGTCGTCGAAAGCGAAACCGGCAAACTTCGTGGCGTTTGTTGGCGCATTGTACAGCTTCTATGCGCTCTACTCCTCTGGCGAAGAAGCAATGCTTTATGGTTCTATCGTGACCTTCCTCGGCTGGACGCTGTATGGCCTGGTATCACCGCGTTTTGAACTGAAAAATAAGCATAGTTAAATCCTGGCATAAAAAAGCCCGGTAGCGCTAACGCTTACCGGGCCTACAAAACGCGTCAGTACAAACAAGACTTACGCGTTTTTCAGCACTTCGCTGACAATCTCAACAGCTTCTTTTTCGATCTGCTTGCGATGTTCTTCACCAAGGAAGCTCTCGCAGTAGATTTTATAAGCGTCTTCAGTACCTGACGGACGCGCAGCAAACCAGCCGTTGTCAGTCATCACCTTCAGACCGCCGATAGAAGCACCGTTACCCGGTGCCGCCGTCAGACGTGCCGTGATCGGGTCGCCCGCCAGCGTGCTGGCACTCACCATTTCCGGAGACAGCTTAGACAGCGCCGCTTTCTGCGCGGAGGTCGCGCTTGCCTGCAGTCGGTTGTAGCTTGGCGCGCCGAAGCGGGCAGCCAGTTCGTTGTAGTGCTCTTGCGGATTCTTACCAGTCACTGCGGTAATTTCTGCCGCCAGCAGGCACATGATGATGCCGTCTTTGTCGGTCGACCACGGTGTACCGTCAAAGCGCAGGAAAGAAGCGCCCGCGCTCTCTTCACCACCAAAGCCAAAGCTGCCGTCAAACAGACCGTCAACGAACCATTTAAAGCCAACCGGAACTTCGACCAGTTTACGCCCTAAATCATTCACTACGCGGTCAATCATCGCCGAAGAGACCAGCGTCTTACCAACGGCAACGTCTTTGCCCCACTGCGGACGATGCTGGAACAGGTAGTTGATCGCCACCGCCAGGTAGTGGTTCGGATTCATCAGGCCCGCCGGGGTGACGATACCGTGACGGTCGTAGTCCGGATCGTTGGCAAAGGCCAGATCGAACTTGTCACGCAGCGCCAACAGTCCCGCCATCGCGCACTCGGAGGAGCAGTCCATACGGATTGCGCCATCTTTGTCGAGATGCATAAAGCGGAAAGTCTGATCAACGTGATCGTTAACGATAGTCAGGTTCAGGTTGTAGTGCTTGGCAATACGCTTCCAGTATTCGATACCGGAACCGCCAAGCGGATCGACGCCCAGCGTCAGGCCCGCTTTCTGGATCGCCGCCATGTCGACGATGTCGGCCAGTCCTTCAACAAACGGCTGAACCAGGTCCTGCTCTTTTACATGACCAGATGCCAGCGCAGCATCCAGCGACATACGCTTCACGCCTTGCAGACCATCAGCCAGCAGAGCGTTAGCCCTGTCTTCCACCACTTTGGTGACGTTAGTATCTGCCGGACCACCGTTTGGCGGGTTGTATTTAATGCCACCATCTTCCGGCGGATTGTGGGACGGCGTGATCACAATGCCGTCAGCCAGCGGGCCGCCTTTTTTGTTGTGGACCAGGATAGCATTCGACACGGCAGGGGTTGGCGTAAAGCCGTTATTTTCCTGCACGATGACGTCCACGCCGTTCGCTGCCAGCACTTCCAGTACAGAGATAAAAGCCGGTTCAGACAGCGCGTGGGTATCCTTGCCCACATAGCACGGGCCAGTGATCCCGTTTTTCGCACGTTCTTCAGCAATCGCCTGAGCGATAGCCAGAATATGCGGCTCGTTAAAACTATGACGACCTGCACTGCCGCGATGTCCGGACGTACCGAACTTGACGGCGTGCTCAGCGTTCCCTGCTGTTGGTTTCAGTACATAGTACTGTGCCGTCAGTTGGGCGACGTTAATCAAATCACTCTGTTGCGCAGGTTGACCTGCACGGTTGTGGATTGCCATTGCCTGGTCCTTCTAATGCAAGGATTAAATTGTTCCGCAAACCTTTTCAATCAATTCCGCAGGGAATTGCATTGACTGCATGATGTGCTCAACCATGCTGCATTTACGGCCGGTATTGGTATTGGTGATCACCCAGTACGGCGTGCCTGGCACGTGTTTCGGTTTGGTTTGATTACCATTTTTCAGCAGCGTCTGTTCATCTGCTGCAAAATAAACGCGCGTACGACCATGCAACGATTCCGTTGCTTCGGCGAACGCGTTTTGATCCAGTGAATAGAGTGTAGACAGCACCAGCATAAAGCGATTTACTGCTTTCTTCTGCTCCGCATATTCGTCGGACAGCAGCAGTTCACGCATCGCGCGCACTTTATCTTTTACGGGGTTAACCGGCTTCGCTTCCACGACAGCTTGCACAGCGCGGACTTCTTTTACTACCGGAGTGACAGGCTGTGATGCGGCGGAAAACTTCAACATACGCCGTAAAATGTCGGATGCGCTCTCGCCGATATGCTTGGTGTGGCTTGCAATATAGCTATAGAGTTCATCATCAACTTCAATCGTTTTCATCTTAATCCAGTGCAGTGTTTAGCTGAATACAAGTTGTTGGGGTCAACACGCGTAGTGTAAAGGCAAATCCCAACAGCGGATAGCGTCAAGCCTGGTGGCTGGCAAAACTCAGAGTAACCGTAGTTGTTGCAGCCATGTGGCAGAATGGTCAACATGATACCCTAACCCGTGAGTGTGAAAAAAAGAACTTTGCCATGAAATTGAATATCCGAGCGCAATCTGCGCAAAACCTGCACAATAATTCTCCCATCGTCCTGGTGCACGGCCTGTTTGGCAGTCTGGATAACCTGGGGATCCTGGCGCGCGATCTGGTGGCCGATCACGATATCATCCAGGTTGATATGCGAAATCATGGCCTCTCCCCGCGTTCACCTGTGATGAATTATCCGGCCATGGCGCAAGATCTGCTGGATACGCTGGACGATCAACAAATCGAAAAAGCGATCTTTATTGGTCACTCGATGGGCGGCAAAGCCGTCATGGCGTTAACCGCGTTGGCCCCGGAACGTGTCGAACGGTTGGTAGCCATCGACATTGCCCCCGTTGACTATCATGTTCGCCGTCACGATGAGATTTTTGCTGCCATTAACGCAGTAACTGACGCGCAGTCCTCTTCGCGTCAGCAGGCGGCGAGCGTCATGCGCCAGCATCTGCAAGAGGAAGGCGTGATCCAGTTTCTGCTCAAATCCTTCGTGGACGGCGAATGGCGCTTTAATGTTCCCGTGCTGTGGGAGCAATATCCTCATATTGTCGGCTGGGAGACCATCCCGGCGTGGGAACACCCGGCGCTGTTTATCCCCGGTGGCAACTCACCTTATGTTACCGAAGCGTATCGCGAACAACTGCTGGCGCAATTCCCGCAGGCTCGGGCGCACGTTATTGCAGGCGCGGGCCATTGGGTGCATGCGGAAAAACCGGAGGCGGTACTGCGCGCCATCCGTCGTTATCTGAGCGAGCAGGCTAACTGATTAAAAACTCAGCGTCTGCGCGTGATTACGCGCGTGGGCGTTGGCGTGTCTCCCCTGCTGATGTATTATGGCGGGCTATCCATCCGGGCAGACGCCTGGCTGATTGTTTCCCCGAAGTCACCAAGATCATGGCCAAAGAACAAACGGACCGTACGACATTAGATCTGTTCGCGCAGGAGCGTCGCCCGGGACGACCCAAAACTAATCCGCTCTCGCGTGATGAACAGTTACGTATTAACAAACGTAATCAGCTTAAACGCGATAAAGTTCGCGGGCTTAAGCGTGTCGAACTGAAACTGAACGCTGATGCTGTTGACGCTCTGAACGAGCTGGCCGAGGCGCGCAACATGAGTCGCAGTGAACTCATCGAAGAGATGCTGATGAACCAACTCAGCGCATTGCGCGGTCAGGCTTAGTCTGAATTTCTGCTCTAAATCATAAATCGTGTAGCACAGAGTGCAGTCCTGCGTGTTTGCTGTTTCCGCATGCCTGACTGTTCTGCTATGATTGCCCTTATCCGTGGGCAATGCGCCACCACCATTTCAATAAGTTTCAAGAGGTTATTTTACTCATGGCAATCACTGGCATCTTTTTCGGCAGCGACACCGGTAACACCGAAAACATCGCAAAAATGATTCAAAAACAGCTTGGTAAAGACGTTGCCGATGTACATGACATTGCAAAAAGCAGCAAAGAAGACCTCGAAGGGTATGACATTTTGCTGCTCGGCATTCCAACCTGGTACTACGGTGAAGCGCAGTGTGACTGGGACGATTTCTTCCCTACCCTCGAAGACATTGATTTTAACGGCAAACTGGTTGCATTGTTCGGCTGCGGCGACCAGGAAGATTACGCAGAATATTTCTGCGATGCGTTGGGTACAATTCGCGACATCATCGAACCACGCGGCGCAACCATCGTCGGTCACTGGCCAACGGCGGGTTATCACTTTGAAGCGTCCAAAGGCTTGGCTGACGACGACCACTTTGTGGGTCTGGCCATTGATGAAGATCGCCAGCCTGAATTGACCGCCGAACGCGTAGAAAAATGGGTTAAGCAGATCTCTGAGGAGCTGCACCTCGACGAAATCATCAATGCCTGATTTTGTGTGGCGCAGATTTCCATCTGCGCCACATCAATAGATAAAACCAATCAAAATAATTGCTACAAATTTGTAACTTTTTCGTCTGACCCTGTACAATGGCCGGATGCCAATCGGGTATTGCACAGTGTGTTTGTCGGCGATACCACGTTTTGATTAACAATATATGCCAGAGACTTGCAGTTTTCATTTAGCCATGGCAGTTCTATAATGAATCGCATTATCTCAAGTGCAATTTCTGTCACTTCTGTTAATGAAGTGAATCGTTTAGCTACAGGACAGATTCCGCATGACTGACAACAATACCGCATTAAAGAAGGCTGGCCTGAAAGTAACGCTTCCTCGTTTAAAAATTCTGGAAGTTCTTCAGGAACCGGATAACCATCACGTCAGTGCGGAAGACTTATACAAACGTCTGATCGATATGGGTGAAGAAATTGGTCTGGCGACCGTGTATCGCGTGCTGAACCAGTTTGATGATGCCGGTATCGTGACCCGCCATAATTTTGAAGGTGGTAAATCCGTCTTCGAACTGACTCAACAGCATCATCACGATCACCTCATCTGCCTCGACTGCGGCAAAGTGGTCGAGTTCAGCGATGATTCCATCGAGGCGCGCCAGCGTGAGATTGCGGCTAAACATGGTATTCGTTTAACCAACCATAGCCTCTATCTTTACGGTCACTGCGCCGAAGGCGATTGCCGCGAAGATGAGCATGCTCACGACGGTAAATAATGTGATGCTTTCTGAAAAGCCAACCATTCGGTTGGCTTTTTTTATGGGCGTTATCACCCCTTTTCCCCTTCCCTCCGCTCTTGTGTTGCTTTAATGTAAAATCAATAGTCCCTTCCCGGAGAGTCGAAATGGAACTTCGCCAGCTACGCTATTTTGTTCGCATTGTAGAAACCGGCAGCATGGGTAGCGCGGCGCTCGATCTCAATATTGGGGTTTCGGCACTCAGCCAGCAAATGTCCCGCCTGGAAAACGAACTCGCTATTCGCCTGCTGCAGCGCACCTCGCGTGGCGTGACGCCCACCAGCGCCGGACTGGCTTTTTACTCCCAGGCGCAGCTGGCGCTCCGCCACGCAGACGATGCAATCCTCGCCGCGCGAGAGTCCCGGCTTTCCGGGCACGTCAGCGTCGGTATGGCCCCCAGTACCGCTTCCGTTCTCGGCATGCCTTTTATTAACGCCATGCGGGAAAGCTATAGTGATGTCCGCCTGCATGTGGTGGAAAGCCTCTCTGGCAACCTGGAACGGATGATTAATACCCGCCAGATTGATCTGGCCGTGGTATTTCAAAAAGAAAAGATCCTGCGCTGGAGCGCCAGACCGATTCTCGAAGAGCGCCTGTTTTTGATTGGGACTCATGCCTTACTGGCCGATATTGCCGATGACAATATTGCGCCAGCCCAGCTGGCAAGTATCCCATTGATAATGCCCAGCCCAGGCCACGGTCTGCGCGGCAGGCTGGAAGCAATTTGTCAGGAACACGCGCTGCGCATTGAGATCGCCACAGAAATTGATGGTCTGGCGCTGCTAATGCGCGCCGTTCGCAGTGGAATCGGCGCTACTCTCCAGCCCGGCGCGGCGATTTCCCATCTCGATAAAGAGACGCTAAGAGTGATCGGCGTCCATAATCCAATACTGAGTCGCCCCAACTTTCTGGTCAGCCTTTCTGATGATGAGCTCACCCCCGCGAGCCTCGCCGCCCGCGTCGTACTAACGAAAGTGATGCATCAACTGGTGGAAGCAGGAAGCTGGCCAGGCGCCATCCTTTACAATAACTAAAGCCCTCTTTAGCACTTCGTCATAGCGCCCGCACAAGCTGTGCGTATACATTTCAATTACAAATTTAACAATTAGTTAAATGGTAATGGAGTATACGATGGTTGATGTTCTGGTGATTGGCGGTGGCAATGCCGCGTTATGTGCTGCCCTAACCGCCCGTGAGCAAGGAGCTTCGGTACTCCTGCTCGAAGCGGCTCCACGGGAATGGCGCGGGGGAAATTCTCAACACACGCGTAATCTGCGCTGTATGCATGACGCGCCGCAGGATGTGCTAGTGGAAAGCTATCCTGAAGAGGAGTTCTGGCAGGATTTGCGGCGCGTCACCGAGGGAAATACTAACGAAGCCCTGGCGCGTCTGGTGATCCGCACCTCTTCACAATGCCGCGACTGGATGCGCCAACACGGCGTTAATTTTCAACCTCCTCTCTCCGGTGCTTTACACGTAGCGCGAACCAACGCCTTTTTTATGGGGGGCGGGAAAGCCCTCGTGAATGCCTATTATCGCAGCGCAGAAAAGTTAGGCGTGCAAATCCGCTACAACACACCGGTGCAGGCGCTTGAACTGCATAACGGTGAGTTTGTGGCAGCGCTGGCAGGCGAAGAGCGCATAACCGCTAAGTCCTGCGTGCTTGCCGCTGGCGGATTTGAGTCAAACCGCGAATGGCTGCGCGAAGCCTGGGGAGAGAACGCCCGCGGCGAGTGGCCTGCGGATAACTTCCTGATTCGCGGCACGCGCTTTAATCAGGGCGTACTGCTTAAATTTATGATGGATGCCGGGGCGGACATCATCGGCGAACCCTCCCAGTCACACTGCGTAGCCATTGATGCCAGAGCGCCATTATATGACGGCGGGATTTGCACCCGCGTGGACTGCGTTTCACTCGGCATAGTAGTCAACCGTGACGCAGAACGTTTTTATGATGAAGGCGAAGATTTCTGGCCCAAACGCTACGCCATCTGGGGACGCCTGGTCGCCCAACAGCCAGGACAGATTGGCTATTCCATTATCGACAGTAAAGCCATCGGCCACTTTATGCCACCGGTATTCCCCGGCGCACAGGCGAATACGCTGGCGGAGTTGGCGCATCAGTTGGGGTTGGATGCCGAACGCTTTACCCACACCGTGACGGCGTACAACAACACCTGCCAGCCAGGTCAGTTCGACCATACCGTCCTGGACAACTGCACGACGAAGAAGTTAACCCCCGCGAAAACACACTGGGCGCGACCGCTGGACCAGCCACCTTACTACGGCTATGCCCTGCGACCAGGGATCACCTTCACCTATCTTGGGTTAAAAGTGAACGAACGCGCTGCCGTACACTTTGCCGGGCAGCCAAGCCGCAACCTGTTCGTCGCCGGAGAGATGATGGCGGGCAACGTGTTGGGCAAGGGTTACACCGCTGGCGTGGGCATGTCGATCGGGACAACCTTTGGCCGCATTGCCGGAAAAGAAGCCGCGCTGGCAGCACGTAAGGAGGCACGTCATGAAGCAGCTTGAGAAACTGATCATCGAAGCACAAATTATCACCGAGCCGGAAGCAGAAGTTGAACGTGTGATGCAGGTCTGTAACGCCTGCCGCTATTGTGAAGGTTTTTGCGCCGTGTTCCCGGCAATGACTCAGCGCCTGGAATTCGGTAAAGCGGATATCAATTATCTGGCGAACTTGTGCCATAACTGCGGCGCCTGCCTGCACGCGTGTCAGTATGCCCCACCTCATGAATTTGCCATCAACGTACCGAAGGCGATGGCGGAAGTGCGGCTCGAAACCTATCAGCACTACGCGCAACCCGCCGCCTTTGGCGCGCTTTATCGTCGCGCAGGCATCACCGTGACGCTGGCGCTGGTTTTCGGTCTGATCCTGTTTTTACTCCTCGCCATGAGTTTAAAGGGCTCGTTATTCCATCCTCCGCTGGCCGGGGATTTTTATCAAATTTTCCCGCATAACCTGCTCGCATGGATGTTTGGTTCGGTATTTATTCTGGCGATAGGTCTGCTGATGGCGGGCGTTCTGCGCTTCTGGCGCGAAATCTCTCCGGGTGTGCCGCGTTCCGCCGAAATTGCTGAAGCCTCACACAATGCGCTGACGCTGAAGTATCTCGATGGTGGGCATGGCAAAGGTTGTAACGAAGCAGATGATGCCTTCACCCTGATGCGCCGCCGGTTCCATCACTTCACCTTCTACGGTTTTATGCTCTGCTTTGCCGCCACCGTGGTGGCAACGGGCTATCACTACTTTGCAGGTATAGAAGCGCCCTATCCGTTCTTCAGCGTTCCGGTAATGCTGGGCACGTTGGGCGGCATTGGCCTGGTTGTCGGCCCAGCTGGCTTACTATGGCTCAATTTTAAGCGCTCACCGCTGCATGGCGACGCACGCCAAAAACCGATGGATCGCGGTTTTATTTTGCTGCTGCTCCTGACCAGTCTGACCGGTTTAGCGCTGCTGGCGGGAAGAGACACGTCCTGGATGGCTATTTTGCTCGCCATTCACCTCGGCGTGGTCATGGCGCTCTTTCTGACCATTCCTTATGGAAAATTTGCCCACGGATTTTACCGCTGCGCAGCCTTACTCAAGTGGGCGATTGAGAAACGGCGCGGCAAACAGGCGGGGGTCGCAGGCGACTAACCCGCAAACTCTTACCTCTATAAATATTATGATAAGACAGTGGAGCAAACCCAATGACACAACAACCATCGCGCGCCGGAACTTTCGGCGCAATACTGCGGGTAACCAGCGGTAATTTCCTCGAACAGTTTGACTTTTTTCTGTTCGGTTTTTACGCCACCTATATCGCAAAGACCTTCTTTCCTGCAGAGAGTGAATTTGCCGGGCTAATGTTAACTTTCGCCGTGTTTGGTTCAGGTTTCTTAATGCGGCCTGTTGGCGCAATTGTGCTGGGTGCTTACATCGACAGAATTGGTCGCCGTAAAGGACTGATGGTGACGCTGGCGATTATGGGCTGCGGTACCCTGCTGATTGCCCTGGTACCCGGTTATCACAGTATTGGTCTGCTGGCCCCTGTCCTGGTATTACTCGGCCGATTATTACAGGGCTTTTCTGCAGGGGTGGAGCTGGGCGGCGTCTCGGTTTATCTTTCTGAAATCGCCACCCCTGGCAATAAAGGCTTCTACACCAGTTGGCAGTCCGCCAGTCAACAGGTCGCCATTGTGGTGGCAGCTCTGATTGGTTACGGCCTGAACGCCACCCTGGGACACGATGAGATCTCTGAATGGGGCTGGCGTATTCCATTCTTTATTGGTTGCATGATTATTCCTTTGATCTTCGTGCTCCGCCGCTCGCTTCAGGAAACAGACGCCTTTTTACAACGTACGCACCGTCCCGACACCAGGGAAATTTTTACTACCATCATCAAAAACTGGCGTCTCATCGCTGCGGGTACGCTGCTGGTGGCGATGACCACAACGACGTTCTACTTTATTACCGTTTACACACCGACCTATGGTAGAGCTGTACTTCACCTGAGCGCTCGCGACAGCCTGATCGTCACCATGCTGGTCGGTATTTCTAATTTTATCTGGCTGCCGATTGGCGGGGCGATTTCTGACCGAATTGGTCGTCGTCCGGTGTTGATGGGGATTACCATCCTTGCACTAATCACCACCTGGCCGGTTATGCACTGGCTCACCGCCGCGCCAGATTTCACGCGCATGACGCTGGTTCTGCTTTGGTTCTCGTTCTTTTTTGGTATGTACAACGGGGCAATGGTCGCCGCACTCACCGAGGTGATGCCTGTCTATGTGCGTACGGTGGGTTTTTCACTGGCATTCAGTCTTGCCACGGCGATTTTTGGCGGCCTTACGCCAGTCATCTCCACAGCGCTGGTCCAGATAACCGGGGATAAAAGCTCACCGGGGTGGTGGCTGATGTGTGCGGCACTTTGCGGGCTCGCCGCCACGGCAATGCTGTTTGTCCGGCTGAGTCGGAGTTATCAACCGGTGGAATATAAACCCTGAAATGCAAACGGGCGGAAAACTCTCCGCCCGTTGTCTGTTTCATTTTTCGATTTACTGCGCAGTATTCTTGCTACGAATTTCCTGCCAGACCTTGTCGCAATCAGCATTAACGGACTGACCATTACCCGTGCGCGTGGCCTGGATGCATTGCTGATAATCCAGTACGCGTACGCTTTCTTCATTGGCAAACTGCTGATGCTGCTTTTCTTTCTTCAGCACATTCAACACGCTTTGGCAGGCTTCGATTTTCTCCGGCGATCCTTGCGCGGTAGTAATGCACGCGCTGTAGGCTTCTTTCAGACGACTGTCTTCTTTTGGTGCCGGGGATTGCGCGCAAGCCACCAGCCCGGATGCCATAACAGCGATGAGTATCAGTTTTTTCATAGCACTTTCCTCAACGATGCGGCAGGCGCCCGGCCTGCCGCTGTTGGCATTAGAAGATGGTGAACGGAGCAATAACGATGAATTTCACGTCGCGCTCATCCTGGAAGATGTTGCCGTAACCACCGCCCCAGCTCGGAATGTCTGAATGGTTGTCGTACTGGGTGAAGTGCAGTTTAAACATGGTGCCCTTCGCACGCCCCTCTTGCAGGGTATAGACCGCATCCAGGCTGTAAGAAGATTCTTCGATAGTCCGGTTTTTGTCGTAATACGCATCCGGATTGATCTGCCAGGTTGATGGCTTGGCATCCCATGCGTAAACGTAGGATGCGCCCACTGCCCAGCCCGGCAAATTCCAGTTCTTCAGGTCATACATTGCGCCGAAGAAGACAGCCTTTTCGCCGTTGGCGTTGAAGTCGGAACGGTTATCCCACCAGATATCCAGGCGACCGTTTGATGAGGCGTAGGTCGGGGTCATACGCTGCAGGAAGTACCCCTGCTGCCCGTCCGCTTTAACCCAGGTCCCTTCCAGACGCAGGTCAACCACTTCCGCCACTTTGTAGCCAAAGGTCAGCGCCTGCAGCCAGGCCGTACCGTCATAAATATCGTTCACGGTGCGATCATCAACTTTGTCGCGCGCGCCGTAGAACTGGTAGCTGGTGGTAAACGGGTTACCGCCTAAATCGAATTTATAGCTGGCTTTTGCAAAGTACTGATCGACGTAGCCTTCAGACTGACCAAATGCGGCTTCCAGCAACAGGTTATTTTTGAAGTCATATTTCGCGCCGATTGAGTGCAGATAATCTACGCTGGTCTTTTTATCAGCCTGATAGAATTTATCGACTTCAGTGTGCCATGGTGCTTTATATTCGTTGGCCCACATATAGGAGAAGCTCAGTGCACCAGCATCACCATAGTCGAAGTTGGCTCCGGCTTCAGCACCCTGATAGGTACCTGGCATAAAGCTCCAGTGCGGAGCCAACAGAGTCTGTCCGGTTGGTTGAATGTAACCAGCGCGCGCCCAGGTTGGGCCGAATTTAAATTTGGCTGCTGCTTTATAAAGGCTAATTCCGCTCTTATCGCCGGAGTAATCTTCATCATAGCCTTTATTTTTTGACGAGAATGCAATTTCGTTTGGATGGCCGCTTTCGCTACTTTCGTTCATTTCAATAGCGGTAAATGCTGCGATATCAATACCAAACATATCAGCCGCATAACCGGACTGGAAGTCGAGGTTAGCGTTCCAGGTGGAGTGAGAAAGGTTGGTTTTGTATTTGTCGTGATCGGTCACATCTTTACGGTCACGCTCACGCTGCCAGTAATAGATGCCGCCGGTTAAGGTTGAGTCATCAATAAATCCTTCGGCGTGTACCTGGGGAGCGACAACGAAACCCGACATTGCTGTGATACCGGCGATAGCCAGCGCCAGCGTACTACGTTTGCCACTAAACGTACGCATATGTTAATCCTCTTTGACGTATAACCCTTCGTTTTTCAAGCTGCATCAGTGTTGGCTTTACTCGGCCTTTGGCCTCGCCCCATCGGGGACAGCGCACACGCTGCGTCTCCGCCTTGATGCAACTCGAAATCCATTGGGTATAAAATGCTGCCGACAAAAGCGGACAGCGAAAAAACAAAAATTAAAAAAGTAGCGCTGAGAAAACCTCAGTGACTACAATGAATAGACTATTTTTCGCGACGCGAATTATCAATCTCTTTCTGTAACGAGTATGTAATAGTATGAGCAACCGCACATATTTTCTTGTTTTCTGTTACATTTTGCTTTGGGAGTAAAAAAAGTCACAAAAACAAGAAAAAATACTTTATATACATATAGATACCTTCAATTTTATTATTATATATATAATTCCACCCCTAATAATTGTCTTTGCATTCGCAAAACAAATTAATTCTCGAACGTCATTAATTCGCTCTGCAAACAGAACGTTCGAGCTCCTGAATTCACTCTCCGTCGTTGATGTGACCGTCCTCGGATTTTCCACACAAATACACTCACTTTATAAGGTTTTTATTGACAGCTACCGGGTGTCCCATTATTCAAAGATGCAGGTTATACGTATAAGTTGATAAATAAATGACAAAACGCATCACACAGAAAGACGTCGCGGCCCTGGCTGGCGTTTCACAGGCGGTGGTATCCGTGGTACTCACCAAAGGAAATCACACCTACCCACAGGAGACAGTGATCCGGGTTGAGCAAGCGGCTAATCAGCTGGGATATATACCGAACCGTTTTGCACAAGCGCTGAAAACCAATAAAACCATGTCGATCGCCTGCATCGTGCCGGATATCGCCAACCCTTTTTATGCCTCGCTCGTCCGTGGTGTCCAGTCGGTGACGGATAGGTATCACTACGATGCGATCGTGGCCAGCACCGATGGATTACGGGAAAGAGAGCTGCATTTTTTGCGCTGGTCAGCGCAGGGGCGGGTCGACGCCGTGGTAGGGACATTTTTTAACGTCGGGATGAAAGATTTTGCCCCGTATCTTCAGGCAGGGATCCCGATTGCACGTATTGAAGCCAGGATGAAAAAAAGCGGCCCGCTACCGCTGCATAATGTTTATATCGACAACGCCGCTGCCGCGCGCAGCGCCGTCGAATATCTGCTGGCACAGGGGCACCAAAATATCACGATGATCGCCAGCGCTGGCGGTCCTGAGCCTGCCAGAGTGGAAGGATATCGCCAGGCGATGACCCAGGCCGGCCGCCTTCCGCGCATCAAAATTCTGCCAGGTTTTAACGAACAGAGCGGCTATCAGATCGCGATGCAGCTGATTAATGACGGCACGCTCCCGGATGCGATTTTCGCCGCCAACGATTTAATGGCTATCGGCGTGATGCGTGCCGCAAGGGAGAAAGGCATCACTATCCCGGAGCAGCTTGCGGTGATGGGTTTCGATGATATTCCCGCCGCCGGGCTGGTGACCCCTTCCCTGACTACTATCGCCCAGTACCCGGAGCAGCTTGGGCAAAAAGCGGCCGCCCTCCCCCTGGCGCAAACTGATATCACCGCACAGCTCCAGGGCAGCACCACTGAAATGCCCTGGGGCCTGGTAAAAAGAGAATCCGCCTGAACGGCTGATAAAACACCACACAAGGATCAAACAGATGGAATTGCCTTCAGATTATGAGTCGCGCGTTTATGCAGGGGTGTTAGGGAAATTAATCGGCGTCTACCTTGGCCACCCTTTTGAAGGGTGGACCTACGAAAAAATTATGCAGGAGCTGGGGCCAATCCAGTATTACGTCCACGAAAAATTTAAGCGTCCGCTGGTTGTCACCGACGATGATGTCGCCGGAACCTTTACCTTTATCCGCGCACTGGAAGATTATGCCCTGCCGCCGGATCTGAGCGCGGAACAGATGGGGCACTGCTGGCTTAATTACATCATTGATAAGCGCACCATCCTCTGGTGGGGCGGCAACGGTAATTCGACGGAACACACCGCCTGGCTGAATCTCAAAAAAGGCATTCCGGCTCCGCTAAGCGGAGCCATTGCGACCAACGGGAAAACGATTGCCGAACAGATTGGCGCACAAATCTTTATTGATAGCTGGGCGCTTGTCGCACCGGGACAACCCCGTCTGGCGGCAGAACTTGCCAAAAATGCCGCCAGCGTGAGCCATGACGGTGAAGCGGTGTATGCCGCTATGCTCTGGGCGGCGATGGAATCACAGGCCTTTATTTGCCAGGAGATCGAACAGCTTATTGACGTCGGACTATCCGTGATCCCGGCAGAGTCGCAAATAGCCCAGCTGGTTGGCGATATCCGTCGCTGGCGACGGGAAGATAACGACTGGCAGACGACCCGCCAGCGAATCGACGACAACTATGGCTATCACAAATATCCCAGCAATTGCCACATCATTCCTAATCATGCGCTGATGATTATGGCGATCCTTTACGCGCCGGACGACTTCCAGCAGGCCCAGTGCATTGTCAATACGTCAGGATGGGACACCGACTGCAATGCGGGGAATGTCGGCTGTCTGTCCGGCATTATGCTGGGACTCCAGGGTATTGACGCAGGCCCGGACTGGCGCGGGCCGCTGGCGGACAGAATGCTGATCTCCTCAGCCGACGGGGGATTCTCCATAAACAACGCCGTGCGGATCACCGATTACCTGGTCGGGCTGGGACATCAGATTGCCGATCTGCCGCGCCCTGAAGCCAAAAAATCCGGCGCGCAGTACCATTTCTCACTACCGGGCAGCGTGCAGGGTTTCCGCTGGCTTAATGAAGAAAATGCGGCCGCGGTTGAGGTTAAGAATGAGGCGCACCTGGGGCGGCAGATGTTGAGTCTGCACTATCGCCATCTTGCGCCCGGACTTCATGCCAGCGTGACCACGCAAACCTTTACCCCGCCTGAAATCGTGGAAATGCGCAGCTACGATTTAATGGCTACCCCACTTATCTACCCAGGCCAGCGTCTTCAGGCCACCCTGATTGCGCCACCAGATAACACATCCGCGTTAAACGTGCGGCTCTGCTACCGGGTTTATGATGACAACAATCAGCTGACGCCCCAGTACGGCGACGCGCAGAGCATAGCCCCGGGTGAATCGCTAACGCTGGCGTTGGATCTCCCGGACTGCCAGGGCCAACCGATCGGCGAGATTGGCGTAACAATCAGCACAGATGCCCGCGTTGCCCGCGGTCGCCTGCTCATCGACAGTATGCGCTGGGACGGCGCACCTGAGCTGACCCTGCGTAAACCCACAGGGGAAAATAATTTCTGGTGGCGGGCCTGGGTAAACGGCGTGGATCTCTTTTCACGCCACTATCCCACCAGCTTTCGCATCTCCAAAGAGTACGACGAGGGATTGATTATTCACGGAACGCGGCAGTGGGATAACTACCGCGTTCAGAGTGACATTACGCTGCATTCAGGGGAGTACGGCGGTCTGGCTTTTCGGGTGCAGGGGATGAGGCGCTATTACGCCGCGCGCATCCTGCGCGACGGGAAATTACAGATCGTCCGCGTGCGCGACACCAGTACCAAAGTCCTGGCAGAAGCGGCGTTGTCCGACGTGTACGAGCGCCCTGTGTCGTTCGATATCGCCGTCAACGGGCAGATTATCTCCGCGACCGTTGACGGTAAAACGCTGCGCGTGGAGGACGCTGAACGCGAAGCCTTGATGGATGGCGGGATCGGTTTACTGATTTGTGCAGGTGCGCTGTCGACGGACGCTATCCATATCAGCGCCAGTTGTTAATTAACGGAAATGGACGACAACAAGGGATTAAAAATGAACATACCAAAAACAATGCTGGCGCTGATAACCGCCGTTTTGCTTTCAGGCTGTGAGGATAAACCGCAGCAGGTGAGCATCGAATTTATGCACTCCGCCGTTGAGCAGGAGCGCCAGACCGTCATTGCCGGGATCATTAACCGCTTTCAGCAAGAGAATCCGGATATTATTGTGAAGCAGGTTCCCGTCGAAGAGGATGCCTATAATACCAAAATCATTACCCTTGCCCGCTCAGGATCACTGCCGGAGGTCGTCGAGGTCAGCCATGACTATGCCAAAGTCATGGATAAAGAGCAGCTTATCGACCACAAAGCGGTGAAAACGCTGATCGACAGGCAAGGTGAAAGCGCCTTCTACGACGGCGTGCTGCGCATTGTTCGCACCGAAGACGGAACGGCCTATACCGGCGTGCCGATCAGCGCCTGGCTGCAGGGGGTCTGGTATCGGAAATCGGTACTGGCTAAAGCGGGAATCGACGAACCCAAAAACTGGACGCAGCTGCTGGAGGCGGCGCGCAGGCTGACCGACAGCGCCGGTAAAAAATATGGCATCGCGCTGCCGACGGCTGAAAGCGTCATGAGCGAACAAACCTTCTCTCAGTTCGCACTTTCAAACGGTGCCAATGTGTTCAACGCAAACGGCGACATCACGGTTAACTCAGCGGAAATGCAGGCCTCGCTGAACTATTATCGCGAACTGGCCCGCTATACCATGCCTGGCTCGAACAACGTAACAGAGATCAAAGACGCCTTTATGAACGGCACCGCGCCGATGGCGGTCTATTCGACCTACATCCTGCCAGCGATTTATCAGGATGGTTCGCTGGCGGATTTAGGCTTTGTCGTGCCGAGCGAAAAATCACCTGCCGTATTTGGCGTTATCACATCATCAACGCTCACAGCCGGTCAGACTGAGGCAGAAACGAAAGCCGCCGAAAAATTTGTCAGCTTTATGGGACAGGCGCAGAACGCGGCTGACTGGGTATTGATGTCTCCGGGGGCGATGCTGCCGGTGACGAAGGCCGCCGCGCAAAACGTCAGTTGGAAGGACAACCCTGCCGTCAAAGTCTTTGGAACTCTCCCTGAACAGCTGATTGCCCAGTACCCGAATATGCAGGTCTTTGGATCGGTCGGCGAGAAGAACTTTACGCGGATGGGGGATATTACCGGCTCGATGATCCTCAGTGAAATGGTCAATCAGGCGACGGTGGGTAAGCAGGAGACATCGGTGGTGCTGGAACGCAGCCAGCAGCGGGTTCAGGCGTTAATGCAGCATAAGTAAAACAGAAAAATCCGCCTCAAACGTCGCGTTGGCGGCGTTTGAGGCAGTGTGACAGCAATTACTCGCCGACTTTAGCCCACGTATCGCGCAGACCTACAGTGCGGTTAAATACCAGCTTATCAGCGGTTGCATAGCGGCTGTCCAGGCAGAAGTAGCCTTCACGCTCAAACTGGAACGCTTTACCTGCAATCGCAGCCTGCAGTGACCGCTCACCGTAGCCCTGCTTAATGACCAGCGATTCCGGGTTGATAACGGACAGGAAGTCTTCCGCCGCACCTGGGTTTGGCACGCTAAACAGACGATCGTACAAACGGATTTCAATCGGCAGCGCATGGGACGCACTCACCCAGTGAATAACACCTTTTACTTTACGGCCATCAGCCGGATCTTTGCTCAGGGTGTCGGCATCGTAGGTGCAGAAAATGGTGGTGATATTCCCTTCTGCATCTTTCTCTACACGTTCAGCCTTGATCACGTAAGCATTACGCAGACGTACTTCTTTGCCCATCACCAGACGCTTGTACTGCTTGTTCGCTTCTTCGCGGAAGTCTGCGCGATCGATCCAAATTTCACCGCTAAACGGCACTTCACGGCTACCCATTTCCGGTTTGTTCGGATGGTTAGGCATGGTAACCAACTCGCTTTCGCCCTGCGGGTAGTTTTCGATAACCAGTTTCACCGGATCGATAACTGCCATCGCGCGCGGGGCGTTTTCATTCAGATCTTCGCGAATGCAGGACTCCAGAGAAGCGATCTCAATGGTGTTATCCTGCTTGGTCACGCCAATGCGTTTGCAGAACTCACGAATAGCGGCAGCGGTATAACCACGACGACGCAGGCCAGAAATCGTCGGCATACGCGGATCGTCCCAGCCTTCAACGTGCTTGTCGGTCACCAGCAGGTTCAGCTTGCGTTTGGACATCACGGTGTATTCCAGATTCAGGCGCGAGAATTCGTACTGGCGCGGGTGAACCGGAATGGTGATGTTGTCCAGCACCCAGTCGTACAAACGACGGTTATCCTGGAACTCCAGCGTACACAGTGAATGCGTAATGCCTTCCAGCGCATCGCTGATGCAGTGGGTAAAATCGTACATCGGGTAGATGCACCACTTGTTGCCGGTCTGGTGGTGTTCGGCGAACTTAATACGGTACAGCACCGGATCGCGCATCACGATAAACGGCGAAGCCATATCGATTTTCGCGCGCAGGCAGGCTTTACCTTCTTCAAAACCACCGGTACGCATTTTTTCGAACAGTGCCAGGTTCTCTTCGACGCTACGATCGCGGAACGGGCTGTTTTTACCTGGCTGCGTCAGAGTGCCGCGGTATTCGCGGATCTCCTCCGCTGACAGTTCATCAACGTACGCCAGGCCTTTATTAATAAGCTCTACCGCATAGGCGTGAAGCTGATCGAAGTAATCCGAAGAGTAGCGAATATCGCCAGTCCAGTGGAAACCTAACCATTCAACGTCGTTTTTAATCGACTCAACGTACTCGATATCTTCTTTAACCGGGTTCGTATCATCAAAACGCAGGTTGCACTGGCCCTGGTAATCTTGCGCAATGCCAAAGTTCAGACAAATGGATTTCGCGTGGCCAATGTGCAGATAGCCATTTGGCTCCGGCGGAAAACGTGTATGGATAGTGGTGTGCTTACCACTGGCCAGATCTTCATCGATGATCTGACGAATAAAGTTACTCGGGCGGGCTTCAGCCTCACTCATCGTGGATTCCTCAAAGCGTAAACAACGTATAACGGAACATGATCTTATAAGCGACGTCAGGAGACAACTATTAGTTGCACAAAAAAGGTGTTTCAACAGGATATATGGGGGTATTTGCTGCAAAAAAAAGCGGCGGAGGAATATCCCCCGCCGCTTAAGGCACTTAACTCACTTTACTCAGGAGCAGTTATTTACCTTTAATCTCATACAGTGGTGTTTGACCAGCAACCACATGACCTTCGGCTTTAATGACCAGAGCACCGAAATCATCGCTGTTGCTGCACACAACCGGGCTAATCATGGAACGTGCGTTGGCGTTCAGGAACTCCAGATCCATTTCCAGAATCGGTTGACCTGCAGTCACTTCCGCACCTTCTTCAACCAGACGCTTAAAGCCTTTACCTTCCAGCGCTACTGTATCGATGCCCATGTGGACCACAATTTCCGCGCCTTTAACGGTTTCCAGACAGAACGCATGGTTAGTGTTGAAGATTTTCACGATGGTGCCGGCAGCCGGAGCAACCACGATTTTATCCGTTGGCTTCACCGCCACACCGTCGCCTACAGCTTTGCTGGCGAAGGCTTCATCAGGTACCTGCTCCAGCGCAACCACGTCACCGGTAATCGGAGAAACTAAAGTTTCAACGGTTACTGCGTTCGCTACAGCTTGCGGTTTAGCAACCGGAGCCGCTGCTGCTGGCGCACTTTCACCAGACGCTGCAGCCACCGGGCCACGCGCGACAACTTTCTTCATTTCGTCGCCGATAGATTCGGCCTTCGCACCCACGATGACCTGGATAGTTTGCTTGTTCAGCTTAACCACTCCAGATGCGCCTAAACGTTTACACATCGCATCATTTACGCGACCGGAGTCGGCAACGGTCAGACGCAGACGAGTGATACAGGCATCAATCGCTTTCAGGTTATCGGTACCGCCAACTGCTGCAATGTAGTTGGTTGCCAGTTGAGCCAGACCTTCTTCAGTGTTGCTGTTCGCTTCTTCAGTAACGATATCGTCTTCTTTATCTTCACGGCCCGGCGTTTTCAGGTTAAACATACGAATAACCGCGCTGAACAACACAAAGTAAATGACGAAGAACACCAGGCCCATCACGACCAGCATCCAGACGTTCTGACTCGCCGCCGGCAGGTTGTACATCAACACGTAGTCGATAGCACCTGCGGAGAAGGAGAAGCCCGCGTGGATCCCCAGCAGTGTTGCAACGAACAGGCTGATACCCGTTAACAGTGCGTGCAGGAGGTACAGCAATGGCGCCAGGAACATGAACAGGAATTCCAGTGGCTCGGTAACACCGGTCAGGAACGCGGTGATCGCAACGGACAACAGCATACCGCCAACCATCGGACGACGTGCTTTCGGAGCGGCGAAGTACATTGCCAGCGCCGCACCCGGCAGACCAAACATCATGATCGGGAAGAAGCCAGACATGAACATACCCGCAGTGCCGTCACCCGCGTAGAAGCGGTTGATGTCACCGTGGAATACGGTACCTGCAGCGTTAGTGAATTCACCAATCTGGAACCAGGCGATGGTGTTCAGCACCTGATGCAGACCGGTTGGGATCAGCAGACGGTTGATGAAACCAAAGATACCGGAACCCAGCGCGCCAGCGCCCACGATCCACTCACCTCCCGCATGGATGGCGTTCTGCACCGGCGGCCACACGTAGCCGAAGATAGCAGCCAGCACCAGACAGAAGAAGCCAGTGGCGATCGGCACGAAGCGTTTGCCGCCAAAGAAGCTCAGGAAGTCAGGTAATTTGATACCAGACCAACGGTTATACACTGCACCGCCGACCAGACCAGTGATGATACCTGCCAGCACGCCCATGTTGATGGCCGGGTTAATGGTAACCATTGCTTTGGTCAATATGAAATAACCGACCGCACCCGCCAGCGCTGCAGCACCCGCGCTGTCTTTTGACCAGCTGGAAGCCACACCGATAGCGAAAATTAACGCCAGGTTATCAAAGATGGCCCCACCCGCTTGCGCGATGAAGGGTACGTTAAGTAAATCTGGTTGGCCGAATCGCAGCAGCAGTGCCGCGACTGGCAGCACAGCGATGGGGAGCTGTAACGCCCTACCCAGCCGCTGGAAAAAACCTAAAATATTCATTTTATTCCCCCTACGAGACCCCGATTAGGCTTCTTTGAAGCCATATTTTTATTGTGCGACCATTCCTGACAGCAAGATTCTGGAACAACAATATTAACCATTCATCTACATTCAGAGTGTGTGAAAATTTAATTCGTATCGCAAATTAAATGCGTGTTTTTTGTGATTCCAGTCACCAAATATCGTTATTAACCCTCCCTTCCACTGGCTAACTACGAAAACTTATTTTATCATTCAAAAAATCGAAACGGATTGATCCTTACCGATGCAAAACCAGGTTACGCTTAATACTGCACAGAGACTCAATCCGCCAATTGCTTACATTTACTTTTGAGGTGAAGAATGAGACTGATCCCCCTGAATACCGCTGAACAAGTCGGCAAATGGGCTGCTCGCCATATCGTTAACCGTATTAACGCGTTCAAACCAACGGCTGATCGTCCGTTCGTTTTGGGCCTGCCGACTGGCGGTACTCCGCTGACAGCCTACAAAGCATTAGTTGAAATGCACAAAGCGGGCCAGGTAAGCTTCAAGCATGTTGTAACGTTCAATATGGACGAATATGTTGGCCTGCCGAAAGAGCATCCGGAAAGCTACCATAGCTTCATGCATCGCAACTTCTTTGATCACGTTGATATTCCAGCAGAAAACATCAACCTCCTCAATGGTAACGCACCGGATATTGATGCAGAATGCCGTCAGTATGAAGAAAAAATCCGTTCTTACGGTAAAATCCACCTGTTTATGGGCGGCGTAGGCAACGATGGTCACATCGCGTTCAACGAACCAGCCTCTTCTTTGGCTTCCCGTACCCGCATCAAAACGCTGACTCACGACACGCGTGTTGCGAACTCACGCTTCTTTGACGGCGACGTAAGCCAGGTGCCTAAATATGCGCTGACCGTTGGCGTGGGCACCCTGCTGGATGCCGAAGAAGTGATGATCCTGGTACTGGGCCACCAGAAAGCGCAGGCGCTGCAAGCCGCCGTTGAAGGCAACGTTAACCATATGTGGACCATCAGCTGTCTGCAGTTGCATCCGAAAGCCGTTGTGGTCTGCGATGAGCCTTCCACCATGGAACTGAAAGTGAAGACGCTGAAATACTTTAACGAGTTAGAAGCGGAAAATATTAAAGGTCTGTAATTGATGTCTCCGCCCTGTCGATAAGTTGCAGGGCGGCATTTTTTGAAATCGGGGGTCGGAATGTATGCTTTAACCCAGGGCCGGATTTTTACCGGTCACGAAATTCTTGATGACCATGCGATTGTTGTCGCCAATGGCCTGATTGACAGCGTTTGCCCACTGGCTGAGTTACCGTCAGGAATTGAACAGCGCTCACTGAATGGGGCCATTGTTTCCCCCGGTTTTATCGATGTACAGCTAAACGGCTGCGGCGGCGTACAGTTTAACGATACGGCAGAAGCCGTGACCGTTGAAACGCTGGAAATCATGCAGAAAGCCAATGAAAAATCTGGCTGCACCAGCTACCTGCCAACGCTTATCACCACCAGCGATGACCTGATGAAACAAGGCGTTCGCGTCATGCGTGAATACCTGGCGAAACACCCGAATCAGGCACTAGGACTTCATCTGGAAGGCCCGTGGCTGAATCTGGTGAAAAAAGGCACCCATAATCCGGGATTTGTCCGTCAACCGGACGCTGCGCTGGTTGATTTCCTGTGCAATAATGCCGATGTGATCACCAAAGTAACGCTGGCGCCAGAAATGGTCCCGGTAGAGGTCATTACCAAACTGGTGAATGCGGGTATTGTGGTTTCTGCGGGTCACTCAAATGCAACGGTAAAAGAAGCAAAAATCGGGTTCCGCGCAGGCATCACCTTTGCGACACATCTGTTCAACGCGATGCCTTACATTACCGGTCGCGAACCTGGTCTGGCGGGCGCTATTCTTGATGAAGCCGATATCTACTGCGGTATCATCGCCGATGGCCTCCACGTTGATTACGTTAACATTCGTAATGCCAAACGCCTGAAAGGCGACAAGCTGTGCCTGGTCACCGACGCAACCGCACCAGCAGGTGCAAACATTGAACAGTTCATTTTCGCTGGTAAAACAATATACTACCGTAATGGATTGTGCGTTGATGAGAACGGTACACTGAGCGGCTCATCATTAACCATGATTGAAGGCGTACGCAATCTGGTCGAACATGCGAATATCGCTCTCGACGAGGTCTTACGTATGGCAACGCTCTACCCTGCTCGCGCCATTGGCGTCGACAAACAACTCGGCAGCATCGCGCCAGGCAAAGTAGCCAACCTGACTGCGTTCACGCACGACTTTAAAATTATCAAGACCATCGTTAATGGCAACGAGGTCGTTACTGAGTAAGAGAAAGAATGACACCAGGCGGACAAGCTCAAATAGGTAATGTTGATCTCGTAAAACAGCTTAACAGCGCGGCGGTTTATCGCCTGATTGACCAGCATGGGCCAATCTCGCGAATTCAAATTGCCGAGCAAAGCCAGCTTGCCCCCGCCAGCGTAACGAAAATTACGCGTCAATTGATTGAACGCGGGCTAATCAAAGAAGTCGATCAGCAGGCCTCCACCGGGGGCCGCCGCGCTATCTCTATCGTCACCGAAACCCGCAATTTCCACGCGATTGGCGTACGCCTGGGCCGCCACGATACTACGCTCACGCTCTATGATATGAGCAGTAAAGTGGTCGCTGAAGAGCATTATCCCCTCCCGGAGCGCACCCAGGAAACGCTGGAGTATGCGCTGCTCAACACCATTGCCACCTTTATTGAGAACTGCCAGCGGAAAATCCGCGAGCTGGTTGCGATTTCCGTCATTCTGCCAGGCCTTGTTGATCCTGAAAGCGGCGTCATCCGCTATATGCCGCACATTCAGGTCGAAAACTGGGGGCTGGTCGAAGCACTCGAAAAACGCTTTAAGGTCACCTGCTTTGTCGGTCACGATATTCGCAGTCTGGCGCTGGCCGAGCACTATTTCGGGGCAAGCCAGGATTGCGAGGACTCCATTTTGGTGCGTGTTCACCGTGGAACCGGAGCGGGAATCATCTCCAATGGCCGAATTTTTATTGGTCGCAATGGCAACGTGGGTGAGATTGGCCATATTCAGGTAGAGCCGCTGGGTGAGCGCTGTCACTGCGGTAATTTCGGCTGTCTGGAAACAATTGCCGCCAATGCCTCTATTGAACACCGCGTGCAGAACTTATTGAAACAGGGTTATCCAAGCCGACTCACGCTGGATGATTGCGGCATTAAAGCCATCTGTAAGGCGGCTAATAAAGGCGATAACCTGGCATCAGAAGTCATTGAGCACGTTGGTCGTCACCTGGGTAAAACCATCGCCATCGCCATCAACCTGTTTAACCCACAAAAAATCGTCATTGCGGGCGAAATTACCGAGGCTGATAAAGTGCTGCTGCCTGCTATAGAAAGCTGTATCAACACGCAGGCGTTGAAAGCGTTTCGCCACAATTTACCGGTGGTTCGTTCCACGCTGGATCACCGCTCAGCCATTGGCGCCTTTGCGCTGGTGAAGCGTGCGATGCTCAACGGTACATTGCTGCAACGTTTGCTGGAAAGCTAATACCAAGCAGCCTCTGCGTTAGCTGCATCTGCTCACCCCAGTCACTTACTTCAGTAAGCTCCCGGGGTTCTCAGACTTGTGCCGCCTCGATGCAACTCGAATGATTTAGTGTATTTTGTGTATAGTAATGCCTTCTTTTTTTGATGTCGGATTGTCCATGGCCATTAAGAATGTAATTTGTGATATCGACGGCGTGCTGATGCACGACAATGTTGCCGTACCGGGTGCGGCAGAATTTCTGACTGGGATCCTGGAAAAAGGCCTGCCGTTAGTTTTGCTGACTAACTATCCTTCACAGACCGGACAGGATTTGGCAAACCGCTTCGCCACCGCGGGTGTGAATGTCCCTGATAGCGTCTTTTATACTTCCGCCATGGCTACCGCTGATTTTCTTCGCCGCCAGGAAGGGAAAAAGGCTTACGTGGTAGGTGAAGGTGCGTTAATTCACGAGCTGTATAAAGCCGGGTTTACTATTACTGACGTGAACCCCGATTTTGTGATTGTTGGCGAGACGCGATCCTATAACTGGGACATGATGCATAAAGCGGCATATTTTGTGGCCAACGGTGCGCGTTTCATCGCCACAAACCCAGATACTCACGGACGCGGCTTTTATCCCGCCTGTGGTGCGCTGTGCGCCGGTATCGAAAAAATCTCTGGCCGCAAGCCGTTTTATGTGGGCAAACCCAGCCCGTGGATTATTCGCGCGGCGCTCAACAAAATGCAGGCGCATTCGGAAGAGACCGTTATTGTGGGCGACAACCTGCGTACCGATATTCTGGCGGGCTTCCAGGCGGGTCTCGAAACCATCCTGGTATTGTCTGGCGTTTCGACGCTCGACGACATTGACAGCATGCCGTTCAGACCAAGCTGGATTTACCCGTCCGTTGCGGAAATTGATGTGATTTGATGCGTAAGCCGGATAAGACGCCCCCGCGTCATATCCGGCCAGAAGAAGTCCGTCCATTTAATAAAATCGCCATAAAATTATCGATTCATTAATAAACCCGTCTATTCTGTAATCTTTTTTCACCAATCCACAATGACCATTGCGTTTTTTATTTTCTGACCCGTAATTCACTTGCGCCCTCTCCAGCTTTGCGGCATTTTCTTTATCAAGCAAACATAAAAAGCATCACGCAACAGGTTAATGGAGAAGGTTATGTGTTCTATTTTTGGCGTATTCGATATTAAAACTGACGCAGTTGAACTGCGTAAAAAAGCCCTGGAATTGTCTCGTCTGATGCGCCATCGCGGCCCGGACTGGTCGGGTATTTACGCCAGTGATAACGCCATTCTGGCGCACGAACGTCTGTCCATCGTCGACGTCAACGCCGGTGCTCAGCCGCTGTACAACGTGAAGAAAACGCATATCCTGGCGGTTAACGGTGAAATTTATAACCATCAGGCACTGCGCGCTGAATATGGCGATCGCTATCAGTTCCAGACCGGTTCCGACTGCGAAGTTATCCTTGCTCTGTATCAGGAAAAAGGCCCAGAGTTTCTGGATGACCTGCAAGGCATGTTTGCTTTTGCTCTGTACGACAGCGAGCAGGACGCTTACCTGATCGGTCGCGATCATATCGGGATCATCCCGCTGTATATGGGTTACGACGAGCACGGTAACTTCTACGTTGCGTCTGAAATGAAAGCTCTGGTTCCCGTGTGTCGCACGATCAAAGAATTCCCAGCCGGTAGCTATTTATGGAGTAAAGACGGCGAAATTCGTCAGTACTACCAGCGCGACTGGTTTGAATACGATGCGGTAAAAGACAACGTTACCGATAAAAACGAGTTGCGTCAGGCACTGGAAGATGCAGTGAAAAGCCACCTGATGTCAGATGTTCCTTATGGTGTATTGCTGTCCGGCGGTCTGGATTCATCCGTCATTTCCGCAATCACCAAAAAATACGCCGCGCGTCGTGTTGAAGATCAGGAGCGTAGCGAAGCCTGGTGGCCGCAGTTGCACTCCTTCGCCGTAGGCCTGGAAGGCGCTCCGGACCTGAAAGCCGCGCAAGAGGTGGCGAACCATCTGGGTACTGTACACCATGAGATCCACTTCACCGTGCAGGAAGGTTTGGATGCTATCCGCGACGTGATTTATCACATCGAAACTTACGATGTTACGACGATTCGCGCCTCGACCCCGATGTACTTAATGTCGCGTAAAATTAAAGCGATGGGCATTAAAATGGTGCTGTCGGGCGAAGGTTCTGACGAAGTATTTGGCGGCTATCTCTATTTCCACAAAGCACCAGATGCAAAAGAGCTGCACGAAGAGACCGTGCGTAAGCTGCAGGCGCTGCATATGTTCGACTGTGCCCGTGCCAACAAAGCTATGTCGGCCTGGGGAGTGGAAGCTCGCGTGCCCTTCCTGGATAAGAAATTCCTTGATGTGGCGATGCGCATCAACCCGCAGGACAAAATGTGCGGCAACGGCAAAATGGAAAAACATGTTCTGCGTGAATGTTTTGAATCCTACCTGCCAGCAAGCGTTGCATGGCGCCAGAAAGAGCAGTTCTCCGATGGTGTCGGTTACAGCTGGATTGATACGCTGAAAGAGGTGGCCGCTGAGCAAGTTTCTGACCAACAACTGGAAACCGCCAGCTTCCGTTTCCCTTACAACACGCCATCATCTAAAGAAGCGTATTTGTACCGTGAGATTTTCGAAGAGCTGTTCCCGGTTGCGAGCGCTGCGGAATGTGTGCCTGGCGGGCCGTCTGTTGCCTGTTCTTCTGCCAAAGCAATCGAATGGGATGAGGCGTTTAAAACCATGAACGATCCTTCTGGTCGTGCGGTTGGCGTACATCAGTCCGCTTATAAATAAGTTAATCCTTAGAAAAGGGCCCTGCAGGGCTCTTTTTTATGTCTATTTTCTGTGCAGAAAAACAATTAATAACTAATAATTGCCGAATATTGCGCCATGCTGTTCGCAACCTAACCAAACAGTCACATTCCAGCTATTTTCAATGAAAAAGGGGTTGACGCTTCAAGGCTCAATACGCATAATGCGCCCCGCAACGCCGATAAGGTTACGCGAAAAAAAGATGGCTACGTAGCTCAGCTGGTTAGAGCACATCACTCATAATGATGGGGTCACAGGTTCGAATCCCGTCGTAGCCACCATCTTTTTTGCGGGAGTGGCGAAATTGGTAGACGCACCAGATTTAGGTTCTGGCGCCGCAAGGTGTGCGAGTTCAAGTCTCGCCTCCCGCACCATTCACCCGTAAGCGTTGCACGGATGGGGTATCGCCAAGCGGTAAGGCACCGGTTTTTGATACCGGCATTCCCTGGTTCGAATCCAGGTACCCCAGCCATTTTTTCTTCGATGTAGCGGTTCACCGCAACGGTCATTGGGGTATCGCCAAGCGGTAAGGCACCGGTTTTTGATACCGGCATTCCCTGGTTCGAATCCAGGTACCCCAGCCATCGAAGAATATGATAATATCTGGCTACGTAGCTCAGCTGGTTAGAGCACATCACTCATAATGATGGGGTCACAGGTTCGAATCCCGTCGTAGCCACCATATTAAGGACGTATCGACTCGTTCGGTAAATCCAAAAAATTGTTGGGGTATCGCCAAGCGGTAAGGCTCTGGTTTCTGATACCAGCACTCCGAGGTTCGAATCCTCGTACCCCAGCCAATTTCAAAAAGCCGTCCATTCTGTGGATGCACCCGTTGGGGTATCGCCAAGCGGTAAGGCTCTGGTTTCTGATACCAGCATTCCGAGGTTCGAATCCTCGTACCCCAGCCATATTAAAAAAGCTCGCTTCGGCGAGCTTTTTGCTTTTCTGCATTTATTACCTGATGACGCTATGCTTACCAGGCCTACAACGTTCTCTGTAGGCCTGTCTGAATTACAATCCTAACGCGTACTTGAGTGCCTGGCGTTTCAACATACCGGCGCGCTCTGCGGCCATTAGCCCAAGATTACGCATGATACGCAGCGGCTGCAGGTTGTTGCTAAATCCTGCGTAGAACAGATCCATGCCGCTTTGCATGATGAAATTGTCAGTCATGCGACGGTTCTGATAGCGCTTCAGCACCGGCTGACTTGCCCAGGACTCACCGTAGCTGCGCGCATTCACCAGCACGTCAATCAGCGCATCCACATCACGGAACCCCAAATTAACGCCCTGCCCCGCCAGCGGATGAATGGTATGCGCGGCGTCACCCACCAGCGCCAGTCCTGGCTGCACATATTGCAGCGCGTGACGGCGCGTTAGCGGGAATGCCCCCGCTGCCACAGGCGTAACGTTACCGAGTCGCGATGGGAAATGTTTGGCGATCTCCGCCTGCAGTTGCGACATATTCAAACCTTGCAACTGACGGATACGCGCCGGTGAGTCGTACCACACCAGCGAGGCCCAGTTATCAAACAGCGGTAAAAATGCGCGCGGACCGTCAGGGGTGAATTGCTGCCAGGTGCTGTCTCCCGGCGAATTCTCGCATTGTACGGTTATCAACATACAGGACTGCGCATATTGCCAGGCATGGATACCAGTCCCGGCCATTTTCCGCACCTGAGAATTTGCGCCATCGGCGCCGATGACCAGCTTCGCGCTGATTTTTTCGCCACCAGCCAGCTCAAGCTCATGCCGATCGTTATGTTGATGCAGAGAGATCAGCGACGCAGGCACGCGCAGCGTGACTTTGGGGTGAACGTCCAGAGCCTGCCAGAGCGCCTGTTGCAGGACCGTGTTTTCCACCATATAGCCCAGCAAGGGCAGCTTAAGCTCGGCGGCATCAAACATCACATGGGCATTTTCCCATTCCCACGTTTCCAGACGACGGTAAGGGTGGCTGCGCATCCCCTGAACCGTATCCCAGACGCCCAGCCCTTTTAGCAACGACACGGAGGCGGAGCTGATGGCCGAAATTCTGACATCTGGCTGTCCGTCAGCCACAAACGGCGCGGGAACGGCATGTTCAATGACCGTTACCGTAAATCCATGCTGCGCCAGTCCTAGCGCCAGCGCGCCGCCGACCATCCCCCCACCGACAATGGCAATTTCCGTTGGTTGATTTGTCATGGTCAATTATCCTGTTACATGTATTGTGTAAGTTTACAGGATTTTTTACCCCTTGAGGCTGACATCCGTCATACTGGTCACAACCGCGCCAAAGCAGTACACTATGCGCCCTGCATTTCAGCCACAATTTCGCAAGAGCAAGTCGATGACCAAAAAACTCCATATTAAAACCTGGGGCTGTCAGATGAACGAATACGATTCATCGAAGATGGCCGATCTGCTGGATGCCACCCATGGGTATCAACTGACCGACGTGGCCGAAGAAGCGGATGTGCTGCTGCTGAATACCTGCTCTATCCGTGAGAAGGCTCAGGAAAAAGTCTTCCATCAGTTGGGCCGCTGGAAGCTGTTAAAAGAGAAAAACCCCAAGCTGATCATCGGTGTCGGTGGCTGTGTTGCGTCTCAGGAAGGCGACCATATTCGCCAACGCGCGCACTATGTCGATATTATTTTTGGGCCGCAAACCCTGCATCGTCTGCCGGAAATGATTAACAAAGTGCGTGGAAGTACCACCCGTAGCCCGGTGGTTGATATCAGTTTCCCGGAGATCGAAAAATTCGACCGCCTACCGGAACCGCGTGCTGAAGGTCCAAGCGCTTTCGTGTCAATCATGGAAGGTTGTAATAAATATTGTACTTACTGCGTGGTGCCATACACCCGCGGTGAGGAAGTAAGCCGTCCGGCGGACGATATCCTGTTTGAAATCGCCCAGCTTGCGGCGCAAGGCGTGCGTGAAGTGAACCTGCTGGGACAAAACGTGAACGCCTGGCGCGGTGAGAACTACGACGGCACGATCGGATCTTTTGCCGATCTGCTGCGGCTGGTCGCGGCGATCGATGGCATTGACCGTATCCGCTTCACCACCAGCCATCCGATCGAATTCACCGATGATATCATTGAAGTGTATCGTGACACGCCAGAACTGGTGAGCTTCCTGCACCTGCCGGTTCAGAGCGGTTCAGATCGCGTACTGAACCTGATGGGGCGCACCCATACTGCGCTGGAATATAAAGCGATCATCCGCAAACTGCGCGCAGCGCGTCCGGATATCCAGATTAGCTCCGACTTCATCGTTGGCTTCCCAGGCGAAACCACGCAGGATTTCGAGCAGACCATGAAGTTGATTGCAGACGTCAATTTTGACATGAGCTACAGCTTTATCTTCTCTGCGCGTCCAGGCACCCCTGCCGCCGATATGGTTGACGACGTGCCGGAAGAAGAGAAAAAACAGCGCCTGTATATTCTGCAAGAGCGTATTAACCAGCAAGCTATGGCCTGGAGCCGTCGCATGGTCGGCACGACCCAGCGCATTCTGGTTGAAGGCACATCGCGTAAAAGCATCATGGAACTGTCTGGCCGAACCGAAAATAACCGAGTGGTGAACTTTGAAGGCAACCCGGAAATGGTCGGTAAGTTCGTGGATGTAGAAATTACCGATGTCTGGACGAACTCCCTGCGCGGTAAAGTGGTGCGCACCGAAGACGAAATGGGTCTGCGCATCGCTGAATCCCCTGAGTCGGTTATTGCGCGTACCCGCAAAGAAAACGATCTGGGCGTCGGTATTTATCAGCCTTAATCTTCAATGCCCGATGGCGCTACGCTTATCGGGCTTACTCTTCTGGGCTCGCTGCCCCGGCGGGCCTTGTAATCTACCTCATCATCCCCATATTTATCGCAATGCTTGCGCCTTTCCCCCATGGCGTGAATAATTTCCTTAGATGCCGGTAAATGTTCAGCGTCCGGCAAGACATGCAAAAGAGGAACAGTTTGAACATAGACACTCGTGAAATCACCCTTGAACCCGCAGACAATGCCCGCCTGTTGAGCCTTTGCGGCCCATTTGATGACAACATCAAGCAGCTGGAACGTCGCCTCGGCATCGAAATTAACCGCCGTGATAACCACTTTAAGCTGACCGGTCGCCCAATTTGCGTCACCGCGGCGGCAGATATTTTACGTAGCCTGTACGTCGATACTGCCCCAATGCGTGGTCAGACGCAGGACATTGAGCCTGAACAAATTCATCTGGCAATTAAAGAAGCGCGAGTGCTTGAGCAAAGCGCAGACAGCGTGCCGGAATTTGGCAAAGCGGTGAACATCAAAACCAAGCGCGGGGTAATTAAGCCGCGTACGCCGAACCAGGCACAATACATTGCGAATATCCTCGACCACGACATCACCTTTGGCGTTGGCCCTGCGGGTACGGGTAAAACGTATCTTGCGGTTGCCGCTGCGGTCGATGCGCTTGAGCGTCAGGAGATCCGTCGAATTCTGCTGACCCGTCCGGCAGTGGAAGCGGGCGAAAAACTCGGCTTCCTGCCGGGTGACCTCAGCCAGAAAGTCGATCCCTACTTACGACCGCTGTATGACGCACTGTTCGAAATGCTCGGGTTTGAGAAGGTCGAAAAGCTGATTGAGCGTAACGTCATTGAAGTTGCGCCGCTGGCCTACATGCGCGGTCGTACGTTAAACGATGCGTTCATCATTCTTGATGAGAGCCAGAACACCACCATCGAACAGATGAAAATGTTCCTGACCCGTATCGGCTTTAACTCCAAAGCGGTTATCACCGGCGATATCACCCAGATTGACCTGCCGCGAAGCACCAAATCCGGTCTGCGTCATGCCATTGAAGTACTGGCTGAAGTCGACGAAATTAGTTTTAATTTCTTCCATAGCGAAGACGTGGTTCGCCACCCGGTGGTCGCCCGTATCGTCACGGCGTATGAAGCCTGGGAAGAAGCAGAACAGAAACGCAAAGCCGAGCTGGCTGCAGAACGCAAGCGCGAAGCTCAGGAGCAGGAACAAAAATGAGTCAGGTTATTCTCGATTTACAGCTGGCATGTGAAGACGAATCTGGTTTACCAACAGAAAGTCAGTTTCAGGGTTGGCTGGATGCGGTGATCCCACAGTTTCAGGAAGAGTCTGAAGTTACCATTCGTCTGGTCGATGACGCGGAAAGCCACGAGCTGAACCTGACCTATCGCGGGAAAGATAAATCAACCAACGTACTCTCTTTCCCGTTTGAAGCCCCGCCGGGCATTGAAATGCCGCTGCTGGGCGATTTGATCATCTGCCGTCAGGTAGTCGAGAAAGAAGCGCAGGAACAAGGCAAACCGCTTGAGGCCCACTGGGCGCACATGGTGGTGCACGGTAGCCTGCATTTACTCGGTTACGACCATATCGAAGACGATGAAGCGGAAGAGATGGAATCCCTAGAAACAGAGATTATGCTTGCTCTGGGCTATGAGGATCCGTACATTGCCGAGAAAGAATAAGCATTTCGAAATCTTGTAAGCCTGATAAGGCGCAGCCGCCATCAGGTATTGCGCCTTATCCGGCTTACCTGGTTTGAAGTACGATGAAGAGACATGCCGTCAACAGCTGAATATACGCATGACGAGCTTTGTATTAACTAACATGAGAACCCATACGACGCCATGAGCGACGACAATTCACACAGTAGTGACACCTTAAACAGCAAAAAGGGATTTTTCTCCCTGTTACTGAGCCAACTTTTCCACGGTGAACCAAAAAACCGCGACGAACTGTTGGAGCTGATCCGTGATTCCGGGCAAAACGACCTTATCGATGAAGATACGCGCGATATGCTCGAAGGGGTGATGGATATTGCGGACCAACGCGTGCGCGACATCATGATCCCTCGCTCTCAGATGATTACCCTGAAACGCAACCAGACCCTGGACGAATGTCTCGATGTCATTATCGAGTCTGCCCACTCGCGTTTCCCGGTGATCAGCGAAGACAAAGATCACATTGAAGGGATTCTGATGGCCAAAGATCTGCTGCCGTTTATGCGCAGCGATGCCGAAGCCTTCAGCATGGAGAAAGTGTTACGCCAGGCGGTTGTCGTACCTGAAAGCAAGCGAGTTGACCGCATGCTGAAAGAGTTCCGCTCCCAGCGTTATCATATGGCTATCGTCATCGACGAATTCGGCGGTGTCTCAGGTCTGGTGACCATTGAGGACATCCTTGAACTGATCGTGGGTGAAATTGAAGATGAGTACGACGAAGAAGACGATATCGATTTCCGTCAGCTCAGTCGCCACACCTGGACCATTCGCGCTCTGGCGCCGATTGAAGACTTCAACGACGCTTTCGGTACCCATTTTAGCGACGAAGAAGTAGATACCATCGGCGGGCTGGTCATGCAGGCCTTTGGTCATCTGCCCGCGCGCGGGGAGACTATCGACATTGATGGTTACCAGTTCAAAGTGGCAATGGCCGACAGCCGTCGTATTATTCAGGTTCATGTCAGAATTCCGGACGACTCACCCCAGCCCAAACTGGACGAATAAACCCGAAACTGGATCTAAGACTACATGGCATTTGCCCCATTAATTGAACGCCAGCGCATTCGCCTGCTGCTGGCGTTATTATTCGGTGCCTGCGGGACGCTGGCTTTCTCTCCATATGACATCTGGCCCGCTGCGATCGTTTCGCTGATGGGCTTGCAGGCTCTTACCTTCAATCGCCGTCCGCTCCAGTCTGCCGCAATCGGCTACTTCTGGGGATTGGGGCTGTTTGGCTCCGGCATCAACTGGGTTTACGTCAGCATCGCGCAGTTTGGCGGTATGCCGGGCCCCATTAATGTGTTCCTCGTGGTTCTGCTTGCCGCATACCTTTCCCTCTACACCGGCCTGTTTGCCGGCGTGTTGGCGCGTCTGTGGCCGAAAACCACCTGGATACGCGTGGCGATTGCCGCACCAGTCGTCTGGCAAATAACCGAATTCCTGCGCGGCTGGGTACTGACCGGCTTCCCGTGGCTACAGTTCGGCTACAGTCAGATCGACGGTCCGTTAAAAGGGCTGGCTCCGGTGATGGGCGTTGAGGCGATTAACTTCCTGCTGATGGTGGTTAGCGGCCTGCTGGCGCTGGCGCTGGTGACGCGTAACTGGAAACCGCTGATTGCCGCGCTGGTGCTCTTTGCTCTGCCCTTTCCGCTGCGCTATATCCAGTGGTACACGCTTGAGCCGGAAAAAACCACTCAGGTCTCGATGGTGCAAGGTGACATTCCGCAGTCGCTCAAATGGGATGAAGGTCAGTTACTCAACACCCTGAAGATTTATCTCGACGCCACCCAGCCTGAGATGGGCCAATCACAGCTGATCATCTGGCCAGAATCCGCTATTCCTGACCTGGAAATTAATCAGCAGCGTTTTCTGGGCATGATGGATGACCTGCTGAGATCGAAAAACAGCACGCTGATTACCGGTATCGTTGACGCACGTCTGAACAAGCAGAATCGTTACGACACCTACAACACCATCATCACGCTGGGTAAAGACAGCCCGTACAGTTACGACTCCAGCAACCGCTATAACAAAAACCATCTGGTACCGTTTGGCGAGTTCGTCCCGCTGGAATCGATCCTGCGCCCGTTAGCGCCGTTCTTTGACCTGCCAATGTCGTCTTTCAGCCGTGGGCCTTATGTGCAGCCACAGCTGCATGCGCACGGCTTTAAGCTGACGGCTGCCATCTGCTATGAAATCATTCTTGGCGAACAGGTACGGGATAATTTCCGCCCGGATACGGACTACCTGCTGACGATTTCCAACGATGCCTGGTTTGGTAAATCCATCGGCCCGTGGCAGCACTTCCAGATGGCGCGTATGCGTTCCCTCGAGCTGGCGCGCCCTCTGCTGCGTAGCACCAACAACGGTATTACGGCGGTGATTGGTCCACAGGGTGAGATTCAGGCGATGATCCCGCAGTTTACCCGCCAGGTCCTGACCACCAGCGTGACACCAACGACGGGCTTAACTCCTTATGCCCGTACCGGTAACTGGCCGCTCTGGCTGCTTACCGCGCTGTTTGGCTTTGGTGCAGTGGTAATGAGCCTGCGCCAGCGTCGTAAGTAACCTTCCTTTCCCGGCCGGATAACGTTTCGCTTATCCGGCCCACAAAACATTTCCCGCTCCCCATTCTGGCACGTCTATTGCTTTGTTCTACAAGACAAATGCAGTTTTGGCTGAATGTGCAACCTGGTCGCACCAACGTTGAGCGCCGGTAGCACCTGAAAAGTGCAACAAGATATTTTTGCCCCCAAATGGTGCGGCGCACCTCGCAAAAATAAACAATAAAACAGCAAATTCTTTACATTCATCCAAACTAAATGTTAACAAACATATACAAGACTGCACGTTTTAGTAGCAAACAATAACAACATCACAATGGGTATCAATGCGTCCCTGGCGCAGACGATAAAGGAGTTGGATATGCAATTACGTAAGCTCGCCACTGCCATGCTGGTCATGGGAATGTCCGCCGGTCTGGCGCACGCAGAAGACGCAGCACCAGCGGCAGGCAGCACGCTGGACAAGATCGCCAAAAACGGCGTGATTGTGGTCGGCCACCGTGAGTCATCGGTACCGTTTTCTTACTACGATAATCAACAAAAAGTGGTCGGTTATTCACAGGATTACTCCAACGCGATCGTTGAAGCCGTGAAGAAAAAGCTGAACAAGCCTGACCTGCAGGTGAAACTGATCCCGATTACTTCACAAAACCGTATCCCGCTACTGCAAAACGGCACCTTCGACTTTGAATGTGGCTCCACCACCAACAACGTCGAGCGCCAAAAACAAGCGGCTTTCTCTGACACCATTTTCGTTGTTGGTACTCGTCTGCTGGCGAAAAAAGGCGGCGACGTCAAAGATTTCACCGATCTGAAAGGTAAAGCCGTAGTCGTGACTTCGGGTACCACCTCAGAGGTGCTGCTGCACAAGCTGAATGAAGAGCAAAAAATGGATATGCGCATCATCAGCGCGAAAGACCACGGTGACTCTTTCCGTACTCTGGAAAGCGGCCGCGCCGTTGCCTTTATGATGGATGACGCCCTGCTGGCTGGCGAGCGCGCGAAGGCGAAGAAACCAGACAACTGGGAGATCGTCGGCAAGCCACAGTCTCAGGAAGCTTACGGCTGCATGCTGCGTAAAGATGACCCTCAGTTCAAAAAGCTGATGGATGACACTATCGCCAAGGCGCAGACCTCAGGCGAAGCTGAGAAGTGGTTTGATAAGTGGTTTAAAAATCCAATTCCACCGAAGAACCTGAACATGAATTTCGAACTGTCAGACGAGATGAAAGCCCTGTTCAAAGAACCGAATGATAAAGCGCTTAACTAATTAATTAGAAGAGTACACAAAACCTTTCAAGTTATATCGAGGCGGCAACTGAGCGAATTCCCGGGCGCTTACATGAGTAAGTAACCGGGATGAATAAAGGCAGCCAACAACGAGATATCTTGAAGGATGAAGTGTAATCAGGGAGGCTTCCCCTCCCTCTCGATTGCTACTCAGCACGGACAGACTATAAGCCTGATGGTCGTTCCCCATCAGGCCTGAAAACCGCAAAACGCTGAATAACAATCTTCGGGGGTAGCGCTGCTACCCTTTTTTTTCTGGAGTAGATTTATGTCTATAGACTGGAACTGGGGTATTTTTTTACAACAAGCCCCGTTCGGCAACACCACCTATCTCGGCTGGCTCTGGAGTGGTTTCCAGGTCACTGTCGCGTTATCTATCACCGCCTGGGTTATCGCTTTCCTCATCGGCTCTTTATTCGGCATCTTACGTACCGTACCAAATCGTTTCCTTTCCGGGATCGGCACGCTGTACGTCGAGCTGTTTCGTAACGTTCCGCTCATCGTCCAGTTTTTTACCTGGTATCTGGTCATTCCTGAACTGCTGCCGGAAAACATCGGGATGTGGTTTAAGTCAGAACTGGATCCCAACATTCAGTTCTTCCTCTCATCCATGCTTTGTCTGGGGCTGTTTACCGCTGCGCGCGTCTGCGAACAGGTTCGTGCCGCTATTCAGTCTCTGCCTCGCGGACAGAAAAATGCCGCGCTGGCGATGGGGCTGACGTTACCGCAGGCCTACCGCTATGTTCTGCTGCCAAACGCTTACCGCGTGATTGTTCCGCCAATGACCTCGGAGATGATGAACCTGGTAAAGAACTCCGCGATCGCCTCCACTATCGGCTTGGTCGATATGGCTGCGCAAGCGGGAAAACTACTGGATTACTCCGCCCACGCATGGGAATCGTTTACGGCCATCACTCTGGCCTACGTTCTGATTAACGCCGTCATCATGCTGGTGATGAATCTCGTCGAACGCAAAATCCGCCTGCCTGGCAATTTGGGAGGCAAATAATGTACGAATTTGACTGGAGTTCTATCGTCCCTTCCCTGCCGTATCTGCTGGATGGGCTGATCATCACGTTGAAAATCACCGTCACGGCAGTCGTCATTGGTATCGTCTGGGGGACCATCCTTGCAGTAATGCGTCTGTCCAGCTTCGCGCCGATTGCCTGGTTTGCGAAGGGCTACGTCAACGTATTCCGCTCCATTCCGCTGGTGATGGTGCTGCTGTGGTTCTACCTGATTGTGCCCGGCTTCCTGCAAAACGTGCTGGGTCTGTCGCCAAAAACCGATATTCGCCTGATCTCAGCGATGGTCGCATTTTCGATGTTTGAAGCCGCGTACTATTCCGAGATTATCCGCGCCGGTATCCAGAGTATTTCTCGCGGGCAGTCCAGTGCCGCGCTGGCGCTGGGGATGACCCATTGGCAGTCGATGAAGCTCATCATTCTGCCGCAGGCATTCCGCGCGATGGTGCCGCTGCTGCTTACCCAAGGCATCGTACTCTTCCAGGATACCTCGCTGGTCTATGTATTGAGTCTGGCAGACTTCTTCCGTACCGCCTCCACCATTGGTGAGCGTGACGGCACGCAGGTTGAAATGATCCTGTTTGCTGGCGCCGTTTATTTTGTATTCAGTCTGAGCGCATCGTTGTTGGTCAGCTATTTGAAGAAAAGGACAGTTTAATGATTACCCTGAAAAATGTTTCTAAATGGTATGGTCACTTTCAGGTGCTGACCGACTGCTCCACGGAAGTGAAAAAAGGTGAAGTGGTGGTGGTCTGCGGCCCGTCAGGTTCAGGTAAATCAACGCTTATCAAAACGGTGAACGGGCTGGAGCCGGTACAACAGGGCGTCATCACCGTTGATGGTACCGTGGTGAATGATAAAAAGACCGATCTGGCCAAACTGCGCTCTCGCGTTGGCATGGTGTTCCAGCACTTTGAACTGTTCCCGCATCTGTCGATTATTGAGAACCTGACTCTGGCGCAGGTAAAAGTGCTTAAACGCGATAAAAAGCCGGCCCGCGACAAAGCGCAAAAGTTACTGGAACGCGTTGGTCTGTCAGCGCATGCCGAGAAGTTTCCAGCTCAGCTCTCCGGGGGCCAGCAACAGCGTGTCGCCATCGCCCGAGCGCTGTGCATGGATCCTATCGCTATGCTGTTTGACGAACCGACGTCAGCACTCGACCCAGAAATGATCAACGAAGTACTGGACGTCATGGTTGAACTGGCCAATGAAGGGATGACCATGATGGTGGTTACCCACGAAATGGGCTTTGCGCGTAAAGTGGCGAACCGGGTGATCTTCATGGATGAAGGGAAGATTGTTGAAGACTCACCGAAAGAAGAGTTCTTCGCTAATCCAAAATCAGACCGTGCCAAAGGCTTCCTCGCGAAAATCCTGCACTAATTTTGCTGGCGCGCACCTCCATGTGCGCGCCACCTCACGATTTATCTCTTCACTTCTCGAAACAGGCACAGCCCAGCGTTAACCTTGTCACAAAGTCCCACTTACAAGGAGCAACAATGGCACTTCCTATCCTGTTTGATTGCGATCCAGGTCATGACGACGCTATCGCAATTGTTCTCGCCCTCGCTTCACCTGAACTGGATGTGAAAGCGATAACCTCCTCTGCCGGTAACCAGACCCCCGACAAAACGCTGCGTAACGTATTGCGTATGTTAACGTTGCTCAACCGTACGGATATCCCAGTGGCCGGTGGCGCAGTCAAACCGCTGATGCGCGACCTGATAATTGCCGATAACGTCCACGGTGAGAGCGGGCTTGATGGCCCGGCGCTGCCTGAACCCGCTTTTGCTCCACAGGACTGCACCGCCGTGGAATTGATGGCGAAAACCCTGCGTAACAGTCAGGAACCGGTGACGATTGTCTCCACCGGGCCGCAAACTAACGTGGCATTGCTACTGAATAGCCATCCTGAACTGCACCCCAAAATCGCCCGTATCGTGATCATGGGTGGGGCAATGGGCCTCGGAAACTGGACGCCCGCCGCTGAGTTCAACATCTTCGTGGATCCAGAAGCCGCTGAGATCGTGTTCCAGTCGGGCATTCCGGTGGTGATGGCTGGACTGGATGTCACGCATAAAGCGCAAATACATCGTGAAGATACCGAACGGTTCCGCGCTATCGGCAATCCCATTTCGACAATCGTTGCTGAGCTACTCGACTTCTTCTTTGAATATCACAAAGATGAAAAATGGGGATTTATTGGCGCGCCGCTGCACGATCCATGCACCATTGCCTGGCTGCTGAAACCTGAACTGTTTACCACCGTTGAACGCTGGGTTGGTGTGGAAACTCAGGGCAAATACACCCAGGGAATGACCGTGGTTGACTACTACTTCCTGAGCGGCAATAAGCCAAACGCCACCGTAATGGTGGACGTGGATCGCGAAGGTTTTGTCGATCTGCTAGCGGAGCGTTTGAAATTTTACGCCTGAAATTTATCATTGAGTAAGATCGCTATGTTGAATCATAGCGATTTTACTGTTAGCTAATAGCGAACGTGAATACTGCGTTACTTCATTAATTTGTCAGGTAATACTGAATAAATCCCCCCAGCAGATTAATGTATCATGCAACATCCGGCACAACAAATCAGAGGAACATTGAATGAATGCTTCAGATTATCTCAGGGTAAGATTTCAGAATGACAGGCAGTTATCTATATATATTGAGAATGGATTCACAAATACGATGTACACGGTTTACTGTAGCCTCAGCTATGGCGGAAGCTATTGCACAGTCAGCGTTTCTGTCAAAAGCCGTTGCGCGAAAACTGGCTGGTAAAATGCCAGTTGGCGTTTATCTTCTGCAGGTCTATGGGTTTCAGCAAAAAGCAGCTATGGCAGCCCGGGCACAGAAAGCAATAGATCCAAGTTATTATTGGATTCTTTACCAAGCAAAGCTGGAGATGCTCTATTACTTCGTTGAGCCAGCTCTTTCAGAAATAATTCAGAAAGTTCATGATGGTGTCTATTCTAACCTCGATCAGCTTGCCGACGAAATCATGGAAAGATTCGATGTTTAAGAGTCTAATATCAGTTGTACTATATAACCTTGTACTCCCAGCAATCTTGATAGTTTTTGCCGTGCTCTGGTTATATTTATTTCCTGAATACTGGTGGGAGCTAATGCTCATCAGTATTATTGCTATTTTTTGGTTTTATCCGTTCATTACAGAAAAATTCGAAAAATTCAAATAACCCAATATTATATATTTATATGGAAAAGGAGTATTTTAATATCATTCTAAACAATGTGAAAATCACATCCATTACCGCAGATCTTTATCCTGGAGCTTCAACCGGGACACATCTTGAAACCATTCTACTACGCTATGAAAGCATCACATGGAAGCATTGCGATGGAAATATCATCTATACGGATGCCTGGAATCAACGCGTTGTGGCGTAACACATTCGCAATCCCTCACAGAGCCGCGTTAGCGGCTCTCAGGTGAAAATCACGGCTCAAACGGTCGACGCTGGAACTGATCGTGTCCGCATTTCGGGCATAGCGGCAGCACATCAGGAGTGTACACCGCTAAATGGAAGTGGCACTTCTCGCACACCAGGTTGCCCAACCCGACCACCTCGCCGCTGTGATAAACCCCGTGATGGCTGAGGTCCTGGAACACTTCGCGCCATTCGAGCTGCGTTTTATCGGTAATATCGGCCAGTTCCTGCCAGATACTCTCTTTGATAACCCGCATAAAGACGCTGTCGGTCTCCTCATCGAGGCTTTCTTCATAGCTCAGAGCAAACTCTTCCAGGTCGCGTCTGACGGCCCGGGTGAGCTCTTCCACCTCGGTGCGCGTTAACTCCCCGGTCTGCATAACGCGCTGACGCGCCTGTTCCACCAACGCATCAATATCGCGTTCGCCATTACGCAGGCGTTCACTCAGTGAAGCCACCAGTTCACGGTAATATTGAGCAACCTTGTTCATCGCTTCGCCTCCTGGGTCGTTAACTGTCTATAATAATAGACGTTATTTACGCTACGCTTTGCAAGACTGTCCACAGAGTGTGTAAATTCGTGCAAGAATTATCCTTACGGGAATTCAACGTTGAATGCGCGAAAGGCTGTTTTGGCGCGGGCGTTTGGGCTATGCTATGCGGATCTAAAACACCACATCTAGAGCTACGTTTGTAGCTGTATTGAAAACAGGACCACTGGCTGCCATGCAAGAGCAATACCGCCCGGAAGAGATAGAATCCAAAGTACAGCTTCACTGGGATGAGAAGCGCACATTTGAAGTTACCGAAGACGAGAGCAAAGAGAAGTATTACTGCCTGTCTATGCTTCCCTATCCTTCTGGTCGACTACACATGGGCCACGTCCGTAACTACACCATCGGCGACGTGATTGCCCGCTATCAGCGCATGCTGGGCAAAAACGTACTTCAGCCAATTGGCTGGGATGCGTTCGGCCTGCCTGCCGAAGGCGCTGCGGTTAAAAACAACACCGCCCCGGCACCGTGGACGTATGACAACATTGCATACATGAAAAACCAGCTCAAAATGCTGGGTTTCGGTTACGACTGGAGCCGTGAGCTGGCGACCTGCACCCCGGAATACTACCGCTGGGAACAGAAGTTCTTCACCGAGCTGTACAAAAAAGGGCTGGTGTACAAGAAAACGTCTGCCGTTAACTGGTGCCCAAACGACCAGACCGTACTGGCGAACGAACAGGTTATCGACGGCTGCTGCTGGCGTTGCGATACCAAAGTTGAGCGTAAAGAGATCCCGCAGTGGTTCATCAAAATCACCGCTTACGCTGACGAACTGCTGCGCGACCTGGATAATCTGGATCACTGGCCTGACACCGTGAAAACGATGCAGCGCAACTGGATTGGCCGCTCTGAAGGCGTGGAAATCACCTTCGATGTGAACGGTTACGACAACACGCTGACCGTCTACACCACACGCCCGGACACCTTTATGGGTGCGACCTACCTGGCCGTTGCTGCAGGTCATCCGCTGGCGCAGAAAGCCGCTGAAAATAACCCAGAACTGGCTGCCTTCATTGACGAATGCCGCAACACCAAGGTTGCTGAAGCCGAAATGGCGACCATGGAGAAGAAAGGCGTCGACACTGGTTTCAAAGCCGTTCACCCGCTAACTGGCGAAGAGCTCCCGGTTTGGGCGGCAAACTTCGTGCTGATGGAATACGGTACAGGCGCAGTTATGGCCGTTCCGGGTCACGATCAGCGCGATTACGAATTTGCGACCAAATATGGCCTGACCATCAAGCCGGTAATTCTGACTGCTGAAGGCGCAGAGCCGGATCTGTCTGAACAAGCGCTGACCGAAAAAGGCGTGCTGTTTAACTCCGGTGAGTTTGACGGCCTCGACTTCGAAGCGGCCTTCAACGCTATTGCTGACAAGCTGGTAGCTAAAGGCGTGGGTGAGCGTAAAGTTAACTATCGTCTGCGTGACTGGGGTGTTTCCCGTCAGCGTTACTGGGGCGCGCCGATTCCGATGGTGACGCTGGAAGACGGTACCGTCCTGCCAACGCCAGAAGACCAACTGCCGGTTATTTTGCCGGAAGACGTAGTCATGGACGGCATTACCAGCCCAATCAAAGCCGATCCGGAGTGGGCGAAAACCACCGTTAACGGTATGCCTGCGCTGCGTGAAACTGACACCTTCGATACCTTTATGGAGTCGTCCTGGTACTACGCGCGCTACACCTGCCCGCAGTATCAGGAAGGTATGCTGGATTCCGACGCGGCGAACTACTGGCTGCCAGTTGATATCTACATTGGCGGTATTGAACACGCCATCATGCACCTGCTCTACTTCCGCTTCTTCCACAAACTGATGCGCGACGCAGGCATGGTCAACTCTGATGAACCAGCTAAACAGCTGCTGTGTCAGGGGATGGTTCTGGCCGATGCGTTCTACTACGTTGGCGCCAACGGCGAACGTAACTGGGCTTCTCCGGTTGATGCCATCGTTGAGCGTGACGAAAAAGGTCGTATCGTCAAGGCTAAGGACGCAGAAGGCCATGAACTGGTGTATACCGGCATGAGCAAGATGTCCAAGTCGAAAAATAACGGTATCGACCCGCAGGTCATGGTTGAACGCTACGGCGCCGACACCGTACGTCTGTTCATGATGTTCGCTTCTCCGGCTGATATGACGCTGGAATGGCAGGAATCCGGCGTTGAAGGGGCGAACCGCTTCCTGAAACGTGTCTGGAAACTGGTTTACGAACATACGTCCCAGGGAGATGTTGCTGCCCTGAACGTTGATGTGTTGAGCGAAGATCAAAAAGCGCTGCGTCGCGACGTGCATAAAACCATTGCTAAAGTCACCGATGATATCGGTCGTCGTCAGACCTTTAACACCGCGATTGCGGCGATTATGGAGCTGATGAACAAGCTGGCGAAAGCACCGCAGGCAGACGAGCAGGACAGAGCCCTGATGCAGGAAGCATTGCTGGCTGTTGTACGCATGCTCAACCCGTTCACCCCACACGTTTGCTTCACCCTGTGGCAGGCGCTGAAAGGCGAAGGCGATATCGACAACGCACCGTGGCCGGTGGCGGACGAAGCAGCAATGGTTGAAGACTCAACGCTGGTTGTGGTTCAGGTAAACGGCAAAGTACGTGGCAAAATCACCGTTCCGGTAAACGCCACTGAAGAGCAGGTTCGTGAACGTGCTGGCCAGGAGCATCTGGTGGCAAAATATCTTGATGGCGTTACCGTACGTAAAGTGATTTATGTACCGGGTAAACTCCTCAATCTGGTCGTTGGCTAAGCGCGGGAGGAAGCGTGCGACTTCTGACAACATTGTTGTTATCGCTGGCGGTGCTTGTCACCGCCGGGTGTGGCTGGCATCTGCGTAGTACTACGCAGGTTCCACCCTCAATGAAAACCATGATCCTGAACTCTGGCGATCCGAACGGCCCGTTAAGCCGCGCGGTGCGTAATCAGCTGCGTCTGAACGGCGTTACGCTGCTTGAAGACGGTACCATGCGTAAAGATGTGACGTCCTTACGTCTGGGTGCGGTCAGCCTTTCGCAAGATACGGCATCGGTATTCCAGAACGGTCAAACGGCTGAATACCAGATGGTGATGTCCGTAAGTGCTACTGTGCTGATTCCAGGTCATGATATTTACCCAATCAGCGCCAAAGTTTATCGTTCGTTCTTTGACAACCCACAGGCTGCACTGGCGAAGGATAACGAGCAGGACATGATCATAAAAGAGATGTATGACAAAGCGGCTGAACAGTTGATTCGTAAGCTGCCAAGCGTACATCTGGCCGATACTCAATCATCCAATGCTGATGCTGAGCCTGCGGTGAATAAAACCGCAGCGCCTGCGTCATCTCCGGCGCGTGTCTCCACCACGCTGGGTAACTGATGCTCAAGTTGTACCCTGAACAACTCCGCGCACAGCTCAATGAAGGGCTGCGCGCGGCGTATTTACTCTTGGGCAACGATCCCCTCTTATTGCAGGAAAGCCAGGATGCCATCCGTCAGGCTGCCGCAACGCAAGGATTCGAAGAACACCACGCCTTCACTCTGGACAACAGCACCGACTGGGGAGAGATATTTTCACTCTGCCAGGCGATGAGCCTGTTTGCCAGCCGTCAAACCCTGCTTCTGCAATTGCCTGAAAATGGCCCTAATGCCGCCATTAATGAACAGCTCGCGTCACTCGTCACTCTGTTACATGACGATCTGCTGCTGATGGTTCGCGGCAACAAACTCACCAGGGTACAGGAAAACGCCGCATGGTATACGGGGCTTGCGAATAACGCGGTGCAGGTAAGCTGTCAGACACCGGAACAAGCACAGCTTCCTCGCTGGGTTGCCGCCAGGGCGAAACTTAACAACCTGCAACTGGATGACGCGGCCAATCAGCTTTTGTGCTATTGCTATGAAGGTAATTTGTTAGCACTGGCGCAAGCGCTGGAACGATTAGCGTTGCTTTGGCCTGACGGCAAACTAACGCTGCCTCGCGTAGAGAAAGCGGTTAACGATGCCGCGCACTTTACCCCATTCCACTGGGTAGACGCGCTGCTGATGGGCAAAAGCAAACGCGCGCTGCACATTCTGCAGCAGCTACGCCTGGAAGGTAGCGAGCCGGTTATTTTGCTGCGTACGATCCAGCGTGAGTTGCTGTTGCTGGTTAACTTAAAACGGCAGTCGGCCCATACGCCTTTGCGCACGTTGTTTGATAAACACCGGGTGTGGCAAAATCGCCGGGGCATGATGGGAGATGCGTTAAACCGGCTGAACCCGGCGCAACTGCGTCAGGCTGTGACGCTTTTAACGCGTACGGAAATTACGCTTAAACAAGACTATGGTCAGTCAGTGTGGGCGGAACTTGAGGGGCTTTCCCTTTTGCTCTGTCATAAATCGCTGGCCGATGTTTTTATTGATGGTTGATATGAAATCATTGCAGGCTCTGTTCGGTGGCACCTTTGATCCGGTGCATTACGGTCATCTTAAACCGGTTGAAATTCTGGCGAATCTGATTGGCCTTTCCCGGGTCATCATCATGCCCAATAACGTGCCGCCACATCGTGCGCAGCCCGAAGCGTCCGGTGAGCAACGTAAGCGTATGGTTGAACTGGCCATTGCTGATAAGCCGCTGTTTTCCCTGGATGAACGCGAGCTGAAACGCGATACCGCCTCCTACACCGCGCAAACGCTAAAAGAGTGGCGCGAGGAGCAAGGCCCGAACGTGCCGTTAGCGTTTATCATTGGTCAGGATTCGCTGCTTACCTTCCCTTCCTGGCATGACTACCACACGATTCTGGGTAATACCCACCTCATCGTGTGCCGACGTCCGGGCTATCCACTCGAAATGGCGCAGGAAAAACACCAGCAATGGCTGGAGGATCATCTGACCCATTCAGCAGATGACCTGCACAACCTGCCTTGCGGGAAGATTTACCTGGCCGAAACGCCGTGGTTTAACATCTCCGCCACGCTCATCCGTGAGCGCCTGGAAAAGGGCGAGCCGTGCGACGACCTGATGCCAGACGCGGTGCTTGACTATATCAATCAACAGGGACTGTACCGCTAAGCGCCTTGCGTAAGGCCGTCAGCAGGCGGTTATTCTCTTCCTGGCTGCGAACGGCTACCCGATAATAGCGCGCATCCAGCCCCGGATAATTGGCGCAACTGCGAATCAAGACATGTTGTTTCAGCAACGCAAGTTGCAGATCAATATCCGCACGATCGCAGCGTAATAAACGATAATTTGCCCGGCCGGGATACGCCGTCAGGCCGGGCAGATCTTGCAGTTGTTGATCAAACCGCTCCCCCTCTTGTTCCAGCCATTTCCACGTCGCCCGCTGATACGCGCTATCGCGTAAGATAATCTCGCCTGCCAGGGCAGCAAACGCATTAATTGACCACGGCATTTGTTGGTTGCGCATCTGTGCAACCGCCTGTTCGTTACTGTTGACCAGATACCCCAGGCGCAGTCCCGGGATCGCATAGAACTTGGTGAGCGAACGCAGCACCCAAATATGCGGGTTCTTGTGCAGTAACGGGATAAACCCCGACTCCCCGGCAATAAAATCGATAAACGCTTCATCAAGGATCAGGGCGATCCCCAGCGACTCACAACGCGTGGCAATTTCACGCAGCAGGCGGGTTTCGGGCAACAACCCGGTGGGATTATTGGGCGTACAGAGAAACAGGCAGTCCAGCTCAAGCGTTAACGCATCGAGGATCGCATCGGTAAGCTGCCAGCCATCGTCTTCGCACAGCGCAAACTCATGGATCGTACAGTCTCCCCATTGCAGCGCCCGACGATATTCCGCAAACCCGGGCGTCACAATCATCGCGTGGCGTGGCTTCAGGCCATGCACCAGGGTAAAAATGGATTCGGTTTCACCGTTCCCGGCCAGGATCCACGAGGACGGAATTTGATGATGCTCCGCCAGCGCGGCATGCAGTTGCGCGTAATCGACATCCGGGTAACGCTCCGTGCAGTCCAGATTGTCGATAATCGCCCGTTTTAAACTTACTGGCATACCCAGCGGGTTAATATTCGCGCTAAAATCCAGCAACTGCTCAGGCAAGATGCCCAACAATTCGGCGGCTTCTCGGGTGTTACCGCCATGTGCGCTCTTCAATAAAGACATCGTGCCGCTCCACGTAAAAAAGGGTATTTTAGTGAAAAATCACTGCGCAATCAGGGCAAACATCATATTTTGTGCGAATAGCCTCACGAGGAAAACATGAGACTCTGGTTAGTACGTCATGGCGAAACCGAAGCCAATGTCGCTGGTTTATATAGCGGCCACGCCCCCACACCGCTAACGGAACGGGGGATCGCTCAGGCGCAAACGCTGGGTACGCTGTTACGCAATGTCCCTGTCGACAACGTTCTGTGCAGCGAACTGGAACGCGCCCGCCATACAACGCAGTTGATTCTGGCAGAACGTGAAGTTCCTGTGCGCAACATGCCTGAGCTTAATGAGATGTTTTTTGGTGACTGGGAAATGCGTCACCATCGCGATCTGGCGCGCGAAGACGCCGAAAATTACGCCGTATGGTGTAACGACTGGCAGAATGCGACGCCCACCAATGGCGAAGGTTTTCAGGCGTTTTCCCAGCGAGTGGAACGTTTCATTGCCCAGCTTGCTGATTATAAAGCGTGCCAAAATCTGCTGGTGGTGAGTCATCAAGGCGTGCTGAGCGTGCTGATCGCCCGTCTGCTGTCCATGCCCGCTGCGGCAATGTGGCATTTCCGCATCGAACAAGGCTGCTGGAGCGCAATTGATTTTTGTGACGATTTTGCGGTTCTGAAAGTGCTTAACAGCCGGGCCGCATGGCGCGACGGGGAGTGAAAGCGCTGTTTTTTATGCCGAAGGGCCTCTCTCCCATTGACACCCCATGACAGGCTGTTATTCTCCGCAACCTGACTTTTCCCGCCCTTCAGAGCTTTGCAGAAATTGTTTTACAAAAATGGCGATGCATTCTGTGGCGTGGGGTGGGATGATAGCGCACTTCACAAGCGCATTCGGAGACATTTGTCCCGATATCGCCTCTGGTTCAGGTATACTAACGGACGTTTTTAACTCTTTTCACCCAGGGGGAACACTTGCAGGGTAAAGCACTCCAGGATTTTGTAATCGACAAAATTGATGACCTGAAAGGTCAAGACATCATCGCCTTAGACGTTCAGGGCAAATCCAGCATCACTGATTGCATGATTATCTGCACCGGTACATCCAGCCGTCACGTTATGTCTATTGCAGACCACGTGGTTCAGGAGTCCCGCACTGCTGGCCTGCTGCCGCTCGGCGTGGAAGGCGAGAATGTCGCTGACTGGATCGTCGTTGACCTCGGCGATGTGATTGTCCACGTGATGCAGGAAGAGAGTCGTCGCCTGTATGAACTGGAAAAACTCTGGAGTTAATGCGTGAAGCTGCAACTTGTCGCTGTGGGTACGAAAATGCCTGACTGGGTACAAACCGGATTTACCGAGTATCTCCGTCGGTTTCCGAAAGATATGCCCTTTGAGCTGATCGAAATCCCGGCAGGAAAGCGCGGCAAGAACGCGGACATTAAACGCATTCTCGACAAAGAGGGTGAGCAGATGCTGGCTGCCGCAGGCAAAAACCGCATCGTCACCCTTGATATCCCGGGTAAACCCTGGGACACGCCGCAACTGGCGACCGAACTGGAGCGCTGGAAACTGGACGGCCGTGACGTTAGCCTGTTAATTGGCGGGCCTGAAGGTCTCTCTCCTGCCTGTAAAGCGGCAGCGGAACAAAGCTGGTCACTCTCTGCATTAACCCTTCCACACCCTCTTGTTCGGGTTCTGGTTGCGGAGAGTCTGTACAGGGCGTGGAGCATTACCACCAACCATCCTTATCACCGTGAGTGATCATTGATTCTTGAGTAGATTAAGCAGCGGATGAAACTACAGAATTCTTTTCGCGACTATTCGGCTGAGTCCGCGCTGTTTGTGCGCCGGGCGCTGGTCGCTTTTTTGGGGATTTTGCTGCTAACTGGCGTGCTGATCGCCAACCTTTATAATCTGCAAATCGTTCGCTTCACTGATTATCAGACCCGTTCGAACGAAAACCGCATCAAACTGGTGCCTATCGCGCCGAGTCGCGGCATCATTTATGACCGCAACGGAATTCCTCTCGCCCTTAACCGCACCATTTATCAGATAGAAATGATGCCGGAAAAGGTAGACAACATTCAGGATACCCTCGACGCGCTGCGTAACGTCGTAGACCTGACGGACGACGATATTGCTGCCTTTAAAAAAGAGCGCGCCCGTTCACACCGTTTCACCTCAATTCCGGTAAAAACCAACCTGACTGAAGTTCAGGTCGCACGCTTTGCCGTGAATCAATATCGCTTTCCTGGGGTCGAAGTTAAAGGCTATAAACGCCGCTATTACCCATACGGCTCTGCGCTGACCCACGTAATTGGCTACGTATCGAAGATCAACGATAAAGACGTAGACCGCCTGGACAAAGACGGCAAACTGGCTAACTACGCGGCAACGCATGACATCGGCAAGCTGGGTATTGAACGTTATTATGAGGACGTGCTTCACGGCCAAACCGGGTATGAAGAAGTTGAAGTGAACAACCGCGGCCGCGTCATTCGCCAGCTGAAAGAAGTGGCGCCGCAGGCCGGGCACGATATCTATCTCACCCTTGATTTGAAACTCCAGCAGTATATTGAAACGCTGCTGGCGGGCAGTCGTGCCGCCGTGGTGGTTACCGACCCGCGTACCGGTGGCGTTCTGGCGCTGGTATCTATGCCGAGCTATGACCCGAATCTGTTCGTGGATGGTATCTCCAGTAAAGATTACTCCGGGTTGCTCAATGACCCGAACACCCCCTTGGTTAACCGCGCCACACAGGGTGTTTACCCCCCTGCTTCGACGGTTAAACCTTACGTTGCGGTTTCTGCGTTAAGCGCAGGCGTCATCACCCGCAATACCGGCCTGTTCGATCCGGGCTGGTGGCAGCTACCGGGCTCTGAAAAACGTTACCGCGACTGGAAAAAGTGGGGGCACGGCCATCTGAATATCACCCGCTCTCTGGAAGAGTCCGCGGATACGTTTTTCTATCAAATCGCCTATGATATGGGGATTGACCGGCTTTCAGAGTGGATGAGCAAATTTGGCTACGGCAAATATACGGGCATCGATCTTGCCGAAGAACGCTCCGGCAATATGCCAACCCGCGAGTGGAAGCAAAAACGGTTTAAAAAGCCATGGTATCAGGGTGATACCATTCCCGTCGGCATCGGCCAGGGTTACTGGACAGCAACCCCAATCCAGATGAGTAAAGCGCTGATGATCCTTATCAACGACGGTTTGATAAAAGTCCCGCATCTGTTGATGAGCACGGCAGAAAACGGCAAGCAGGTGCCGTGGGTACAGCCGCACGAACCGCCCGTTGGCGATATTCATTCTGGTTACTGGGAAATCGCGAAAGACGGTATGTACGGTGTTGCGAACCGCCCCAACGGAACTGCGCATAAGTATTTTGCTGGCGCGCCTTACAAAATTGCGGCGAAATCCGGTACCGCGCAGGTCTTTGGCCTGAAAGCTAATGAAACCTATAACGCACATAAGATCGCCGAGCGTTTACGTGACCACAAGCTGATGACGGCCTTCGCCCCCTATGATAAACCCCAGGTCGCTGTCGCCATGATCCTTGAAAACGGCGGTGCGGGTCCGGCAGTGGGTACCATTATGCGCCAGATCCTTGACCATATTATGTTGGGCGACAACAACACCAATCTGCCTGCGGAAAACCCAGCGGTTGCAGCAGCGGAGGACCAATAATCGTGACGGATAATCCGAACAAAAAAACATTCTGGGACAAAATCCACATCGATCCCACAATGTTGCTTATTTTGCTGGCTCTGCTGGTTTACAGCTCACTGGTCATCTGGAGCGCCAGCGGCCAGGATATTGGCATGATGGAGCGCAAAGTCGGCCAGATCGCAATGGGCCTGGTCATCATGGTAGTGATGGCGCAAATTCCCCCCCGGGTGTATGAGGGCTGGGCGCCCTATCTCTATATCTTTTGCATCATTCTGTTGGTGGCGGTAGACGCCTTCGGCGCCATTTCCAAAGGTGCGCAGCGCTGGCTGGATTTGGGTATCGTGCGTTTTCAGCCTTCTGAAATTGCCAAAATCGCCGTGCCGCTGATGGTTGCGCGCTTTATTAACCGTGACGTTTGCCCACCATCGCTAAAAAATACCGCCATTGCGCTGGTGCTGATTTTTATGCCCACACTGCTGGTCGCCGCCCAACCTGACCTCGGCACTTCAATTCTGGTCGCCCTTTCCGGTCTGTTTGTCTTGTTCCTTTCTGGTTTGAGCTGGCGCTTAATCGGCGTTGCGGTGGTTCTGGTCGCGGCGTTTATCCCGATACTGTGGTTCTTCCTGATGCATGATTACCAGCGTCAGCGCGTCATGATGCTGCTCGACCCGGAAACCGATCCGCTGGGCGCGGGTTATCACATAATTCAGTCTAAAATAGCCATTGGCTCCGGCGGGTTACGCGGCAAAGGCTGGCTGCATGGTACACAATCGCAGCTTGAGTTTTTACCCGAACGCCACACCGACTTTATCTTTGCTGTCTTAGCGGAAGAGCTGGGTCTGGTGGGGATCTTGATTCTGTTGACGCTCTACATTTTGCTGATTATGCGCGGATTATGGATCGCTGCCCGCGCGCAAACCACCTTTGGTCGCGTCATGGCGGGTGGCTTAATGTTGATATTATTCGTTTATGTCTTCGTAAATATTGGTATGGTGAGCGGTATTCTGCCCGTGGTTGGGGTTCCACTCCCACTGGTCAGTTACGGAGGCTCGGCACTTATCGTGCTGATGGCCGGGTTCGGGATTGTTATGTCGATCCACACCCATAGAAAAATGTTGTCGAAAAGCGTGTAAGGGGTACGCAATGCGTAAGCAGTGGCTTGGTATCTGCATCGCAGCAGGAATGCTCGCGGCGTGTTCGAGTGATGATGGTCAGCAACAGGTTGCTGTCGCGCCGCAGCCTGCGGTGTGTAATGGTCCGATTGTTGAAATCAGCGGGGCCGATCCGCGCTTTGAACCCCTGAACCCAACGGCGAATCAGGACTACCAGCGTGATGGTAAAAGCTACAAAATCGTGCAGGATCCCTCCCGCTTTAGCCAGGCCGGACTTGCCGCTATCTATGATGCGGAACCAGGAAGCAACTTAACCGCGTCTGGCGAAGCGTTCGATCCGATGCAGCTGACCGCTGCGCATCCGACGCTGCCAGTCCCCAGCTATGCCAGAATTACCAATCTGGCGAACGGCAGGATGATCGTCGTGCGCATTAACGATCGCGGGCCTTATGGCAACGATCGCGTGATTTCACTTTCGCGTGCCGCAGCCGATCGTCTGAACACCTCCAACAATACTAAAGTGCGTATCGACCCAATCATCGTCGCCCAGGATGGTTCATTGTCCGGACCGGGTATGGCTTGTACCACTGTCGCGAAACAAACTTATGCCTTGCCTGCGCGTCCTGATTTAAGCGGTGGCGGCAATATGGGAAGCATGCCTTCGCCATCAGATGCAGGTCAGCCGCAAGGCGATATTCGTCCGATCAGTAATTCCACGCTGAAAAGCGATGACCCAACCGGTGCGCCAGTAAACAGCAGTGGATTCCTCGGTTCGCCAACCACGCTCGCATCAGGCGTGCTGGAAAGCAGCGAGCCGACTCCGGCGCCGCAATCGACAACCACCGCACCGGTCACGTCAACCGCGCCGGCAACAACACCAGCAGCCGTCACAGCCCCTGCGCCTGCGGCAACTGCCAACGGACGCTATGTGGTTCAGGTTGGCGCAGTCAGCGAGCAGTCGCGCGCGCAGCAGTATCAAAAGCGTTTAAGCCAGCAGTTTGGCGTTCCTGGCCGGGTGGTACAAAACGGCGCAGTCTGGCGTATCCAGATGGGGCCGTTTGCCAGCAAAGCTGAAGCCTCCACATTGCAGCAGCGTCTTCAATCCGAGGCGCAATTACAGTCCTTCATCACCGGCGTGTAATAACGTAAATCAGGTATCTGAACTGTCAGTTTCTGTAAATGACATTAACAAAGTCACGCGGAAAGTCAGATGCCTGCCAGTTTTGCATTTGCTATAGTAGGGCACTTTTTTTAATTTCATCACGGACGTCGTAGTTCAGACCATGAAGACCACTTTTTCCGCTCGTTTCGTGCAGCGTATGGCGCTCACCGCGGCTCTCTGCGCAGCCTCTCTCTCTGCTGCCCATGCCGATGACCTGAATATTAAAACCATGATCCCGGGTGTTCCGCAGATCGATGCGGAGTCGTATATCCTGATTGATTACAATTCAGGTAAAGTTCTGGCAGAACAGAACGCAGACACTCGCCGCGACCCCGCCAGTCTGACCAAAATGATGACCAGCTACGTCATCGGCCAGGCGATGAAAGCCGGGAAATTCAAAGAAACCGATCTGGTCACCGTCGGCAATGACGCATGGGCTACGGGCAACCCGGTCTTCAAAGGTTCATCGCTGATGTTCCTCAAGCCAGGCATGCAGGTTCCTGTTTCTCAGCTGATCCGTGGTATTAACCTGCAATCCGGAAACGACGCGTGCGTGGCGATGGCAGACTTCGCAGCCGGTAGCCAGGATGCTTTCGTCGGCCTGATGAACAGCTATGTGAATGCGCTGGGCCTGAAAAACACCCACTTCCAGACCGTTCATGGTCTCGATGCTGACGGTCAGTACAGCTCGGCTCGCGACATGGCGATGATTGGTCAGGCTCTGATTCGCGACGTGCCTAACGAATACTCTATCTATAAAGAAAAAGAGTTCACCTTTAACGGCATTCGTCAGTTAAACCGCAACGGCCTGCTGTGGGATAACAGCCTGAATGTCGACGGTATCAAAACCGGTCACACCGATAAGGCTGGCTATAACCTCGTTGCATCCGCAACCGAAGGCCAGATGCGTCTGATCTCCGCCGTTATGGGTGGTCGCACCTATAAAGGCCGAGAAACCGAAAGTAAAAAACTGCTGACCTGGGGCTTCCGTTTCTTCGAAACCGTGAACCCGTTGAAAGTGGGTAAAGAATTTGCCTCAGAACCCGCCTGGTTTGGTAACACCGATCGTGCGTCGTTAGGCGTTGATAAAGACGTCTACCTGACCATTCCGCGCGGCCGCATGAAAGACCTGAAAGCCAGCTATGTGTTGAACACCACTGAACTGCACGCCCCGCTGCAGAAAAACCAGGTTGTCGGCACTATCAACTTCCAGTTGGATGGCAAAACCATTGAACAGCGCCCGCTGGTGGTGCTGCAGGAAATCCCTGAAGGCAACTTCTTTGGGAAAATCATTGATTACATTAAATTAATGTTCCATCACTGGTTTGGCTAAAAATTGAACACTTGAAAGTGTGATTTACGTCCCCATATACTAGGTATCCAGATAACTCCCACGCGCAGTGGGAGTTATTATTTTTTGATGTAACGCCGGAGCTGACATGAAAACCAAACTTAACGAACTGCTTGAATTCCCTACTCCATTTACTTACAAAGTAATGGGGCAGGCGTTGCCTGAGCTGGTTGATCAGGTGGTTGAAGTGGTACAGCGCCATGCGCCAGGTGATTACTCTCCGACGGTAAAACCGAGCAGCAAAGGCAACTACCACTCGGTCTCAATCACCATCACTGCTACACACATTGAGCAGGTTGAAACGCTGTACGAAGAATTAGGCAATATCGATATCGTACGCATGGTGCTGTAAAAACCTGTCGGTTACCCGCTGCATCCCCGCTCGGGTAACCCCTCCCCCCTGTGATATACTTTTCCCCTCCTTAACATTCTCTACGGAGATGCCGTTTTGTATCAGGATAAAATTCTGGTCCGCCAGCTCGGTCTTCAACCTTACGAACCAGTCTCTCTGGCCATGCATGAATTTACCGATACCCGTGATGAAAACAGTCATGATGAAATCTGGCTGGTAGAGCATTATCCTGTCTTCACCCAGGGTCAGGCAGGTAAAGCTGAGCACGTATTGATGCCGGGAGATATTCCGGTGATCCAGAGCGATCGTGGCGGTCAGGTGACCTACCACGGGCCAGGCCAACAGGTCATGTATGTGCTGTTGAACCTGAAGCGTCGTAAACTTGGCGTGCGCGAACTGGTTACGCTGCTGGAGCAAACCGTCGTGAATACCCTTGCCGAAATCGGCATTGACGCCCACCCGCGAGCCGATGCGCCTGGCGTATACGTGGGTGTGAAGAAAATCTGCTCTTTGGGATTACGTATCCGTAAAGGATGTTCATTTCACGGCTTAGCGCTCAACGTGGATATGGACTTGTCACCTTTCCTGCGAATCAATCCTTGCGGTTATGCCGGAATGGAGATGGCGAAAGTATCGCAGTGGGATAGCACAGCCACGACCGAGAGCATTCGCCCCCGCCTGCTGGCCAACATTCTCGCGCTGTTGGGTAACCCACCGCACGAGTACATCGCGGACTGAAAATACGGTCATACTTTGCCACGGCATATGTTGTGGCAAATGGCACAAAACAACAACTATTTTACATTTTGCCAGCCTGTCAGGCTGCTTTCTGGCCCGTTTCAATGATATACTGCGTATCACTAATTCAAAAATAGTTGATAAATGCAACATTCCCTTGAATTGAAACGCTTTCCTTCGTAATTCGCAACTGGAACACGCAAGCTATGAGTAAACCCATTGTGATGGAACGCGGTGTTAAATACCGCGATGCCGATAAGATGGCTCTTATCCCGGTAAAAAATGTGGCAACAGAGCGTGAAGCCCTGCTGCGTAAACCGGAATGGATGAAAATAAAACTGCCAGCGGACTCCACTCGCATCCAGGGCATCAAAGCGGCAATGCGCAAAAATGGCCTGCACTCTGTCTGCGAAGAAGCTTCCTGCCCTAACCTGGCTGAATGTTTCAATCACGGAACAGCAACCTTTATGATCCTCGGCGCAATCTGTACTCGCCGTTGCCCATTCTGTGACGTTGCCCATGGCCGTCCGGTTGCTCCTGACGCCAACGAGCCGTTAAAACTGGCTCAGACGATTGCGGACATGGCGCTGCGCTATGTCGTGATTACCTCCGTTGACCGCGACGATCTGCGTGACGGCGGCGCTCAGCACTTTGCTGACTGCATCACCGCGATTCGTGAGAAAAGCCCGTCGATTAAAATCGAAACGCTGGTGCCTGACTTCCGTGGCCGTATGGATCGCGCGCTGGATATCCTCACAGCCACGCCGCCGGACGTGTTTAACCACAACCTCGAAAACGTACCGCGTATTTATCGTAATGTACGCCCTGGGGCTGACTACAACTGGTCGCTGAAGCTTCTGGAACGCTTCAAGGAAGCGCACCCGGAGATTCCGACCAAATCGGGTCTGATGGTGGGTCTGGGTGAAACCAATGCTGAAATCATTGAGGTTATGCGCGACCTGCGCAGCCATGGCGTGACCATGCTGACGCTGGGGCAGTATTTACAGCCAAGCCGCCATCACCTCCCGGTTCAACGCTATGTAAGCCCGGATGAGTTCGATGAGATGAAAGCAGAAGCCATGGCTATGGGCTTTACCCACGCTGCTTGCGGTCCATTCGTGCGCTCTTCATACCATGCTGACATGCAGGCCAAAGGGCTGGAAGTGAAGTAATCGTGTAATACTCACTTACATATCAGCAATAAAAAACCGGCAAATCGCCGGTTTTTTTTCATGCAGAGTTTGCAGTATTACTCTTTATGAGAAAGCTTCTCAGCCTGAACGCTACCATCAGCCTCTTTCTTGGCATCGGCATTATCGTCGTTCATTGCTTTCTTGAAGCCCTTGATTGCCGTCCCCAGGTCTCCACCCAGAGTACGTAACTTCTTGGTACCAAACAGCAGAACAACCAGTGCGGCAACCACCAGCAGTTTGGTAATACTAATCTCACCCATAGATACCTTCTTGACTTAAACCAGGCTACATAAAGCGCCATATTAACCTGAGAATATTAACGGCCTTTCGACGCGCGCACACAATAGCAATCTGTAACAAGGTGAATCAAGCCTTGTTTAAATAAACGTCATAATAATTGCGGTGGCGCAAAGCGTCGGTTACTTAACACCGGAAGTTGTGCCCTGACCTGCCTTACCCGCTCGGCGGAAACCTCGGCCATAATGAGCGCGGGCGTTTCAGCCGCCGCCGCAATAGTCACGCCAAAGGGATCGATGACCCGGCTTTGGCCGATATTCTTGTTACCGCACTCTCCGGCCGCAACCAGATAACACGTGGCATCCAGCGCTCTTGCCGCCAAAAGCGTGGCCCAGTGATGCTCTTTTAGCGATCCCCGCACCCAAGCCGCAGGTAAAACGAGAATCTCAGCCCCCTGCAACGCGTGCGCCAGCGCCAGCTCAGGGAAGCGCAGGTCATAGCAGGTCATTAGCCCTACTTTTAATCCGCCTACGTCCAGCAGCGGCGCTATGGCGTCCCCTGCATCGACATTACGTGACTCCTGAATCGAAAAGGCGTCATAGAGATGTAATTTAGCGTAATGGGCCACTACCCGACCAGCCCGTAGCGCCACCAGCATGTTAAATGCCCGGCCTGGCACAGAGGGAACATGAATCGTCAGGATTGTCGTCATCTCATTTTGTGCGCTTTCTCGCAACAAATACGTCAGAAACCCGCCTTCCACAAGCTGAGCTGATTTCACTGACAGGTCAGGGTCTAAATCGTCACGCGCCAACAATGCCTCCGGTAATACCAGTAGCGACGCCCCCTCTCCTGCAGCCTGAGACATCAGTAAGGCGCAGGTTTCTGCATTTTTTTCCCATGAAGGTCCCACGGCAAATTGCCCTGCTGCAACGAACATATTCCCTCCAGAAAACTTTGTTAGGCTCGCCAACAACAATTATTCAGCGTTACACTCACCCTCTATACAATCAAATAGCAGGATTACGCAGTGTTACAACTCCTTTTAGCGGTTTTTATTGGTGGTGGCACAGGTAGCGTAGCAAGATGGATGTTGAGTATGCGGTTTAACCCGCTGCATCAGGCCATTCCATTCGGTACGCTGGCTGCAAACTTACTTGGCGCATTTATCATTGGTATGGGTCTGGCATGGTTTAATCGCATGACAAATATTGACCCAATGTGGAAGGTGCTGATTACTACTGGCTTTTGCGGGGGACTGACAACGTTTTCCACTTTCTCTGCTGAGGTAGTGTTTTTACTGCAGGAAGGACGCTTTGGTTGGGCTATGGTGAATGTACTGGTTAATCTGTTGGGATCATTCGCGATGACCGCCCTGGCATTCTGGTTGGTATCTGCCTCTCCCGCACATTGAAGCGAAAAAAACCCGCAATTAAGCGGGTTTTGAATGCTTGCTGTCGTATGCTTACAGAGCGATTACGTTTGCAGCAGAAGGGCCTTTGGCACCGTTAGTGATTTCGAACTCTACACGCTGACCTTCAGCCAGAGTTTTAAAACCATTGGTCTGGATTGCAGAGAAGTGTACGAACACATCTTTGCTGCCATCTTCCGGAGTAATGAAACCGAATCCTTTGGACTCATTAAACCACTTAACGTTACCTTTAATCTTAGACATCAAAATTACCTTTACATGAAAAATAGACACAAATGCTGTGTCGGGTATCAGTACAACAATTGTGGTGCACTTTGTCCAGTCGAACTTTATCAAAAAGTGATAAATGTCGCGTTATTTTTCAGTTAAACTTCCTATCACTATGTTTTTAAAAGGCTTTTCAATAAACCACCTGACAATACAGGTAGTCCATCAAAACTGGAACCGCATCCACGCAAAGTAGACGTTGCCGTTATTATACGTTCCAGGAATGTAGGTCATCTGAAACGTTGCCGGACCATAACCAATTGATGCCAGCGGTAACAGCACCGGTACCGGAATGTAGTTCCAGTTATCACGCGCGGTGAAACCGGCGGTAAAGCCGATACCTGTATGGAAGTTTTCATCAGCCAGCGGTCGCCAGGTTTTTTCCCAGCCATAGCCGCCAATGGGTTCCCATTTATTGTAGGAATCCTTAAACGCCATGATATAAAGTCCGTGCCAGTTACCTTTATCATCCCAACGGGATTGACCAAATCCTGCACCCCACGGCCGTTCATTGTACCGATCCGTTTTTTCTTTATCGTAGGCAAAACGCGCATGCCAGGTAATAGCAGGTACATACAGATCATAATGTTCCGGCTGCTGCCAGGTTTCACTGACATTATCTTTAAAAGTAGCAAACCAGCCTTTATCTTCAGCAGCAGCCTGGGAAGTGAAAGCTAACTGAATAAAAATAAATGAAAAAATGAGAAAATATCGTTTAGCGAAAATCACAACTTAATTACCATCCTGGGATTTATTATTAATTTTAGCAAACCCAACCTTAATGTCAGCTTAACAAAAATGCGCAAATAAAAAATCAGAATATTCCTCAGCCTATAACCTACCCCTTTATTTACTGAGCCATTTCATAGGAACTATTTTCTCTTTATTGCCAATAAATTGTGCTTTCCTGCGGCGAGAGTTAAATAACATCACAATAAATTAACAATAAAGCATCAATGTCACCACAAAACACACACACCAACGCTGCGCTTCACAGTTTTTTATTGTGATATTCTTTTTTTAATCGCGATGCTGAAAAAACGGCTTAGCCATCGCTTGAATCCGTATTTTTATTGATTTCAATCAGCAAGAGTTATCGGTTTATTAGGCACATTCTGTCACCACTTTTTACTTTTTTTAGTTTTTTAACTTTCTGGGCAGCAATGCGACAGGGGAAACAATGTTGACATTTATTGAACTCCTTATTGGAGTTGTGGTTATTGTGGGTGTAGCGCGCTACATCATTAAAGGTTATTCCGCGACAGGCGTACTGTTTGTCGGCGGTCTGGTTTTGCTGATAATCAGTGCGTTGATGGGCCATAAAGTTTTGCCGTCTAGCGCGGCAACGACGGGCTATACGGCAACAGACATTGTTGAATATATTAAAATTTTGCTGATGAGCCGTGGCGGCGATCTCGGCATGATGATTATGATGCTGTGTGGTTTTGCCGCCTACATGACGCATATTGGCGCGAATGATATGGTGGTTAAGCTGGCCTCTAAGCCGCTGCAGTATATCAATTCACCTTATCTGCTTATGATTGCCGCCTATTTTGTCGCCTGCCTGATGTCCCTGGCGGTCTCTTCAGCAACCGGTCTGGGCGTATTGCTGATGGCGACATTGTTCCCGGTCATGGTCAACGTTGGGATTAGCCGTGGCGCCGCAGCGGCCATTTGCGCCTCCCCAGCCGCTATTATTCTTTCGCCAACATCCGGTGATGTAGTGCTGGCTGCAAAAGCCGCGGAAATGCCGCTGATCGATTTCGCGTTTAAAACCACGCTACCAATTTCCATTGCCGCCATCATTGCTATGGCGATTGCCCACTTTTTCTGGCAGCGTTATCTGGATAAAAAAGAGAACATTTCTCATGAAATGTTAGATGTGGCTGAAATTACCACTACCGCCCCGTCGTTTTACGCCATCTTGCCATTTACCCCGATCGTTGGCGTCCTGATTTTCGATGGAAAATGGGGCCCACAGCTGCATATCATTACGATTCTGGTGCTGTGCATGCTCATCGCTGCTGTACTGGAGTTCGTACGAGGATTCAACACCCAGAAGGTTTTCTCGGGTCTGGAAGTCGCCTACCGTGGTATGGCGGATGCCTTTGCTAACGTGGTGATGCTGTTAGTCGCGGCGGGCGTTTTTGCCCAGGGTCTGAGCACAATCGGCTTTATTCAGAGTCTGATTTCTATCGCCACCTCGTTTGGCTCCGCGAGCATTATTCTGATGCTGGTACTGGTGATCCTGACTATGCTGGCGGCAATGACCACGGGGTCCGGTAACGCACCTTTCTATGCTTTCGTTGAGATGATCCCGAAACTGGCGCACTCTTCTGGCATTAACCCGGCTTACCTTGCTATCCCGATGCTGCAGGCATCAAACCTTGGACGCACAATCTCTCCGGTCTCCGGTGTGGTTGTTGCTGTCGCAGGGATGGCAAAGATCTCTCCGTTCGAAGTAGTGAAACGTACCTCCGTTCCGGTTCTGGTTGGACTGCTGGTTGTGATTATCGCAACTGAAGTGATGGTGCCGGCGACGTCCGCCCTGATTGGCGGTTAACGATAACTGTCAGCATCTGACCTTGATACGCAAAATCATTTAAGCTGCCTCAAAGCGGCAAGTGAAGACATCCCCAGTACCATAGATAATTATGTGACTGGGGTTTCTTCACGCAGCCCACAAAGAGGCAGCTTCAAGGATGACGTGAATTAGCCGCCGTGATAAATACGCTGCGGCCTCCCCACCTTACCGTGAATAATCTCCGCAATAATCAAATGACGGCTGGCACAGTACTCCAGGTAGCGCCTGGAGGTGGTACGGCTGATAGTGAGCGCCTGGGCGATCGTTTCCGCAGTATGATGTACCGTCGGATCGGCAAATAATTTCAACACCGCATTCAGCGTTAACGCATCAATTCCGGTTGGCAAATCGCCTTTCGGTTCGCCGCGCGCATAAGCATTAAACATTTCATCAATCTGCTTTTGACTGGCGCTGTCATTACCGGCCAACATGCGTCTGCGCTGTTGATAACGCGTCAGCGTCTGTCCCAGGCGCTCGTAGGCAATGGGTTTGACCAGATAATCAAACGCGCCGCTGCGCACGGCCTCGGAGACCGTTTCCATGTCGCTGGCCGCCGTGGTAAACACCACGCCGCCCGGATAACGCGTCTGGGTTAGCTCATGCAACAACGTAATTCCCTTGCCGTCCGGCAAGTAGTTATCGAGCAGAATCAAACCGGGCTTAAAACGCTCAATCATCATCCTCGCTTGCGCAAGATTACCCGCCAGCCAAATCTGGCTGAAGCCGGGTATATGGCGGATATATTCAGCATGCATTTCCGCCAGTAGCGTTTCATCCTCAACGATCAATAGCGTTAATGGTTCCGTCATTATTTTTTTTCACTTTCGGAAGAAATAAAGAAAATAAGGTGCCGCAGGGGGAGTTATCTTCGAGTGTAATCACCCCGTTACAGCGCCTCACATAACTTGCAATCAGATACAAACCGATGCCATGTTCACCTGGTTCATCGGTACGGGTGCTCACACCCTGTTCAAATATTTTTTCACGCAATGCTTCCGGTACACCGCATCCCTGATCGGCAACTTCGATGATCACGTCATCCCCTTCATCACTCAAATAGAGTTCGACGATCTTGTTGCCTTGCTGGGTGCGCAAGCTCGCTTCAAATGCATTATCAAGCAGATTGCCAACAATTGCTGCAAACTCTGTGCTATCCAGCCCCTCAGGGAGTTGATGCAGTTGACTGCCAGGAACGATAGTCATAGTGAGGCCCAGTTCACGCGCACGCTGCACCTTGCCAAACAACAGACCGGCTACCTGACGATCGGCAAACGCGCCGCGCAGACTGTCAATCAGTTGCTGTTGCGCCTGCGACTCCCCCTGCACCATTGCCAGCACCCGGTCATACTCTTTCATTTGCAGCAGGCCATTAATGGTCGACATCCAGTTAAGGTGTTCATGACGCAGCGTTCTCAGGCTCTCTACATACTGTTTGATCTGCGTTAATTGCGCATTAAGAGTAGCAATTTCATCTTTACTACGAAAACTGATGATTGCCCCAAGCAGTTCATCGCCGGAGCGAATCGCCTCACGGTTAGCGATAACGCTCAGGCCATTAAAGTTCACCATCGCGTCCTGTCGTTTTTCCGCAATCTGCTGGGTGAAAAAGTCAGTCGGCTGAACCACCTCACTAACCGGTTTTCCAAGCCACTTTCGCCCTGGCGAAGACAGCCCCAGCATTTTCCTCGCGCTGCGGTTTATTGCGGTGATATACCCATCAGGGTCCACGGCGATCAAACCTTCATATACCGAGCTGAATAGCGCTTCCTGCTGACGCACTACCCGCGCGATTTGCTTAGGCTCCATCCCCAACATCTGCCGGCGAATATGGGCGGCAAATAACCAGGAAAGCAGCATAAGTACCAGCAACAGCAGGATAAACACCCCTGCCATTGGGAGTAAAAAGTCCGATCGCCAGCTATCGATTTTACTGATCAGATAGCCAATTGAGACCACGCCAATGATTTTGCCATCGTCATCAAAGATGGGCGTTTTGGCGCGCATCGCCATCCCAATCGACCCTTTGCCGGTAATAAAGTAACTTTCCCCTCTTTCCAGCGCGCCGGGTTTGGTGAACTGCATCGGGTAGCCAATTTTTTCCGGATTTGGGTGGTAAAGGCGGACAGAGTTGGTATCCCCGATCACCACATAGTCGAAGTCAGTCCCGCTCTGCAGTTTGTCGGCAATGGTCGCCAGACGCTTGTAATCACGATGCTTCACCGCCGCGATGATACTGTCGTTAGAGGCGATGATTTTGGCCTGGTTCATCGCCATATCGCGGACATGCGTTGCCAGATAATCTTCAAAACTGGCGGTAAAGTATTGTGCTAACGCGGCGATAATAAAAACAGAAACGACCAAAATAAGCAGAAAGATACGCAATGGAAACGCCAGACTGCGAAAAAAAGGAAACCGTGTTTTATTTTTCTGCTCTGCCATATTTCTTCCTCAGCGACGATACCCGAAACTTATTTCTCATTGTAGTTGTAATAAAAATGTTTTATTTACAAGTCGCGGTATAAAACAGGATCGTTGCAGATTCCCCACCTTAAATCAATTAAACAAATTAAAACCACACGCTATTTCGGAGTTAAATTAATTAAAAAACTTAAAACCATAAAACACATTAAAACCTTCTAACTTATTGTGAAATAAATCAAAAATTACCTCCAAAATACTCCTTACGATGTATGCAGCAGGGAAAAAAAGAAATACTCCGTAATAAAAAAACATTCCCTTCAATTGCAAACAAGAAGTTATCAGGTTGCTAAACAGAGCAACAAAAACAGAAACCCAGTAACAAATATAGCATCGGGGCTCTATTCACTATGTTCGGTAATAATATATTCACGCAAGTTAAACGCTCAGAAAATAAAAAGATGGCGGCTATCGCGCAATTTCTGAAAGAGAATGATTTGAGCGTTGATACAACTGTCGAAGTATTTATCACCGTCACCCGTGATGACCGCCTGATTGCCTGCGGTGGCATTGCCGGCAATATCATAAAGTGCGTCGCCATCTGCGAATCCGTAAGGGGTGAAGGCTTAGCGCTGACGCTGGCGACCGAGTTAATCAACCTCGCCTATGAGCGCCACTGTACGCACCTCTTCATCTATACCAAAACCGAGTACGAGTCGCTGTTTAAGCAGTGCGGTTTTTCTACGCTGACCAGCGTTCCCGGCATTATGGTGCTGATGGAAAACAGCACCACACGTCTGAAACGCTACGCTGAATCACTGGCGAAACAGCGCCATGAAGGGAAAAAAATTGGTTGTATCGTCATGAACGCCAACCCCTTCACCAACGGACATCGTTTTCTGATCCAACAAGCAGCCGCGCAATGTGACTGGCTGCATCTGTTTTTGGTGAAAGAAGATACCTCGCGTTTTCCGTATGAAGACCGACTGGATCTGGTGCTTAAAGGGACAAAAGACATTCCACGTTTAACCGTTCATCGCGGTTCGGAATACATCATTTCCCGCGCCACATTCCCGTGCTACTTCATCAAAGAGCAGAGCGTTATTAACCACTGCTATACCGAAATAGACCTGAAAATCTTCCGCCAGTATCTGGCCCCGGCTCTCGGCGTCACGCACCGCTTCGTCGGTACCGAGCCGTATTGCACCGTCACCTCCCAGTACAACAACGATATGCGCTACTGGCTGGAGACCCCAACGCTTCCCGCCCCACCGATTGAACTGGTGGAAATTGAGCGGCTGTGCTTCCAGGAGATGCCGATTTCTGCCTCCTGGGTGCGCAAGCTGCTGGTTAAAAAAGATCTCACGGCTATCGCATCCCTGGTCCCTGACGCCACGCTGCACTATCTGCAAAGCATGGTTGAGCGGGCCTCATCGGGTGCGGCAGTCCGCCAAAATACCCCCGCATTAGCAACAGGTGAAAAACGAAAATAAACCAGGCAGCCGTCGCAGGCACACTCGAGTCCGGTGATGTGATGATTCGCATCGCCCCACTCGATTCGCAGGATATTGACCTGCAGGTTAACAGTAGCGTCGAAAAGCAGTTCGGTGATGCCATCCGGGCCACCATTCTGGACGTTCTGTCCCGCTACAACGTACGCGGCGTGCAATTAAATGTTGATGATAAAGGCGCACTGGACTGCATTTTACGTGCGCGACTAGAAGCACTACTGGCCCGCGCTGGCGGTATTCCTGCACTGCCATGGGAGGATTGCCAGTGATTAGTGAATCTTTGCAGCAACGTAAAACCCGTACCCGCCGCAGCATGCTGTTCGTACCGGGCGCCAATGCCGCCATGGTCAGCAACTCGTTCATCTATCCGGCAGATGCGCTGATGTTCGACCTGGAAGACTCCGTCGCGCTGCGCGAGAAAGATACTGCTCGCCGTATGGTGTACCACGCGCTGCAGCATCCGCTGTATCACGACGTTGAAACTATCGTGCGCGTAAACGCCCTCGACTCCGAATGGGGCATTAACGATCTCGAAGCCGTGGTACGCGGCGGCGCTGACATCGTGCGTTTACCGAAGACCGATACCGCGCAGGACGTCATCGATATCGAAAGCGAAATCCTGCGTATCGAGAAAGCCTGTGGCCGTGAGCCCGGCAGTACCGGTCTGTTAGCCGCCATCGAATCGCCGTTAGGCATTACCCGCGCGGTAGAAATTGCCCACGCTTCCGAGCGCCTGATCGGTATTGCACTGGGTGCAGAAGATTATGTGCGTAACCTGCGCACTGAGCGCTCTGCGGAAGGGACTGAACTGCTGTTTGCCCGCTGCTCTATTTTGCAGGCGGCACGCTCTGCCGGCATTCAGGCGTTCGACACCGTTTATTCCGATGCCAACAACGAAGCGGGTTTCCTGCATGAAGCCGCACACATCAAGCAACTGGGTTTTGACGGTAAGTCGCTCATCAACCCGCGCCAGATCGAGCTCCTGCACAACCTGTATGCCCCGACACGCAAAGAGCTGGCTCACGCGCGCCTGGTCGTGGAAGCCGCTGAAGCCGCCGCTCGCGAAGGCCGTGGCGTAGTTTCCCTGAACGGCAAAATGGTCGACAGCCCGGTTATCGAGCGCGCCCTTCTGGTTATCTCCCGTGCAGAACTTTCCGGCATTCGCGAAGAATAAGGCAAAAAAATGACGCAGAAAATCGAACAGTCTCAACGCCAGGATCGCGTGGCGACCTGGAGCCGTCATGCAGAAAGTGAGCTTTCCGCTTATCAGAGCACCGCAAAAGTAGAATTACAGGCGCAAAAACCGCGCGACAAGAAGCTGTGCGCTAACCTGGAAAACGCCATTCGTCGTTCAGGTTTACAGGATGGCATGACTATCTCTTTCCACCACGCTTTTCGCGGTGGCGATCTGACGATTAACCTGGTGATGGACGCCATCGCCAGAATGGGCTTTAAAAATCTGACGCTGGCCTCCAGCTCCCTGAGCGACTGCCATGCTCCGCTGGTTGAGCACATCCGTCAGGGCGTAGTCAGCCGTATTTACACCTCCGGGCTGCGTGGTCCGCTGGCGGAAGAGATCTCCCGTGGCCTGCTGGCCGAGCCTGTGCAGGTCCACTCCCATGGCGGCCGTGTACACCTGGTGCAAAGTGGCGAACTCAGTATTGATGTGGCGTTCCTCGGCGTACCGTCCTGCGACCAGTTTGGTAACGCTAACGGCTATACCGGTAAAGCGTGCTGTGGTTCACTGGGCTATGCCCGCGTCGATGCCGAAAATGCAAAACAGGTTGTCCTGCTGACTGAACAGCTGCTGACCTATCCGCATAACCCGGCCAGCATTACGCAGGATCAGGTGGATCTGATTGTACAGATCGATCAGGTCGGCGATGCGGACAAAATCGGTGCTGATGCGACACGCATGACCACCAACCCGCGTGAACTGTTAATCGCCCGTAGCGCGGCAGACGTCATTGCTAACTCCGGTTACTTCAATGAAGGCTTCTCACTGCAGACAGGAACCGGCGGCGCTTCTCTGGCCGTTACTCGTTTCCTGGAAGACAAGATGCGCAGCCGCGATATCCGTGCTGACTTCGCGCTGGGCGGCATCACCGCTACCATCGTTGACCTGCACGAAAAAGGCCTGATTCGCAAACTGCTGGACGTACAGAGCTTTGACCGTAACGCGGCTGAGTCGCTGGCCCGCAATCCAAACCACATTGAGATCAGTGCCAACCAGTATGCCAACTGGGGCTCAAAAGGCGCCTCCGTCGATCGTCTGGACGTCGTGGTGCTGAGTGCGCTGGAAGTTGATACCAGCTTCAACGTTAACGTACTGACCGGTTCTGACGGCGTACTGCGCGGCGCATCCGGCGGTCACTGCGATACTGCGGTTGCCGCTGCGCTTTCCATCATTGTCGCTCCGCTGGTTCGCGGACGCATCCCGACGCTGGTTGATAACGTCCTGACCTGCGTAACCCCGGGCTCCAGCGTAGACATCCTGGTCACTGACCACGGTATCGCCGTTAACCCTGCGCGTCCGGAACTGGCTGAACGTCTGAAAGAAGCCGGTATGAAAGTGGTGTCCATTGAATGGCTGCGCGAACGTGCACAGCAGCTCACCGGTCAGCCACGCGCTATCGAATTCACCGACCGCGTGATTGCCGTTGTGCGTTACCGCGATGGCTCGGTGATTGACGTTGTGCATCAGGTGAAGGAATAAGCCATGCGCCTGCTCCCTGAACGCGCCACCCAACACGCGGTTTCGATTCCCGAGCTGCTCGCCAGCCGGGATGAGAGACAAGCAAGGCAACATGCCTGGCTGACGCGTCATCACGCGCCACTGGTCTCGTTTACCGTGGTCGCACCGGGTCCGATTAAAGACAGCGCATTAACCCGTTGCATCTTTAATCACGGCGTAGCCGCCCTGCTCGCGCTGGCGGAAAAATCCACCTGGATTGTCAGGGAGCAAACGGCGCTGGTTTCTGCCAGCGGTCCGGAAGGTCTTTTGTCTATTGAGGCCCCGGCCCACGATCTCAAGCTCGCCACGATTGAACTTGAGCATTCACATCCGCTGGGACGGTTATGGGACATCGATGTCCTGACCCCTGATGGGGAAATTCTGTCCCGACGTCATTTCGCACTCCCTGCCCGCCGCTGTCTGCTGTGCGAGCAAAGCGCTGCCGAATGCGCGCGGGGTAAAACCCACGCGCTTTCCGACTTACTCTCTCAGATGGAGGCTCTGCTGCATGATGCCGATTCCCGCAACATCAACCAATAACGCAGTCCTTCCTCTGGATCTGCCTGACGCTTACGCAACGCTTGCGTGGCGGGCCATGTTGACTGAAGTCAACCTGTCGCCCAAACCGGGTCTGGTGGATCGTATTAACAACGGCGCACATAAAGATATGGCGCTGGAAGATTTTCATCGCAGCGCTGAGGCAATTCAGGCCTGGCTGCCGCGTTTTATTGAATATGGGGCGTTTAGCGCACAGCTGTCGCCCGAAGATGTGTTGAAAGGACTGCGCCCACTGGGCATGGCCTGCGAAGCCGATATGTTTCGCGCCACCGAGGGGGTAAACACCCATAAAGGGAGCATCTTTTCACTGGGGCTGCTGTGTGCCGCCATTGGCCGCCTGCACCAGCTCCAACTAACTGTTACCGCTGAAACCCTTTGCTCTACGGCAGCAACATTTTGCCGTGGCCTGACCGAGCGCGAACTGCGCCAGAACAATCAACAACTCACGGCTGGCCAACGTCTTTATCAACAACTGGGATTAACCGGCGCACGGGGCGAAGCCGAAGCGGGATACCCGCTAGTCATCCAGCATGCCCTGCCGCACTACCGCGCACTGCTGACTCAGGGCCGCGATCCTGAACTGGCGCTACTCGACACGTTATTGCTGCTGATGTCTATCAATGGCGACACCAACGTGGCTTCACGTGGCGGCGCAGAAGGTCTGCGCTGGCTACAGCAGCAGGCCACAACTCTATTGCAGCAAGGGGGGATTCGCACCCCTGCCGATCTCGAATACCTGCGCCAGTTCGACCAACAGTGCATTGAACGCAACCTCAGCCCAGGAGGCTGCGCCGATCTGCTGATCGTCACCTGGTTCTTAGCTCAGATTTCACAAGTTCATCATTATCACAATTAAAGATCCTTTCCGGAGAATCACACACATGTCTTTAGCAAAAGATAAAATATGGAAATTACTGGCCCCATTGGTCGTAATGGGCGTCATGTTTCTTATCCCTGTCCCTGATGGAATGCCCCCGCAGGCCTGGCACTATTTTGCCGTTTTCGTGGCAATGATTGTTGGGATGATCCTGGAGCCAATCCCGGCAACAGCGATAAGCTTTATCGCCGTAACGATCTGCGTCATCGGCAGCAACTATCTGCTGTTTGATGCTTCAGAGCTGGCCGACCCGGCGTTTAAAGCGGGTAAGCAAGCGCTGAAATGGGGTCTGGCAGGCTTCTCCAGCACTACCGTGTGGTTGGTGTTTGGCGCGTTTATCTTCGCGCTGGGCTATGAAGTCACCGGTCTGGGTCGTCGTATCGCGCTGTTCCTGGTAAAATTCATGGGTAAGCGCACCCTGACGCTGGGCTACGCGATTGTCATCATCGACATTCTGCTGGCGCCGTTTACACCGTCCAACACCGCGCGTACCGGTGGTACCGTATTCCCGGTTATCAAAAACCTGCCGCCGCTGTTTAAATCATTCCCGAACGATCCGTCCGCGCGCCGTATCGGCGGATATCTGATGTGGATGATGGTAATCAGTACCAGCCTGAGCTCCTCTATGTTCGTTACCGGCGCTGCACCTAACGTACTGGGTCTGGAATTCGTCAATAAAATTGCCGGTATTCAAATCAGCTGGTTGCAATGGTTCCTCAGCTTCCTGCCGGTTGGTATTATTTTGCTGATCGTTGCTCCGTGGCTGTCCTATGTTCTTTACAAGCCAGAAGTTACTCACAGTGCTGAAGTTGCCGCGTGGGCTGGTGATGAACTGAAAACCATGGGTAAACTGACGCGTAAAGAGCTGACCCTGATCGGTCTGGTTCTGCTCAGCCTGGGTCTGTGGGTCTTTGGCGGTAAACTGATTGATGCGACCGCTGTGGGTCTGCTGGCAGTCTCGCTGATGCTGGCGCTGCACGTTGTCCCGTGGAAAGACATCACCCGTTATAACAGCGCATGGAACACCCTGGTTAACCTCGCCACGCTGGTCGTTATGGCGAATGGTTTAACCCGTTCAGGCTTCATCGACTGGTTCGCCAACACGATGAGCTCGCACCTGGAGGGCTTCTCGCCTAACGCGACCGTGATCGTTCTGGTGCTGGTGTTCTATTTTGCTCACTACCTGTTTGCCAGCCTTTCCGCACACACCGCCACCATGCTGCCGGTTATTCTGGCCGTCGGCAAAGGCATCCCGGGCGTTCCGATGGAACACCTGTGTATCCTGCTGGTACTGTCCATCGGTATCATGGGCTGTCTGACTCCGTATGCAACTGGCCCTGGCGTTATTATCTACGGCTGCGGTTATGTGAAGTCCAAAGACTACTGGCGTCTGGGTGCAATCTTCGGCGTTATCTACATCTCTATGCTTTTGCTGGTCGGCTGGCCGATTCTGGCAATGTGGAGCTAATCATTCGGGTTCCCGCCTGATGAAAATGATGCCAGTCAGCTAAACCTGACTGGCATTTTTTATGATTAAATAGATGATATTCAAAATTTATATAAGTATCCGAAATCATCATGACATCAACATGGCGTTATTCTTCGCTGCTGGCAGCACTTCTGCTCCCAGTTTCTGTAGCTCAGGCCGATGAACTTCAGGCAAAACAGTACGCTGATTTTGACAGCTACGTGCTGGCCCTCTCCTGGCAAACCGGATTTTGTCAGAGCCAACACGAGAGAAATCGTCAAGAGCCCGCCGAATGTCGTCTGCAAAAAGAGAGCGCGGATAAAGCAGATTTCCTGACCGTTCACGGTTTATGGCCCAGCCTGCCAAAATCCATCGCCGCCCGTGGAGTAGACAACCGCCGCTGGATGCGCTTTGGCTGCGCGACTCGCCCTATTCCCAACCTGCCTGAAGCGCGCGCCAGCCGTAAATGCGCGGCTCCCGAAACGGGCCTGTCGCTGGAAAGCGCGGCAAAACTCAGTGCCGTAATGCCCGGTGCTGGCGGGAGATCCTGTCTGGAACGTTACGAATATGCCAAACATGGCGCCTGTTTCGGTTTTGATCCCGACGCATACTTCGGCACGATGGTACGGATGAATAATGAGGTTAAGAACAGCGAGGCTGGCAAATTCCTCGCGGAAAACTACGGCAAAACCGTCAGCCGCAGCGCATTTGACGCCGCCGTCGCTAAAAGCTGGGGCAGAGAGAACGTTAAAGCCGTGAAGCTAAGCTGCCACGGCAATCCGGCCTATCTCACAGAAATCCAGTTGTCCCTGAAAGCCGACACCATTAACCAGACGTTATCCGCACAGTCATTCTTACCGCAACCGCATCCGGGTAACTGCGGTAAACAGTTTATTATCGACAAAGTGGGATACTGAAAATAACGACCGGCGCGGCAAGCTGGCGTCGGTCCATATGGTTAGCGTTTTGAACGAGCATCCGGGCGAACTAAATCAAAGCGGTGTGTTTCACTGATCGAATAATACGCCGTTGGCCCGCCCGCACGCAGTACCGGTTTTGCTTTCGCCGTCTGGTAGATGCCGCCTTCCAGTAGCGTTTCATCAATATGGATACCCACCACTTCTCCCAGCACCAGCCAGGTTTCAACAGGCGAACCATCAGCGGTGGTCAGTTGCAGACTTTGCGATAAGCGACACTCAAAATTGACCGGGCTTTGCGCCACCCGCGGCACGCTGACTATCCGACTATCTGCCTTACTAAGCCCGGCGGCAAAAAACTCATCTTCGCCGTGAGGCAAGCTGGCTGACGTTTCGTTCATCGCGCTGGCCAGCTCAAGAGTCGTCAGATTCCAGACAAACTCACCGGTGTCGATAATATTCTGCACGCTATCTTTCCAGCCGCTACTGGCGAAACCGATAATCGGCGGATGATAATTAAAGCAGTTAAAGAAACTGTACGGTGCAAGGTTATGCCGACCGTCGCTGTCGCGGGAGGCAATCCAGCCAATAGGGCGCGGTCCAATGATGGCATTCAGCGGGTCATGCGGTAAGCCGTGTCCTTGTGATGGTTGATAGAAATACATAGCGTTCTCTGTTGAAGTTAACATCAGCGCAGCACAAATTATGCTTCGCTCATCTCCCTGGAAAAAGAAGATCAGCGTAGAACAATCCGCTAAAGATTACGATTGAATAAAGTTGAGCAGATCGCCGTTGATCTGTTGTTTATGGGTAGTGCAAATGCCATGCGAACCGCCAACATACACCTTCAACTGCGCGTCCGGCAGTATTTCCGCCGCAACCTTTCCGCAGGTTTCAAACGGGACAATCTGATCGTCATCACCATGGATCACCAGCGTCGGGATAGTCATCTTTTTGAGATCCTCACGCAGGTCAGTTTCTGAAAACGCGTGAATACAGTCGTACAACGCTTTGATGGAACCTTGTAAGCCCTGTTCAACAAAGCTTTCACGAACGGCTTTCGACGCATTTACGCCCGGGCGGTTGTAGCCATAGAATGCAGCGGTCAGTTCATAGAAGAAGGCAGCGCGATCGTTTATCACTCCCTCACGGATGCCATCAAACACCTCTTTCGGCACACCATTTGGGTTAAAGTCGGTCTTGATCATTATGGGCGTCACCGCGCCGATTAACACCGCTTTGGCTACCCGCTGCGTTCCATGGCGACCAATGTACCTCGCCACTTCCCCGCCCCCGGTAGAGTGTCCGACATGTACGGCATCTTTAAGATTGAGATGCGCGGTAAGTTCAGCCAGATCGTCAGCATACTGATCCATATTGTGACCATCCCAGGGTTGGGCTGAACGCCCATGCCCGCGCCTGTCATGGGCGATCACCCGAAATCCTTTCGACCCAAGGAACAGCATCTGATCTTCAAACGCATCCGCCGTCAGCGGCCAGCCATGGCTAAAGACAATAGGCTGCCCACTTCCCCAATCTTTAAAATGCAAATAGCTGCCGTCTTTCAAGGTAAGTTTGTCGTACTGGCTCATGAGATCTCCTGTCGCGGAACACTGAGTTGTTTGACGCGCCCGCAGCGAGCGCTTAAAAAGCATAATGCAAATTGGAGAACGATCGCGTTTTTCGGCTAAAATCACACCATACGCAACAATATTGATGATTTGCCTGAATGTGAACTAAATCACTTCAAACCAGGGGTAAGTCTCAGTATCATCATAAAAGCTAAACCCTTGCCGCCTGACGGTGAGGGTTTTCTTTTGGGATTATTTACCTGCGCACCCGCAGTATCGACGACATGGAGTAACAAATGTCCAGACCAACTATCATCATTAACGACCTCGATGCGGAACGCATTGACCGCCTGTTGGAGCAACCTGCGTTTGCTGGTTTACCGATTGCCGACGCCCTGAACGCCGAGCTGGATCGTGCCCAAATGTGTTCACCAGAAACCATGCCGCACGATGTCGTGACCATGAACAGCCGCGTGAAATTCCGCAATCTGAGTGATGGCGAAGTCCGTGTGCGTACCCTGGTGTATCCGGCCAATATGACTGACAGCAGCACACAGCTTTCGGTAATGGCACCTGTTGGCGCTGCACTTCTGGGCCTGCGCGTTGGCGACACCATTCACTGGGAACTACCAGGCGGGACCTCAACACACCTCGAAGTCATCGAGCTTGAGTACCAACCTGAAGCTGCAGGCGACTACCTGCGCTAACTCTGTCTTATCAAAGCCACTCGCTTTATCTTACAGGGGATGCATCCGCATCCTCTTTCCGGTTAGCCCCCAACTCCTGACCCTCACCTTATCTCCTGTTCGCAAAACATAAATCTGTGTCGTGACTGACAGAATCATTTTTAATACTATGCTGATATGTGTTCATGTAATGACAAGGAGAATGTTTATGTACAACACAATCATAATGCCTGTTGATGTATTCGAAATGGAACTGAGCGACAAGGCTATTCGCCATGCAGAATTTCTGGCACAGGAAAACGGGGTTATTCATCTGCTGCATGTGCTGCCAGGCTCAGCAAGCTTAAGCCTGCACCGCTTTGCAGCCGATGTCCGTCGTTTTGAAGAGCATCTACAACACGAAGCGGAAACTCGTCTGCAAACGATGGTCGGTCACTTCAGCATCGATCCTTCCCGTATTAAACAACACGTCCGCTTTGGCAGCGTACGTGACGTCGTCAACGAGTTGGGTGAAGAGTTGAATGCGGATGTGGTCGTCATTGGATCGCGCAACCCATCAATCAGCACTCATCTGCTCGGCTCAAACGCTTCCAGCGTTGTTCGCCACGCTACTCTGCCAGTGCTGGTTGTACGTTAATAGCCTCTAATTTGCTAAAGAAAACCCCTGCCAGGTTAATGCCTGACAGGGGTTTTTATTGCCTGACGATCAGTACAAATGACCGATATTCACGATGGTACTAACCGTATCGCCAAAGAACGTCAGACGACTCAGGAATACGCCAACAAACAGCAGGACAAAGAGCGCTTTTGCACGACGCTCGCCCTGGCGGCTGAGGACAAAGGCCACCGCCAGACACACCAGACTTGCCAGATAAAGCGGCGACGTCAGCCAGGCATGCGCCGTCATCTGCATGATGGTGCCACCGCTTAGCCAGATAATGGGTGCGGCAATCATGACCGCCATACAAACGACAATCCCCTGGCGCAATGCGGCAACGGCAGGCGCAAGGTTAAGCAGCGGAATCGCCGCACAACCCATAACCCACACCGTGATGAAGAACAGCAGCATCGTCAGACCGTTGGCGATCGCCACCATCGCCGGGGCGGCATAGGTCATCCCCTGTACCGCCACCAGCGCGATCCCGAGAACAGAGGCCAGAACAGCCGGCGCTCTGTGCCCTTTTGCCAAAAACGTCACGCCCACCGCCGCGCCGTATAAAGTTGCGCCGAGAATCTCACGGCTCAGCCAGGCATGCTGGAGGTTAATCAGGGCATTGTAGGCGCGATCCGGATGCGCCAGGTGCAATACCGCCGCCACGGAAGCAGCCGCCAGAACCAGCCCGCTTACCAGCCAGTACAGGCGCTTGCTTTCCAGTTTCCCTTGCAGCGTGCGCAGCGTCAGAATGAGCGTTATACCAACCGACATCTGGCTCAATACGGTAAAAATAACCAGAGGGAATTCATACTTTTCCATTACTTGCCCTCCGGTTGCTTCGGTTGACGCGCGAGGATAAAACGCGTGCCAGGGTTAAGCTGCGGCATACGTGGGAATCCCGGCGGATACTGTACGGCATTGTTGGGGATCGGATCGGCATCCAGATCGATAAGCGTCAGGGCGCCTACCGGGCAGGCACTCACGCACGCCGGCTGCATACCGACATCGAGACGCTCGTAGCACATGCTGCATTTTTCCGCTTTTTTCGTCTCTTCATTAAAGCGCGGCGCACCGTATGGGCAATTGCGGATACAGTTTTTGCATCCGATACAACGTTCCGGATTATGCACCACAACACCATCCTCGCGTTTGGTGTACGCCTCTACCGGACAAGCCGCCAGGCAGGCCGGATTTTCGCAGTGGTTACAGGCCAGCGAGTAGAACGCTCGCTCCTCATGCGGATAAATTTCTTTATCCAGCGGGTAGACATAGCGCCAGAAACGTTCAGGCTCCAGCTGATTAAAACTCTTACACGCCATCGCACAGCCACGGCAGCCGATGCACTTATCGCTATTGACTAAAAACGCGCGTCTCATGCCGCAGCTCCTTCATTTCCTGACAGAGTAATATCTACAAATTGACTGTGTATGGCCGCACCGGGCGCGCCTGTCGCCATTTTTCCCATATCGGCGGGCGTATCTTTGACCACATTCTGTACGTTGTAACTAAGCTTGTTGAACCAGGATTCGTACATCACAAGAAAATCTTCCGGCACATTAGTGGTAATTTTGGCTCGCAACTCAACATGGCCCACCTCGTTGAAGACTTTGACGTGAGCGCCCTCAGTGATGCCCTTTTTCTGTGCAGCAAGCGGGTGGATATAAACAAAGGGTTCTGGCCAGAAAACCTGCATCCAGTCCAGATTGACAAACTGCGAGTGCAGACCGTACTGAAGATGAGGTGTAAACAGGTGGAACGGCAGCGCACCCTGTGCACCCGCTTTATATTCCGGCAAAGCCGTGTGACCATTTTCCGCACAACGTTCTGATTTGAACTCGTACTTGCCTGACGGCGTTTTGAACTTGCGATCGTACCAGGCCGCGGTGCTGACCATTTTTGCTTTGCGTGGTCCTTCCAGCAGGTCATCCCAGCCCGCAATGCCAAACTGTTTCCCCATCCCCTCATTAAATTCCTGATCCAACCAGCGTTTAGCATCAAACGCCTGCGGGAAGGTACATGAACCGGGTTCCAGTTTATTGATGGTTTTGGACAGCAGCGCCGCGATTTCCGGATCGCTCTTGCACTCATACAGCGGTTTGATAGCCGGCTCGTTGACGGATAACCAGTAGTGCCAATAAGACGAAGAGACATCCCATTGTTCAAAGGTGGTAGTGACAGGCAGCACGATATCCGCATGTTGGACGGTTTCGTTGAAGAACTGGTCGACACAAACCACCATTTCCAGTTTATCAAACGCTTTGATCATCTTGTTGCGGTCGAAATCCTGAGCAAACGGGTTTTTAGAGGCCACCCACAGCATCCGTACCGGTGGTTCACTGGCGTCCAGAATCCCTTGCGCCGTCTGGTTGATATTCAGCGCACGATCGGAGTATTCGCTCTTCTCACCGCTATCGCTGACAAACTCACCCACCGGACCACCTGCGCCTTTTATTCCGACAGAACCTGCAGGAGGCTTCTGCATCATTCCATGGTAGTTATAACCCCATGTCTGCAGATGACCGTAGCGGGCACCGCCGCCCTCAATACCAATATTGCCGGTCATTGCCACAAAGGCATCGATCGCCCGTACGTTAGCGCCGCCGTTAACATGGCGCTGCATGCCGTAGCCAATCCACACGGTGGCAGGATTAACCGCCGTAAACTCTTCCGCTAACTGGCGAATGGCATCCGCCGACAGACCGCAAATTTCAGCGGCCCACTCGACGGTCACACTGCTGCGCAGATAAGCTTCGAATTCCGGGTATCCGTGGGAATAGTTATTGACGAAATCCTGATCAACTAAACCTTTATCCACCAGGTGACGCGCCATGCCCAGCGCCAGAGCGCCATCTGAGCCTGGGCGAACACGTAAATAAAGATCGGCTTTCGCGGCGGTCTGCGTTAACAGCGGATCGATAACGACAACTTTTGCGCCTTTCTCCCGCGCCTGATAGATGTATTTCATAGTGTGCTGATCTTGACCCTCCATCTCCGAACAGCTTTTGTATCTTAAGTTAACGATGTCCGCTGCCGCCGGTATTCCCTCGGGGAGTGATATCCCAGCGCGCTGTGCGGGTGGTTTTCATTGTAATGCGTGAACGCTACTGCAAGGTTTCGCAGTGCTGTTCTCACATCCGGTTTTGGCATGAACGCGATATAGTCTTCTTTCATCGTTTTCACGAACCGTTCGGCCATGCCATTACTCTGCGGGCTGCTCACCGCTGTTGTGCAGGGCTCCAGATTCAGCTCTCTCGCGAACCTCCGCGTTTCATACGCGGTATACGCTGAACCGTTATCCGTCAGCCACTGCACCGCTGTGTCGGGCAACCTGTCGCCGAAGCGCTTTTCCACCGACCTCAGCATCACATCCTGCACGGTCGAACTGTCATAGCCTCCCGTGCTTGCTGCCCAGTCTATGGCCTCACGGTCGCAGCAGTCCAGCGCGAACGTTACCCGCAGTTTTTCGCCGTTGTCGCAGCCGAACTCGAAGCCATCTGAACACCAGCGCATATCGCTTTCTGCCACCGCTATCTTGCCCTTATGTTCACGCTTCGGTCGCTCTGGTTTGTGATGCAACAACAACAGGTTATGCTCACGCATTATCCTGTAAAGCCGTTTGGCATTCACAGGTAGCTGTCCCTCTGTGCGACGTTGCTTGCGCAGGATGCCCCACACGCGTCGATAACCATAACTCGGCATATCGCTGATAATGTTGAGGATAGCCGACAGTATTTCTGCGTCTGCTTCTTCATTACGCCGGTTACAGCGCCTGTCCTGCCAGTCGGCAGAACGGTTAATCCGCAGTGACAGTTGCGCACGCGACACGCCCATGGTCCGGCAGACCATGGCTATTCCCCGTCCTTTGGCAACAAGGGCGCGTGCGCTATCCATTTTCGCGACTGACCGTACTCCACGGCTTCTTTCAGGATCTCAACTTCCATCGTCTTCTTGCCCAGAAGGCGCTGAAGCTCCCGGACCTGCTTCAGAGCAGCAGTAAGCTCAGAAGCAGGAACGACTTCCTCTCCAGCCGCAACGGCGGTGAGGCTGCCTTCCTGATATTGCTTCTTCCACTTAAACAGCAGGCTGGGCTGGATACCATGCAGGCGGGCGACATGGGAGACATTCATACCCGGCTCCATCGTCTGCTGGATAATGGCGATCTTCTCCTGAGGAGTTTTACGTTTACGGACTTCTTGCCCTAACAGGATCCCGGTCATCTCAAAATTGGCGTTAGTGTTAGACATATATTCAAGCCTATCTCTTATCTGGAGATACAGCTACTGTCCGGTGTTTCAGGGGGCTACATCA